>NZ_CP031467.1:4228933-4531000 GCF_003368325.1 Paraburkholderia caffeinilytica | reverse complement strand
TTCTGACCTGCCATTGCTGGCGGGTCAGCTGGTCTTGACTTCGATGCGCCGTGGACGCGCCTCGTCGCGGCGTGGGATCGTCAGCTTCAGCACCCCGTCCTGGAGGTTCGCCTCGATCTTTGACGTATCGAAGTCCGGTGACAGCGTGAACGTCCGGGCGAAGTGCGGTTCGCGGACCTCGGCATGCTGCAGCCGCAGGTTTGCCCGCGTCGGCACCACCGCCTCGGCCTCGATCGAGAGGCTGCTGTCGTGAACTTTGACGTCCAGCTTGTCCTTCGTCACGCCGGGCAGATCAGCCCACAGCGTGACGCCCTGGGGGTCCTCGTATATGTCGACGGCCGGGGTGAGCGTGATCCGGCGCGCGGGCTGTTCAGTGTCGCGACGCGCCACTGCGGATTGGTCGCGTTCAGCCAGTTGGGTCGTGTCAGTCATGATCGCCTCCTCGGATTACTGGACAGTGATAGCGCGCGGCTTGGACGATTCGCGCCTGCCGATGCTGATCGACAGGCAGCCATTTTCGTAGCGCGCCTGAACCTTATCGGGATCGGCGGTCTCCGGCAGCTCGATGACGCGCCGGAAGATGCCGGCAAAGCGCTCCTGCGCATAGGTGCGCGTCTCGCTACCAGTGTCAGGTTGTGTCGATTTGCGTTCGCCGCTGATGGTCAGCAGGCCCTTGTCGACCGATACGTCGAGTTCGGTGGCGTTGATGCCTGGGGCGAAGGCGACAATCTCGATCGACTCGTCGGTCGCACCGATGTTGATCTGAGGAAACGCGCCGAAACGGCCGGCGCGGATGCTGGACGGGAAACCGCCGAAGAGTTGCGCCATCTGCTGCTGCAGGCGGTCAAACTCGCCGAAGAGGTCGGTTCCGAAGTAAAGATCGCTCATGATCGTATCCTCCTTGAGTGCAGCCGGGATGCGAACGGGCCTACGCGCTCCAGTTCGCCTGCCAGACTGCTGACAAACAAATCGAAACACGCAGCGCACGGAATGAAGCGATCCGCGCGGCTGCCTGAGCGAAACTTAAGATAGGAACTCTGCAGAAAATTTCAAGGGGCGTCGGCAGATTTTTGCACTTGAAATTTCGGCGCTGGAACCTATCATCGCAGCGGCTTGGAACTGCATATGGAGGACGTCATGGAATTCGACACGGACTGGCTTACGCTGGGCAGGCATCGTATCCGGCTGCGCTCGACGAAGGGCTTTCCGACCGAGACGATGCGCACCGTGGTGGAGGTCGTCAGGCTCGCGATCGACAACAACATGAGCGCACGGGCGCGACTCGTCGAGGTTGTCTGTCGGCAGGAAAAGACCTACGACGTGCTGGTCGGCACGACGATGGTGGAAGACAAGGTTTGTGCACCGCAACTTGAAGCCGCGGTGGCGGTCGTGCTGGGCCTGTTACCTGACCAGATCAACATCACGGTCACACATGTTACGCAGAAGGAGGTCGATCTGCACTTTGGTGTCTACGAGCGGATGTTGTCAGAGAAGATTGGTGCAGCACCGCCGATCCAATGATCGAGCCTGCGTCCCGCCGTCCTGCAGGCGCCGGCTCTCGTCTCCTGCCGGCGAGTGCGGACGCGGCGGCGTCTGTCGCGGAATGGGAGCATCACCATGAAAATACGATCACGCGGGTTACTCGCCGCGGCCGCCCTGGCCGCGGGCGCCTTCCCTGCAGCAGTGGTCGCTATTGCGCCACTGCCGCGGGCATTGCCAGTCCAGCAGGACATCTGGATCGCCGGTACTATCCAGCGGGGCAACGGGCAGTTCGCGCCGGGAGACTATACGACGATCCGGCTGGATCGCCCGGCCGCTTCACCGTGCAGCGACAAGGTCGTGACCGACATCCTGCTCGGCCAGGCCGGCACCACCGAACACTTGCTGCTGTTGCCGTATCTGAACCAGCGGGTCGCGGTGAGAGGGCGCATCACCTGTCCGGATACCGGAATCCAGTTTGCACCGACGCCGGACTTCGTGTTTCCGATCTACTGACCCGACAGGAGAGCTTCGAAGGCGCATGCACGACCGTGCGCGGTGTCCATTTTCTGCGCCTTCAATCCGCCCGCTCGGGCGGATGTCCTCGCAGTCGCCTGCGACGTCCAGCAATGCATCGCGGCCCTTGATTTTTTCGCCACTGTTTTTATATTTTGTGTTGCCAGCCCGGATAGCGATGAAGGGCAAATGGCGTATGCCCGTGACGTCGGATGACGAGTGTCTGGGAAACACAGCGAGCGGGCAGAGTCAGGGGTGCGAAGCGAAACCTCACCGGATACGGTGAGCCTCGCAGCGCAAGCGTCGGGCCGGTGGTCCCGCCGGCGATCGCGCGCCCGCCCCTGAGGGAGTGACGGCCGCCTCCGATGCGGCGGCCACTGGAAGACGTGCAGGACTGTCATGAAAACGGCGATCAGTTACCGGAACATTTCGGAGCTTGCCCGCCCCGACCTGGAACGATTGGTTGGCAATCTCCTCGGCCGACACCTCCAGCCGCACCTGTCGCACTTCCCCGCCGAACTCGTCCGGTTGCGTGCGACCCTCGAACGAAGCGGCCATCGCAGTCTCTACCGGGCAAGGCTCCGGCTCGGATTGCCGAGTGCCACGCTCGCCTGCTCGGACGAGTCGCCCGAACTCGAAAAAGCCCTCGAACTGTCCTTCGTGGAACTGGAGCGGCAACTCGAGCGCCACAGCGCCCACCTGCGTCACGAGGACAACTGGCGCCGCAAGGAGCGCCGCGCCGGGTTGCGTCGGCTCAAAGGCGCGGCGGCCGGTCCGGTCGCAGCCGGGCTAGCGCTGTTCAGTGAGCTCGTGCGCCCATTGCTGCCGGAGCTCAAGCGCTTCGTGGAGCGCGAACTCGCCTACCTGCAGGCGCGCGGCGACCTCGCACCAGGGGACCCCGCCGTGGATGAGGTCGTCGACGAGACGCTGGCCCGCGCCTGCGAAAGACTCGCGCGGCGTCCACGCAAGCTCGAGCCGAGACAGTGGCTCTACCAGATCGCGCTCGACTTGCTCGCCGAGGACGTGAGCCGCCGGCAGACCGACGAGGGCCGCTGGATCTCCCTGGAAGGCAGACCGCCGGTTCAGTTGCGCGAGCCGCACGAAGACGATGACGAGATCCTGTTCGAATACTGGCAACCCGACGAAGTGCTGCGACTCGAAGACGTGACGCCGGCGGCCGACGGTACGCCCGAAGAGGAATTGAGCGCAAAGGAAACACGTCGACTCGTGGCAGCGCTTATTGCAGACATGCCGACGTCGTGGCGCCAGGCGCTGGTGCTGTGCCGGATGGAAGCCGTGCCCCGAGCCTCCGCCGCTCAGGTGCTCGGCACCAGCGAGCACGAACTCAAGCGCTGGCTCGTGGATGCCGATGCGTTTCTCAAGGCCCGACTCCGCGAGCTGCGATTCACGCCCCAGGACGCAGGCGTGGCCGGAGACTACGTCGTGGCCGGCATGCCGCCACCGGCGTCCCGGCTGACCCGGGAGTTCGATGACGCCACGCGGGGAGATACGCCGCGTAGGGCTCGGCATGGAGGTGAACGATGAAGACCCTCAGGACGCCACACTCGGACCTCGCTGATGCAGATGCGCTGCTCGACGAGGCGCTGCGGGAAACCTTTCTGGCCAGCGACCCCATTGCGTGCACGCCGGCGTCCGAGGCCGGTGCGCCGCGGGCGCGCCGGGCGTCGGGACGTGCAAAAGGTGCGTCTGTTGCCCCCGGCCAGGGGATCTGGTCAACCCGCGGAAGATCGGCGATCAGGCGCTCCGCAGTGAGGTCGGGGGCCGGTTGAGCACCCCGCGCGGAATCGCCATGCAGTCGATTCGGCATACTACCGAATCCCCATAGACAGCATCTGTGACGACACGGAGCCAATCATGAAAATCTGTCCTTTGCATGATCGGGTCGTGGTCAGGCGGCAGGAACAGGAGCGCAGGACCGCAGCAGGCATCGTCATCCCCGATACTGCTGCCGAAAAACCCGACCACGGAGAAGTGATTGTCGTCGGCCCCGGCACGCGGCTCGAGGATGGCCGCCGTTGCGAACCGGACGTCAAGGTGGGCGACCGCGTGCTGTTCGGCAAGTATGCCGGCACCGCCATCAAGGTCGAAGGCGAAGAGCTGCTGGTCATGCGCGAAGCTGACCTACTGGCGGTGGTGACCGCGGATTCCGCTTCATGAGGAGATCGATGGCGGCGCCATCGCACGGTGTTGCATTTTGTCTGACATGTCGGGAGGAACTGGAAAATGGCAGCCAAGGACGTCAAGTTTCACGATCTCGCCCGCCACCGCATTCTGACGGGCGTCAATCTGCTTGCCGACGCGGTCAAGGTCACGCTCGGTCCAAGGGGACGCAACGTCGTGCTCGAGCGATCGTTCGGCGCACCGACGGTCACCAAGGACGGCGTCACCGTGGCGAAGCAGATCGAACTGCGCGACCGGTTCGAGAACATGGGCGCCCAGATGGTCAGGCAGGTCGCCGCGAAGACCTCCGATGTCGCCGGTGATGGCACGACCACCGCCACCGTGCTGGCTCAGGTCATCGTGCGGGAAGGCATGAAGTACGTCGCGGCCGGCCTGAATCCGATGGACCTGAAGCGCGGCATCGACCAGGCCGCGGCGGTCGTCGTCGAGGAGCTCAGGAAGCTCTCGAGAGCCGTGACGACCAGCAAGGAAATCACCCAGGTCGGCGCCATCTCGGCGAATGCCGATGAGGAGATCGGCCGGATCATCGCCGAAGCGATGGAAAAGGTCGGCAAGGATGGCGCGATCACCCTTGAAGAAGGCAAGTCGCTGCAGAGCGAACTGGAGGTAGTCGAAGGCATGCAGTTCGATCGCGGCTGGCTCTCGCCATATTTCATCACCGATCCCGAGAAGCAACTCGCCGTGCTTGAGGAACCGTACATTCTCGTGCATGACCGGAAGATCTCGAGCATCCACGACTTGCTGCCCGTGCTGGAAGCGGTCGCCAAGGTGGGCAAGCCGTTGCTGATCATCGCCGAGGACGTCGAGGGTGAGGCCCTGACCACGCTCGTGGTGAACTCGCTGCGCGGCATCCTCAAGACGGTGGCGGTGAAGGCGCCGGGCTTCGGCGATCGACGCAAGGCGATGCTGGAAGACATCGCGACGCTGACCGGCGGCCTGGTGATTTCGGAGGAAACCGGCAAGCAGCTCGAGAAGGTGGCGCTGGAAGACCTCGGACGGGCCAAGCGGGTGGAGGTCGAGAAGGAGGCCACCACAATCATCGACGGCGCGGGTGACCGCAAGACGATCGATGGACGCATTCAGACGATCCGGCGCCAGATCGAAGAGACGACTAGCGACTTTGACAGGGAGAAGTTGCAGGAGCGCATCGCGAAGCTGTCCGGGGGCGTCGCGGTGATCAAGGTAGGGGCGGCCACCGAAGTCGAAATGAAGGAGAGGAAGGCGCGCGTGGAGGATGCGCTGCACGCCACGCGTGCGGCCGTCGAGGAAGGCATCGTGCCGGGCGGCGGCGTTGCGCTGTTGCGCGCTCGCGCGGCGCTCAAGGAACTACGGGGCGCCAACACCGACCAGGATGCCGGCATCAGGATCGTGCTGCGCGCTCTGGAGGAACCGCTGCGGCAGATCGCGTTGAACGCGGGCGAAGAGCCCTCGGTCGTGCTCAACCGGGTGCTGGAGCAGTCCGGCAACTTCGGCTGGAACGCGGCTACCGATACCTATGGCGACCTGATGGAGATGGGCGTGGTCGATCCAACGAAAGTGACGCGCACGACCCTGCAGAACGCCGCGTCGGTCGCCGGGCTGATCCTCACTACGGACGCGGTGGTGGCGGAGTTGCCGAAGGAAGAGGCCCGGCCCGCCGTGTCACCGCCCGAGATGGAGTATTGACCGGGATGCGCAGTGGGATGACGGCGTAACGGAGCGGGATTCACGGGGCATTCCCCGAACCAGATCGAGCGAGTGAAAACCATGGGCAAGATCATCGGCATCGACCTCGGCACCACGAACTCGTGCGTGGCGCTGATGGAAGGCAGTCAGGTCAAGGTAATCGAAAATTCGGAAGGTGCGCGCACCACGCCGTCGATCGTCGCCTACATGGACGAGGACGAAGTGCTCGTCGGCGCACCGGCGAAGCGCCAGGCCGTGACCAATCCAAAAAACACGCTGTTTGCCGTCAAGCGGTTGATCGGCCGCCGCTACGAAGAGAAGGAAGTGCAGAAGGACATCGGCCTGATGCCTTTCAGAATTTTCAAGGCCGACAACGGCGACGCATGGGTCGAGGCGCAGGACAAGAAGCTTGCCCCGCCGCAGGTATCGGCGGAGGTGCTGCGCAAGATGAAGAAGACCGCCGAGGAATACCTCCGCGAACCTGTCACTGAAGCCGTCATCACGGTGCCCGCCTACTTCAACGACAGCCAGCGGCAGGCCACGAAGGACGCCGGCCGCATCGCCGGCCTTGAAGTAAGGCGGATCATCAACGAGCCGACTGCGGCGGCGCTCGCGTTCGGCCTGGACAAGCAGGAAAACCGTGACCGCAAGATCGCCGTGTTCGACCTCGGCGGCGGCACCTTTGACATCTCCATCATCGAGATCGCCGACGTGCAGGGCGAGAAACAGTTCGAAGTGCTCTCGACCAACGGCGACACGTTCCTTGGCGGCGAGGACTTCGACCAGCGCATCATCGACTACATCATCGGCGAGTTCAAGAAGGAGCAAGGCGTCGACCTGTCGAAGGACGTGCTCGCACTGCAGCGCCTGAAGGAGGCGGCCGAAAAGGCGAAGATCGAACTGTCGTCGACCCAGCAGACCGAAATCAATCTGCCGTATATCACGGCCGACGCGAGCGGACCCAGGCATCTCACGCTGAAGCTCACGCGGGCCAAGCTCGAAGCACTGGTCGAAGATCTGATCGAGCGCACGATGGAGCCATGCCGCATCGCCATCAAGGACGCCGCCGTGGCAGTGGACAAGATCGATGACGTGATTCTGGTGGGCGGGATGACCCGCATGCCCAGGGTGCAGGACAAGGTTCGGGCGTTTTTCGGCCGCGAGCCGCGCAAGGACGTCAATCCTGACGAAGCCGTGGCGGCGGGCGCGGCCATCCAGGGCGCGGTGCTCGCAGGTGAGCGCAAGGACGTGCTGCTGCTTGACGTCACGCCGCTGTCGCTCGGCATCGAAACACAGGGCGGCGTGATGACCAGGATGATCGAGAAGAACACCACCATCCCGACCAAATTCTCGGAGATTTTCTCCACCGCCGACGACAACCAGCCTGCCGTGACGGTCAAGGTCTATCAGGGCGAGCGCGAGATGGTCACGGGCAACAAGCTGCTGGGCGAGTTCAGCCTCGAAGGCATCCCACCATCGCCGCGCGGCGTGCCGCAGATCGAGGTGACGTTCGACATCGACGCGAATGGCATCCTGCACGTGTCGGCCAAAGACAAGGCGACCGGCAAGGAAAGCCGCATCACCATCAAGGCCAATTCAGGTCTGTCCGAGGAGGAAATACAGAAGATGGTGAGGGATGCCGAGGCCCACGCCGCTGAAGATCACCGGATGCGTGAGCTGGTTGACGCGCGTAACCATGGCGATGCCCTGGTGCATAGCACGAAGAAGGCGCTCACCGAGTACGGCGACAAGCTGGAGGCGGGTGAGAAGGAAAAGATCGAAGCCGCGATCAAGGAGCTCGAGGGAGCGCTCAAGGGATCCGACAAGGCCGAGATCGACGCCCGGGTGCATGCGCTCGCCACGGCCTCGCAGAAGCTCGGCGAAAAGCTGTATGCCGACGTGCAGTCGCAGGCAGCCAGTGGCTCAGAAGGCTCGGCCAGTCAGGAGGCCGGTGGCGGAACAAGGGAGGAGGACGTGGTCGATGCCGAGTTCAAGGAGGTGAAGACGAAGCGGTAAGCCGCAGCAATGCCATGCTTCGGCTCGATTCCAGGCTTGGACGAATCGATACACGGACATCTCGTAATAGCCGGTCCGCGCCGTTCGCTGTTGCGGCGGACACGATTTCCATTTTTGGTGAACATGAAGCTGAATTTGACGATTGATTCCACGCCTTTGAGCATTGAGCTTGATGACGTAATCGCCGGGCTGCTGGCGGTGCGGCTGGACGCGCCTTCGGAAGGCGACGCCATGCGCGACGCGATTTCCCGTCATCTGAGCGACGTCGGCGGTCCATGGCTGCTGGATGAGGACCACATGCGCAATCGCATTCTGCGCCGGCTCATTCTGGAAATCGTCGATCCGGCGCTGGTCGTTCGCTATCTGATGATCGAGCAGCCGCAGTAGGTTTTCGTGCGGAACGGAACGTCGAAGGCGGAAGCTGCGCGACGAGGCACGCTGTCGGGAACCCGAAATATATCAATCAGGGCGCAGGCGCGCCAATGTCGTCCAGGATGGCTCGCGCGAGCGGCACAGGTGAGCTGTTTTACTGTAAGGAGGTCGCTATGGAACTTCACATGCATTCGCACCATTTCACTCGCCGTACGCCTGACTGGCGCGCGGCCGTGATCGGCGGCTGTGTCGCTGGCGTGGTTTTCCTGGTGCTCGAGCTCGTAGCCATGTGGGTCACGGGGCAGAGCCCATGGGGACCACCGCAAATGATCGCGGCAATCGCCCTGGGACGTGATGCGCTTGCCCGACCTGCCACGTTTGACCCGGGCATCATGCTGGTGGCGCTCGTCGTCCACTTTGCGCTATCGATCGTCTTCGCGCTCATTCTGGCGGTGATCATGGCGCCGTTCAGCTTTGATTCGAGCATCGGAATGGCCTCGCTGGTGGGGGCTTTATTCGGTGTCGCCGTGTACCTGGTCAACTTCTACGGCATGACCCGGTTGTTTCCGTGGTTCGCAGACGCCCGAGGCTGGATGAGCCTCATTGCCCACATCGTGTTCGGGCTGGTAGCGGCAGACACCTATCTGCGTCTCGAAAGGAGGGAGACAGACGTGAGTGGAACGAAGACCACCAGCTAACAACACGGTCCGTCAGGACCCACGTCGGCATCAGGTACGGCGACGGCGCAGGCGGCACAGCAGCCGCGCCGTCGTCTCCCGTTTCGGCTCACCGGTCACGGCAGGCGGCCGAGCTTCGGCCGCCATCCGGGGTGCCCTTCAGACTTGGCTGATTTTGCCACCTGCATCGGCCTGAAACGACCCAGGAAGTGTGGGCACATTCCGAGAGCCACAGTAAACGCGGCTCTTACATCGCCCGAGGCGCTCAGAGTCATTTGAGTCCCGCGATTACCCCTGCAAGCGTTTCGCCCACACACACTCAATCTTCGCCGAACGCATCGTCCGGGTACAACGCTTCGAGCGGATCAAGAATCGTTCTCACCCGCGTCAGTTCTACGATAAATTCGTCAATCAGGTGCAGTGCATCCAGCACCTGCTCCGGAAAGGAGCCATCGTGTCGCGATGGCACAGACGGTGCGCCGTTCAAGACCGCGTGCGCCATGCTGTGAATTCCCAGCAGATCATCGCGCAGCCCTTCGGGATCGTGCAACTGCGCGCGGAGGCGATCGACGATATCGACGGCGGTCAGCAAGCGGGTTGTGTCGTAGCTCGATTCGAGCCGCTCAAGCGCGGCGGTGTCGACATCGCCGAAACAGGTCGTAGTGATGGCCGGGCGTGCAGTCATGGGCGGGATGCGTAGGTACGGGCTGCATGGCCGAACAGCGGGTCTTTGATCCAGGCCTCCGGCCGACGATCCAGGTGCAGTTTATAGTGGCCGAAGCGCCGGATGTTGTGGGTCGGGTACGGGCTCAGAAACTCGATGTCTTCGGCGCGCACTTTCTCGCCGTTTGCCGCCATCTCGCGCAGCGCTTGCATCATGTCCACCGTGTTTTGCAGGATCACGGCCGACGCGACCAGGTCATTGTAGCGTAGCCGTTTCTGCTGCTCCTCCGGCTCGTTCTCGGCGATCACGTCGCCACCGAACGACAGCCACTTGGAGAAGCCGTTGTACGACTCGATCTTGTTCGTGTTCGCGGTGACCTCCTGCCGCAATTCGAGGCTGCCTATCCACTCGAGCAGAAACACCGTGCGAACGACGTTGCCGAGTTCGCGCGCGGCCAGGTACAGCCGGTTCTTGCGGCTTTCGGAGCCAAGCCGGCGCAGCAGCAGCGGCGACGAGATCGTACCCGCCTGAATCGACAGCGCGACCTGCATCAGCTCCTGCCAGTGCTGCTCGATCAGCACCCAGTCGATGGTCGCCGTGAACAGCTTGTCGATGTGCCTGTACCTGGCCTTGCCGTCCGGCCGGTACAGGACGAGATCCTTCCAGTTTCGGATCCGCGGCATCAGGTTGATGCCGAGCAGGTACGTGAACGCGAAAACGGCAGCCGACTGCCCCTGCGTATCGGCATGGACGGTATCGGCCTTGACCGACAGACCCGCTTTCAGCAGCCCCTCGATCACATAGATCGCTTCCCAGACGCCCGGCGGAATGAAGTGCTGGAACACCGCGATATAGTTGTCGGCGACATGCCGGTACGCGACCGCCCCCATCTTCCGGTAGCGGAAGTGATAGCCGGCCAACAGGTTGTTGTCGTAGAAGTCGTACTGTGTTCCGTCGGCCGCTACCGTCTTGCCATCGCCCCAGTGTTTCGGCAGATCCAGCCGCAGGTACAGTTCGATCAGTTCGCGCTGTGCGGTTTCGAGCTTGTCCAGGCTCATATGCCGACGGTTGACGAACGAGAGCATGTGCGCGGTTACATCCGAGTCGAGATGGCGGGCCGCCTGGGTCGGGCCGAGATTGCAGCCCATCGCGAAAACGGTCAGCAGGTAGCGCTCGGCAGCCTTGCGGATCTGGGGATCGCTCCCGGACAGCGGCCCGAAGTGCCGCGTGAAATGCGTCCAGTGTTCGATGTTCGCGAGGATGTCCAGCATGTTCCGCGTCGGCAGGCGGGCGTTGAGCCGCTCCTGGAGTGCGATCGCGCTCGCCGGAATCTCCTTCGCGACGGTTTTGCGCAGGATCGGTTCGCCATGACGGTCGATTACGACGTGCTCGCGCTTGCGCGGCAGTTCGTCGTCAAGCTTGCGGGCGGCGGCCGTCAGCCATTGACGCAGATGGTGCACGAAGTCACTGCCGGTCGTTGGCATGCCGAGCTTGTCGCAATAGTCTGGCAACTGCTGCTCGCATTGCCGCCACGGCAGCAGGTGGTCGCGATAGTCAGCGTAGGCGTCAGAGCCGGATACGCACAGGTCGCCGACCCGTAGCTCCTCGGCCATGTACGAGAACACGCAGAGCTCGAGGTACCGGCGATTGGTCGGCGCTCCGTCGCCGTGTGAGCGACGCGCGAGCTTGCGCCACCGCGGCGCGGCAAAGCCCAGATCGACGTCGGCCTCGATCCACTCGCGATGCCGCGACTCGTTTTTCAGCACGACGTCGAGTGCATTGAGCAGCGAACGGACCGGGCTGGTCGAATCCCATTCGAGCGTACGGGCGACACGCATCATGACTGAACGGTGGGCCTTGAAGTGCTTCCAGAGCAGCGGCAGATAGTTGCGGCCGCTAAATGCACGGATCGCCGCACAGCTCTCGCGCAGCGGCTCCAGATCACCTTTCGGCGCGAGCAGCTTCCTGACTGCCCTGGCGATGGCCGTCTCGTCGGATTCGTCGGCGAGGATGTCGGCCACGCCATCCAGCAGGACGACGAGGTCCTCGACCTGATCACGCTGCTTGCGCTGGATCACGTCCAGCTCGTCGCTCGCGCGCTTGTGGATGGCGCCCATGCGCCGTACAAACATGTCGGCAAGATCGTCGCGGGCGCGCACGCGCATGCGGTTGAGCAGCGCGACGATCAGTGTGTAGCGCTTCTCGGGCAGTGTGTCGTTCCTGAGCGCCGACGCATCGAGCGCCATCGCCTGATTCGCGAGCGAGCGCAGCTTTGAGGCGGGAATTCCAGCGACGGCCAGTGAAAAATCGCCGAGTTCGTCAAGCCAGGCAATCTGGTCGATCAGCAGGTTCAGATGCTGGCGCGATGGGCGTTTCGCATGACGCTTGATGCGGTTGTAGGCAGTCTGCCGGCTCGACAGGTCGCGTGCGAGCATCCGGTTGAGCGTGAGCTTCTGTGCATCGGTCAGGCGTCGCGTGACGCGCTTGAACAGTCGGGACTGAGCCCGAGCGTGGATCTGTTCGGTCAGCCGGTCCAGCGTCGAGAACGCGGGCAGTTCGACATCGCGTGCGATCAACTCGTCGATCGTCGCGTTGATGATGTCGACCGGCTGGTCCATCGTCAGCGACGCCGTGTGCGCCGCGCGTGTCGCGATCGCGTTCGCGTCGGTGCCGTAATACGGCTTCACGTTCAGCCAGGCGCGTACCGCGGCGTAATGCCGGAACAGCGTCGAGGACGACGCGGTGTCGTAGCCAAATGGCACGGTGTCCGCAATGTTGGCGGCCGCCCGCACATGATCGACGATGGCACCCGGAATCGTGTCGAGCGGCGGGAAATTGTGCAGTTGCTGAAAGACCTTCAGCAGCACGAGCAGGCCCAATCGAGGCCGCTCGCCGCGCGTTGACCGGCGTGCCCACTCGAGTTCGTCGGACAGCGGCGTGTAGCTGGCTTGCAGTTCCCGGGGTGCCAGAACCTCGGGGAAGCGCGGGTACGCGGTGCGTTCGAGGGTAGCCATTGCGGATCATCCGGATCGCAGAGGGCCGTTCAGATTAGCGCAAGAAAAATCAGACGTTACTGCACCAAATCGTAATAATCAGCGCAATTTTCATAACCACGGAGCTTATGATAGGAATTTGCGCTTACCTTGCTCGTAGGCCTATCACGATCAACACGGGCGCCGCGATGCCGATTGTCTGGTAGGTCGGCGCGAGACCAATCGCCGCGGAGCCGAGGGCCATCAGGAAGATCGTCAGCGTCAGTGCGGCCCGGCGCCCGTGCTTGTCCGCGTAATGGCCGAGCACGAAGCCGCCGACGGGCCGCGCCACGAAGCCGATCGCGAACGCGGACAACGCCAGCAGCGTCGACACGACCGGATCTTGCGACGGAAAGAACAGCTTGGCGATGGTCAGCGCGAAAAAGCTGTAGACCGTGAAGTCGAAGAACTCGAGCAGATTGCCGAAGACGGCCGCCACGACAATGCGGGTCTGCGACACCGCAATCGTGTCGGACGACGTAAGAGGCTGGGTTGACATCGTTTAGGTCCTCGCCGTAGGCGTAGTTATGATGGTTCTGTCTGCGCGTTCTGACGCGCGCTCAGACTTTCGACGCAAGAAATCGCTCGACCAGCCGCGTCCAGAATGCGGCGCCGACGGTCAGGTTGTCGTCGTTGAAGTCGTACTTCGCGTTGTGCAGCATGGGCGTGTCCATGCCATTGCCCACGCGCAGGAAGCAGCCCGGCTTCTCCAGCAGGTAAAAGGCGAAGTCCTCACTGCCTGCGATCGGACCAAAGCCGTCGACCACGCGTTCGTCGCCCACCAGTTCGCGAGCGACCTGCAACGCGAATTCAGTCTCCGGCGCGCTGTTGACGAGCACCGGGTAGCCCGGCACATAGTCGATCTCGACGCTGGCGCCATGCGCTTCCGCATGCGCGTTGGCGAGCGCGCGGATGCGTGTTTCGAGCAGCGCGCGCACGGCGGGATCGAACGAGCGCACGCTCAGCTGAAGGCGTGCCGTTTCCGGGATCACATTGGGCGCGTGTCCGGCATTGAACGCGCCGACCGTGACCACGGCGGGCTGCATCGGATCGACGTTGCGCGACACGACCGTCTGCAGCGCGGTCACGAGTCCTGCGCCGATCACGAGTGGATCCGTAGCGAGGTGGGGGCGCGCAGCGTGGCCGCCGCGGCCGTGGATCGTGATGTCGACGGTATCGCATGCGGCCATGAACGGGCCGCTGCGGAACATGAACGTACCCGCCGGTGCGCCAGGATGGTTGTGCAGGCCGAAGATGGCCTCGCAAGGAAAGCGTTCGAACAGACCGTCGGCGATCATGCGCTGCGCGCCGCTATCCGTGCCGATTTCCTCGGCAGGCTGGAAGACGAGATGGACGGTTCCGTCAAAGCGGCGCGTGCGTGCCAGATGCCGCGCTGCGCCGAGGACCATCGCGGTGTGACCGTCGTGACCGCATGCATGCATCTTGCCCGGGTGAGTGCTGGCGTAGGGCAGACCCGTGGCCTCGGTGATGGGCAGGGCGTCCATATCGGCGCGTACGGCAACGGCCCGCGACCCCGTTCCCGACTTCAGCGAGGCGACCATGCCCGTTCCACCCAGACCCCGCGTCACTTCGTAGCCCCAGCTTTCGAGTGCTTCGGCGACCAGATCCGAAGTCTGGAACTCCTGGTAAGCCAGCTCAGGGTGCTGGTGCAAACGGTGACGAATGCCGCGCAGTTCGTCGTTCAGATCGCGGGTTTCGTCGAGGGTGCAAAAGTGCTGGGTATCGGCCATTGGAGTGACGTGCTTAGGGAAAACGAAGCGTCAGTATTTCGCTGCAAAAACACGCGATCAATGACGTCTTTAGGTCGATAATGTTGACTTGAATGTCAACGGTCAGGAAAGCATGTCAAACGACGCCGATCTCTTTCAGCAAGGCACCCTGAATCCGCGCAGCCTGCGCTATCTGCACGAAATCGCCGTGCATGGCGGCGTGCGGGCGGCGGCGGATGCGCTCGGCATCAATGCGTCGGTGATCAGCCGGCAGGTGACGCAGCTGGAGCGCACGCACGGTGTGGCGCTGCTCGAGCGGCAGGGCCGGCGCGTGGCGCTCACGGAAATCGGCCTGAGTCTCGTCGATCACTTTCTTGAAAGCCGGCGCCGCGACGCCGAGATGCTGGTGCAGCTGGAGGACTATCGGGGCCTGCGGCGTGGACGGATCGGTATCGGGTGTGGCGAGGGGTTCGTCGGCAATCTGCTGGCGATCGTGCTCGAACGTTTTAGTGCTCAGTTTCCGGATATCGTCGTCGATCTGCATACGGGCGCGACATCCGAAATCATCGCGATGGTTCGCAACGACGAGGTCGATCTGGGTCTGTGCGCGGGCGGGGCGATGGACCCGGCGATCCGCTCGCGCACGTTTCGCGCCGCGCCGTTCTGCGCGTTCGTGAGTCCGCGTCATCCGTTGGCGGGACTGCAGCGAGTCCGCTTCGAGCAGCTTGCCGATGCCCGCCTGATTTTCATGCCGCCGCGTTTCGGCGTACAGCAGTACGTCGACTCGATCATTCGCGCGGAGCGGCTCAGTCTGACGCCGGCTTACCGGTGCGATATGTTCGGCGCGGCGCAGGCAATTGCAGCGGCGGGGCTTGGCGTCGCGTTCATGTCGACCGACGCAGCGCGGCAATATCTCGACGCAGGCAAACTCGTTGCACTCGAAATCGATCATCCGATTGCACGCGACTTCAGCAATCAGGTGATACACCGGGTTGGCCGGCGCCTGTCGCCTGCTGCCGAGTTCTTGTGGAAGCAACTGGTCGAGGCGATGCAACGAGGCTGGGCGACGGCCGCTAAAACCGGTCCACTCTGAAGGGCCGGACATCCACAAGCGTCTGCTCGCCGCTTATCATCTCCGCGATCAACCGTCCTGTCACAGGGCCCAGCGTCAGCCCGTGATGGGCATGACCAAAGGCGAACCACATATCCCGATGATTGGCGGCCGGCCCGATGATCGGCATCATGTCGGGCGTGCACGGGCGCCGGCCCATCCAGGGTTCGGCGTCCAGACGCTCGGCCAACGGGAACAGCGTGCGGGCAACGGGCTCGACGGCGGCAAGCTGATTGGGCGTCTTGGGTGCGTCATGCAGCGCGATTTCGGCGCCGGTCGTCAGCCGGATGCCTTTGGCCATCGGCGCCAGCAGGTAGCCGCGTTCGACATCGAGGACCGGATGATTCAGCCGCGCGCCCGGCTGCGCGCCATAGTGCATGTGATACCCGCGCTTGATGCCGAGCGGCAGGCGGTAGCCCAGCCGCGAGCTCAGCTGATCCGACCACGGACCTAACGCGACCACGGCCGACGCCGCCGTGATCGTGCCCGCAGCCGTATCCACCTGCCAATGATCGCGCAGCGAATTCGCATCGCCGATGAAAAAATGCCCGCCAAGCTGTTCGAAGTATGTTGCGTAGGCCGTGACCAACGCGTTCGGGTTGCTGACGGAATCGGATGCGGTGTAGCGCAACGCGCCAATCAGGCTGCGGTCGAGATCGGGCTCCCGCTGTTGCAGACTCGCTGCGTCGAGCGATTCATATTCGACGCCGTATTCGCGATGCCACTGCTCGGCAAGCCGCGTTTCACTGTCGCGAACCGCTTCGGTGCGGAACACCTTCATCCAGCCGATCGGGCGCAATAACGCGCTCGCGCCGGCTTTGGCGGCCAGCGCGCGGTGCTCGCTCACGCAATGCTCAATCAGCGTCGAATACGATCTCGCGATCGCCGCATGCTTCACCGGATGAGAATTGCGCCAGTATCGCCACAGGAACGGCGCGGACTTGAGCATGGCATTGGCGTGATACCGAACGTCCGGCGAGCGGTTGCGCGCATAGCGCATCAACGTGCCGAGGTCGCGGGGAAACGCATACGGATAGACACCTTCGCGCTGGATGAGTCCCGCGTTGCCAAACGACGTTTCGTTGCCGGGCAGCTTGCGATCGACCAGCGCGACCTGGTAGCCGCGTTTCTGAAGATGGACGGCGACGCATACGCCGACAATGCCCGCACCCAGTACGACGGTATCGAATTTCATCATGCTCACGAACTCGCAGACTGATGACTACGCCGACAGGGCCGTCACGGCGACTTCGACATCGCAACCCGGCTTCATCAGCAACGCCTGAACGCAGGCGCGGGTCGGCGCATGGCCGGCGGGCACCCATGCGTCCCACACGGCGTTGAATTCGGCGAAATGCTTCGGGTCGCTCAGCCAGATATTCGCCGACAGCAGGCGCGTGCGGTCCACGCCTGCCGCTTCGAGCAGCGTGTCGATACGCGCGAGGATTTCGCCGGTCTGTTCGGTCACGGAGACGTTGGCCGTATCGGGCACCTGACCGGCCAGATACACCACGCCGTTGGCGATGACCACCTGGCTCATGCGTGCGTTCGTTTGCAGACGTTCGATTGGGTTCGACATGGTCTTAAACCGTTGAAATGCCGGCGCCGTTCGGGCCGGACTCGTTGAAAAGAGGCGGCGCCGTCACGATCGACTTCAGCGACGGATCCGCCTGGGTGAGCTTCGACAGATCGGGGCGAGGGCGGCGCAATACCGGCGATTGATCGAAAACCTGTTCCATTGCGTGCGCGACAGCGAGCGTCTTGCGGTCGCCATGAAACGGGCCGACGATCTGCAAGCCGAACGGCATGCCCGCATGATCGACGCCGCACGGCAGCGACACAGCCGGATGCGTCGTCAGCGTGACGACGTAAGTCAGCGCGAGCCAGCGATAGTAGTTGTCCTGTTCATGCCCGCTGATCTGCGCCGCGTAGAGCTGCTGCCACGGAAACGGCGAAACCGGTGTGGTCGGCGAGAGAATCACGTCGTATTGGTCGAACGCGCTCTGGAAGCGTTTGAAGATGCGGGTCTGCTCGGCCTGTGCCCAGGCGCTGTCGGCGAGACTCATGCTCGCGCCCAGTTCGTAGTTCGCGCGCGTGTTCGGACCGAGCTGGTTCGGGTCGCGCGTATAGGCATCGTGCAGACCGGCGACGAAGCTCTCGGCGCGAATGACGTCGAAGCAGCGGTGCACCTCGCCGAGATCGAAATTCACCTGTTCGCACGAACGGAACGACGGCGCGATCAGTGCGATGCGCTCGCGGAACACCTTGCGGATCTCGTCGTCGACGTCGCAACTGCCGAAGTCTTCGGTCCAGCCGACTCGCAGCGTGCCCAGGTCGATGTCGCCGGGCCGCGCGAAGCTCAACGGATCGACGGCGAAGCTGAGCGGATCGCCCGCCGAGATGCCCGCGGTCGCGGCGAGCTGCAGGCAGGCCTCGGCGACGGTGCGGCCCAGCGGCCCGACCACCGAAATCGGCGACCAGCCGACCAGCTTGCGCGAATTCGGCACGAGGCCCGGCGTCGGACGAAAGCCCACCACGCCGCATTTCGAAGCGGGAATGCGCAGCGAGCCGCCGGTGTCGGAACCGGTGCAGACAGGCAGCATGTCGCACGCGAGCGCGGCGGCCGAACCGCCTGACGAGCCGCCCGCGTTCAACGTGGTGTTGAACGGATTGCCGGTCGCACCCCATACAGGATTGCGCGTATTGGCGCCCGCGCCGAGTTCCGGCACGTTGGTCTTCGCGGTGACGATCGCGCCGGCAGCGCGCAGGCGCTCCACCAGCACGACGTCGCGCGTGGGCACGTTGCCTCGCGACATCGGCGAGCCATAGGTCGTCAGGAGACCTGCGGTATTTTCCAGATCCTTCACACCGAGCGGCAAGCCGTGCAGCAGCCCGAGCGTTTCGCCGTCGAGCACCTGTTTTTCGGCGCGTTTCGCGGCTTCCCGGGCAGCAGGGAAATCCGTCGCGGTCACCGCGTTCACCGCGGGATTGATCGCCTCGATGCGCGCGATGCAGGCGTCGAGCAGCTCGACCGGCGAAATCTCTTTCGTGCCGATCATCCGGCGCAGCTCGACGGCGCTGCGTTCAACCAGTTCCTCGTTGTGACTTGTTGCGTGATTTGTTGGGTGACTCATTGGGTGACTCATGCGTGCCTCGTTGCCTCCTCGATTCATCAGGCGAGCGCTTCGCCCGTGCGGTCTTTCAGCCAGATCACCGGGACCAGCGAGATGGCGCACGCGGCGGCCACGTACCAGGCCGGCGCGAGCGGGTTGCCGGTTTGCGCGACCAGCCAGCTTGCGATAAACGGCGAGAAGCCGCCGAAGAAGGATGCGCTCACGACGTAGGTCAGCGCAATACCGGTTGCGCGGACATGCTTCGGAAAGAGTTCCGGGATCATCACGAGCACAGGCACGATCTGTCCGGCGACGAACACCGCGAGCACGGCGGAGACGATGCACAGCGCGGTCATAGACGGATACGCGCTGAGAAAGGCGAACGCGGGATAGACGAGCAGCAGCATGACGACGCGCGAAATGACCAGCACGCGCTTGCGGCTGAAGCGGTCCGCGAGCATGCCCGCCAGCGGCGCCGCGGCAAACAGCACGAGCGAGCTCACGATGCCCGACGCGACAGCGGCCGTGGACGAGAGATGCAGCGCGCGCACCGCATGGCTCGGCAGGAAAAACGCGGTGATGTAGACGGACACGGAACCGCCCAGTTCGGCGAACGTGCCGAGTACGGTCAGCTTCAGATGCGTGGTCAGTGCCGCTTTCAACGCACCGCGCGGCGGCGCTTCGCCCGGCTTGCGCTCCGCGAGCGTTTCTTCGAGCCGCTTGCGGATGACCATGCCGGCCGGCGCGGCGACGATGCCGAGCAGAAAGGGGATGCGCCAGCCCCATTCGAGGACCGCCTGTTTGGGCAGTGTGGCGTTGATCAGCGTGGCGACGAGCGCCCCGAGCACCAGACCGGCCGCGGTGGCCGCGAAGTTCCAGCTGGCGAAGAAAGCGCGCGTGTTGTCGGTCGCATATTCGACCAGCAGGGTGGTGCCGGGGCCGAATTCGCCACCCGCCGCGAAACCCTGAATCAGACGTGCGGCCAGCACGATCAACGGCGCGGCGAGTCCAGCGGTCGCATAGGTCGGCGCGCAGGCGATCATCGCGCAACTCAGCGCCATCAGCATGATCGTGAGAACCATCGCTTTCTTGCGCCCGGCGCGGTCCGCGTAGGCCCCGATTACGATGCCGCCGAGCGGCCGCACCACGAAACCCACGCCGAATACCCCGATCGACAGCAGGAACTGGTTGACCGGCGAGGCACCCGGAAAGAACAACTGGCCGATCTGGATGGCGAAAAAGCTGTAGATCGTGAAGTCGTAGAATTCGAGCGCCGTGCCGATCGTCGTGGCGGTGATGACGTGGGTTTTCGTCAGACCCGACTTACCGAAAGCAAGAGTAGACACGATAGGGTTCCCACAGGAAGGGTGGAATCGACGTGAGTTATCATATACGAGAAAAAATAAATTCTCGTATGTGAGAAAGACTCCTTAGGGAAATCGATGAGATGGCCAAGGCGGTGATGAAAGATCAGGTCCCGAACAAGCCCGGCACGCGCGGCGCACAAGCGGCACAAACGGCACAAACGGCGCGCGAGGCGCCGCCCGCGCTCGACCACAAACTGGTGGGCGGCCATTTGCGGCAGGCGCGCAAGGCGCGCGGGCTGACGCTGACGGAACTGTCGGAGCGCTCCGGGATTGCGGTGTCGACGATCTCGAAGGCCGAGCGCGGCGATATCGCGCTGACCTATGACAAGTTCGCGGCGCTCGCGCACTCGCTCGACCTGGAGTTCGATGCGATTTTCGGCCGGCGCCGAAAACCGGCTGCCGGTGCGATGAAACCGTCGTTTACGGCATCCGGCAAGCAGGAGATTTACGACACGCCGAACTACGAGTACGGCATGCTCGCCAACAATCTGACCGGCAAGCGCATGGTGCCGATGCGCGCGCACATTCGCGCGCGGGCCGTGTCGGACTTTCCCGAGTACATCCGGCATTCAGGCGAGGAGTTCGTTTTCGTGCTGGGCGGCAAACTGGAATTGTGCTTTGAAAACGGCAAGTCGTTCAAATTGACGCCGGGCGACAGCCTGTATTTCGACAGTTCGGTGGGACATGTCTATCTGAGCCTTAGCAAAGAGGATGCGGAGGTGCTGGTGTGTTGTGTGGATAGTGGTAGTCACCGGCCAAATGGGGCGATTTGAATGGAGTGGGGGTGAGCGATCCAGGCGGCACGTCTTGCCCAACCGCCTCTGCTGCATGCTTCGCTCTATTGCGAACTTTCTGACGCTGTCCAAGATCCGCGGATCGTTTTCTAAACGGCCAGTTCACCCGGTATCGTTTCGTGTCAACACAGGTAACGTGACCATACCGTTCACGCTTATCTGATATTCAAGTTCAAATCAGGTCAATTCAATTGCCGCTTTCTGTGCGGGAGTCGTGATCACGGTCAAGCGCACAAAGCCGTGGTCGCTGGCCGCGGGCGCCGACGACAGCGGGCTCAAGTCGACCGGCCAGTTCCAGGGCAACGTGAGCCTGACGCTCGACAATCCGTTCGGCCTGTCCGACCTCCTCAACATCGGCTGCAACCACGACATCACCGGCCATACGAGCCAATACGGCACGCACGGCAGCAGCGCGTATTACTCGATCCCCTGGGGCAACTGGACATTTACTACCACGGCCAGCCAGTACGACTACCACCAGCAGATCGCGGGCGCGTTCTCGACGCTGGTATCGAGCGGCAAGTCCAGCACCTTCGACGTGAAGACGGAGTACCAGTTCTATCGCAATCAGGTGCAGAAAAACACCGTCGAGTTCCGCGTCGGCAAGCGCTTCAGCGAAGCGTTCATCAACGGTACGGAAATCGACGTTCAACACGAACCAACTCGGTGTCACCGCGACGAACCTGACGAACGAAGGTGGATCGATCACGCAGCTCGGGACCGGCACGATGGGCCTCGGCGTGAGCGGCACGCTCGACAACGCCAACGGTGGGGTGATCCAGACCAATAGCACGGACCTGACGCTTGCTTCCGCGTCCGTGAACAACAACAGCGGCACGATCACGCACGCCGGCACGGGCACGCTAACGATCAACCCCGGCAATGGCGCCGGGTCGCTGACGAACGTCGGCGGCAAGATCGTGACCAATGGACGGGCCTCGGTGTCGGTCGGCAGTCTCGACAATACCGGGGGCAAGCTGGCTTCGCAGGGCGTCATGACCGCGACCGTTCAGGGGACGCTGAACAATACCAACGGACGGCTGTCGTCGGGCACCGGACTGACCGCGTCTAGCGGCGGGGCGCTGATCAATGCCGGAGGCGTGATCGGTGCGGGCGGCGCGGCGACCGGCAGCACGCTGAGTCTCGCCGCGTCGTCGATCGACAACGCGGGCGGGGCGATCACCAATACCGGAAACGGCGCGACGACGATCAACGGCGGCAGCCAGATCACCAATAGCAATGCCGGCGGCGCATCCGGCATGGGCTCGATCGGCGGCAACGGCGACGTGACGCTGAACGCAACGTCGATTTCCAACACGCAGGGCGGGCAGTTGAGCGGCGCGAACCTGCAGATCAACACCGGCAATCTGGACAACACCGGCGGGCAAATCGGCAACGTTGCCAATATGACGGGCGACGTCGGGATTGCGACGAGCATGCTGACCGCCACGAGCGGCCAGATCAATGCATCCCGGAACCTGTCGGTCACGACCAATGCGCTCGCAGGCGGCGGCACGTACAGTGCGGTCAACGACCTTTCGTTGAATCTGCAAGGGAACTTCACCACCTCACCGAACTATCGCTTCAATGCCGGCCACAACCTGACCTTCACGCTGCCGGGCACGTTCAGCAATAGCGGCGCACTGTCGGCCACGAACGGGCTCAACATCAATGCGGGCGACATCGAGAACTCGGGGACGCTCGCGGCCGGCGGCCTGCTGACCACCCATTCGAACACGCTGACCAACACGGGCGCGATCGTGGGCGGCAGCGTGTCGCTGAATGCCACGCAAACCCTGTCGAATCTGGGCACCACCGCGCTGATCGGTGCGACGGACAGCGCGGGCACGCTCGAGCTGCTTGCGCCGGACATCGAAAACCGGGACGACACGAGCGCGACCAATTCGCAGGCGATGACCGCGATCTACGGTCTCGGCAAGGTGGTGCTGGCCGGCGGCAAGGACGCAGGCGGCAATTACACCAATGCGAATCTGATCCACAACCAGTCTGCGCTGATCCAGTCGGGCGGCGACATGGAGATCGACGCCAATCAGGTGACGAACACCCGCCGCGTGATGACCACGGGCGGCTTCACGTCGTCGGTCGATCCGGCGCTGCTTGATAGTCTCGGCATCAGCATGTCGGGTTGCATTGCCCTTCACATGGAAGCCTGCAATTCCGATCATCCCTACGTGGGCTGGGTTGACCTGAGCAATGACGCGCTCCGCACGCAACTCGCGAGTTTCCCTGGCGGGGTGTACACCGTGCCGCCGCACGGTGGCCAGTGGAATAGCGGGTATCAGTACACGATCTACACGGGCGTCGCGATTGCCAATACGGTCGCGTCCGTCAGTCCGGAAGCGCAGATTCTCGCCGGCGGCAACCTGAACGCGTCGTCGGTCGGGACGTTCCAGAACTACTGGAGTCAGGTGGCCGCCACGGGCAACATCGCGTCGCCTGCCACCATCGACCAGAACAGCTGGCAAGGCCAGACCGCACCGCAAGTGCAGGTCACGTATTCCGGACAGTACCATTACACGAACTACGATCACAGTATCGGGGACTGGATGCTGCCGTTCGGCGATGCCCCTTTCGTCGGCTCCAATCCCGGCGGCTACACCCAGGCGGCGCCGGCCGACATTCACACCTACGCGCTGCCGGCGTATGAATCTTCCTTCACGGCAGGCGGCACGCTCAGCGGTACGGGTGTCACGATCAACAACACGGCGGGCAACGCAGGGGTGACGCCGCTCGGGCTCCTGCCCGGACAGACGGTGTCGGGCTCGGGAGCCGGTGCCGTGAGCGGGACGATCGGCACGCAGGGCGTGGGGGCGATTGGCGCAGGCGCGGTGAGCGGGACGATTGGTTCGTACGGCGCGGGGGCCATTGGCGCGGGTGTGGTGAGCGGATTGGTCAGCGCAGGGAGCAGTGTGCATCCCGGGATGGTGGCATTCCAGGGCGGCCGCCTTCTCAACAGCGGCCTCGCGAACTTCAACAATCCGACCATCGCGGCCGCGACGGCGGTCAAGGTGCTCAACAACATCACGGTGCCGCAAGGCGGGCTCTTCCACACGGATACCGCGCCGAACGCGCCGTACCTGGTCGAGACGAACCCGGCCTTCACGAGCCAGCAGCAGTGGCTGTCGAGCGACTACTACTTCCAGCAGATGGGCATGAACCCCGGCAAGATCCAGATGCGGCTGGGCGACGGGTTCTACGAGCAGAAGCTCGTGCAGGACCAGATCCTGTCGATGACCGGGAAGTCGGTGCTGACGAACTACGCGAACACGCAGGACGAATTCAAGACCCTGATGACGTCGGGCGCCGCACTCGCGAAGTCGCTCGATCTGGCGCCTGGTACGGGCCTGTCGCCCGCGCAGGTGGCGCAGTTGACGGGCAACGTCGTGATCATGCAGTCGCAGATCGTCGACGGGCAGTCGGTGCTCGTGCCGGTGGTCTATCTGGCGAAGGCGAGCCAGGAGAACATGGCTAATGGTCCGGTTATCGCCGCGACGAACATCGATCTGCAGAACGCGCAGACGGTGACCAACAGCGGCACGATCAGCGCGACGGACAACTTTTCGGTCAGTGCGCAGAGCATCGACAGTTCATTCGGCACGCTGCAAAGCGGCGGGCAGATGTCGCTGGTGACGACGGGCGATGTGAACCTGACGTCGGCGACGTTGAACGCGGGCAGCCTGGGGTTGCAGGCGGGTGGGAACCTGGTTCTGAACACTGCGGCGAACACGCTCAACCAGGTTAGCGACACGGGGGCGACGCGGGTTACGACGACGCTGGGGCCAGTGGCGAAGGTCGATGTAACGGGCGATGCGACGATCGTGACGGGCGGCAACTTCCAGCAGAATGCGGGCGCCTTGTCGGTCGGCGGAAGTCTGGGAATGCAGATCGGCGGCGACTGGACGCTCGGCGCGCAACAGACCGGCGAGCACAAGGTAGTCGAGCGCGCGAACGGCGTATCGGATACGGATATCAACCAGACTGTCGGCAGCACGGTCAAGGTGGGGGGTGTTTCCAATATCGGTGTGGGCGGCGACCTGACGGCGCGCGGCGCGCAGATCGACCTCGGCCAGGGCGGCACGATCGCCGCGAAGGGCAATGTATCGCTCGGCACGGCGGGCGCGACATCGACTGTGAACAGCAACAGTTCGGGCGGCGGTAATGGTCGTAGCTATGCTGAGGCGCTGCATACGTCGGATCAGGCGCTGACTGGTACGTCGCTCGAAGGTGGAGGCACCGTGAATATCGTGTCGGGCAAGGACATCACGATCAGTGGTAGCACGATCAGCCTCGACAAGGGGAACGCGAATCTGCTGGCGGCGGGCAACGTGAATATCGTCGCCGCGAGCGAAACGCATGAGCTGAATTCGCACGAAACGCACAGCCACAGCGAAATTGTGAGCGGCTCGAAAGTCGCGAGCAGCATCGATCAGACAATGACGCTGAATCAGGGCAGCACGATTTCAGCTGATGGCGTGAACATCGTCAGCGCAAAGGACATTAACGTCACGGGCAGCAATATCGTCGGCACGAATGACGTTACGCTCAAAGCGACGCACGACGTCAACATCACGACCTCGCAGGATACCCAGTCAACGCAGACCGACTACCGGAAGAGCGAATATGGCTTCCTGTCGGGAATGACTGTCCTGAACCAGCTTGATGGTGGCTTGCAAGGCTACAGCTTTGGAGCGCGCAAAACGACCGACGCGCAGCAGACCACCCAGTTGACGAACAACGGCAGCATGATAGGTTCGGTGAACGGTAATCTCACTGTGACAGCCGGCGACAACCTGCATGTGACGGGCAGCACACTACACGCCGCGAACGACCTTGGGCTTGCGGGCAAGACGGTGACGATCGACGCGGCGCAGAATACCTCGACGCAGAGCGAGCAGCAATCGTTCGGCCAGACAGCGATCACCGGCGGCATCAGCAATCCGGTCCTTGCCGCAGTGCAGACTGCGAACCAGATGCGGCAGGATGCGAAACGGACCAAGGGGGACGCGCGGCTCGAGGCGCTCGCTGCGGCCACCACCGGGCTCGCGGCAAAGAATGCTATTGATGCGGTGGCAAGCGATCCGACGGCCGTTGGCGGCGTGGGTATCAATGTGTCACTTGGCACAAGCCACAGTAACAGCAATTCGACTGCATCATCGAGCACTGCGGCCGGCAGCACGGTCTCCGCCGGGCACAACGTGATTATCGCTGCCGCCGGTGCGGGAGCAGACAGCAACATCAACGTCATCGGCAGCGACATCTCTGCCGGTAACAACGCCACGCTGAACGCCGAGGGCAACATCAACCTTCAGGCGGCACAGAATTCGGATAGCCAGACGAGTACGAACAGTGGATCGAGCGCGAGCATCGGCGTGACGTTTGGCGTCGGGTCACAGAATGGCATTTCGTTCCAGTTGGGAGTGTCGGGCACCAAGGGTAACGGTAACGGCAGTGACACGACGTGGACCAATACACATGTTGATGCGGGTAATACGCTCACGCTGCAATCGGGGGGAGATACAAACCTCAAAGGGGCTGTGGCGGACGGTCAGCAAGTCATTGCGAACGTCGGCGGCAATCTCAACATTGAGAGCCTGCAGGACGTCAGCCATTACGATTCGAAGCAGACCAGCGGCGGCGTGTCGATCAGCGTATGCGTGCCGCCGATCTGCTACGGAACGTCCAGTGTGTCGGCGAACTTCAACCAGCAGAAGATGAACAGCGACTACGCGAGCGTTGGCGAGCAGTCGGGCATCAAGGCGGGCGACGGTGGCTTCCAGATCAACGTGCAGGGAAACACGGACCTCAAGGGCGCGGTGATCGCGAGCAGCGACAAGGCGGTACAGGACGGCGTCAACAGTCTGACGACCGCGACGCTCACGCATACCGATATCGAAAATCATGCGGCCTATGATGCATCGTCGCTTGGGGTTTCCGGCGGCTACGGCGGCACGGTCGGCAAGGACCAGAAAGGTGTAGCGAACAATGGCAATCCGGTGCCAGGGAGTACATTGCCCAGCGCAGGTGGTTTGTCGGCAACGCCGCCGGTGGTGCTGGGTGCGTCGGGTGATGCCGGCTCGACGACGAACAGCGCAATCAGCGGCGGGTCCATCACCATTACCGATGGCGTGAAACAGCAGCAGCTGACCGGGCAGACGGTGGCGGAAGCCGTTGCGAGCATCAGCCGCGATACGACGGGTACGACCAATACGATTGCGCCGATCTTCGACAAGGACAAGATCCAGGCTGGTTTCGATATCACCAGTCAATTCATCAATCAGGTAGGTACGTTTGTCAGCAACCGTGCGAAGGAAGTGGATGCCGCGAAGAAAGCTGCCAATGATCCGAACCTGACGCCGGACCAGCGCGCAGCGGCACAGCAGCAGGCTGATCAGCTTTCGGCCGAATGGGGCCCAAGCGGATCGTATCGCCAGATACTGACGGCTCTCACGGTAGCTGCTGGTGGCAACGTAACGGGCGGAATGGGCCAGTTCGCGCAGAGCGCGACGGTGGCGTATCTGCAGGAGCTTGGGGCAAACCGGGTGAAACAGATTGCAGACAGCCTGGGAAGCGATACGGCGCGCGCTGCGCTCCATGCGATTGTCGGTTGCGCAGGCGCGGCAGCCAGCAGCCAGAGCTGCGGCGCCGGCGCGATGGGTGCGGCGAGCAGCTCGGTGATCGGGAGCTTGCTTGAGCCTGCAGGCAATCTGACGGCATCGGAACGCGAAGCACGCGACAATCTGGTGACGAGCCTGATCGCCGGTATTGCGGGAGCGT
The DNA here is from genome assembly GCF_003368325.1 of Paraburkholderia caffeinilytica. Lineage (NCBI taxonomy): Bacteria > Pseudomonadati > Pseudomonadota > Betaproteobacteria > Burkholderiales > Burkholderiaceae > Paraburkholderia > Paraburkholderia caffeinilytica. Next base: position 4,503,467 of record NZ_CP031467.1, on the reverse strand, counting down.
CAGGCTTGAATGCCGCGACGGCGGCTGGTGCTGGCAAGATCGAGGTGGAGAACAATCAGGTTTCGCTGTTAAATCCATCATCATCGCCTCCGCCGCCGTGGTTGGCGGGACTCCTCAAGTTGCCGGGGTACAGAGGCGAGACGGCCAGCAAGGGCGATGGCGTCATTGCAGATCCGGCGACGGAGCTTGATTCGACGATCAAGGCGGGACCCCTCGTGACACCACTGCCGGGGCCGGAGATCGTCAGTCAGTTAATTACGGAGGCGACGCCGGACTGGCTCAGGAAACTGGTCACTGACGTGGTTACCATGGCCGGATACACGCCGAATCAGGGCGCGGTTGGTAACATGAAAGCGTTCCTTAACAGTCCGGGGTTCGGCTCTGACGTGCAGAATTCCTCCCAGAAAACTAGCTCTCAGTTTCAGGGGCAGAGTGTTTATAAGGCGACCGATAACATTGGTGATAATATCAATAAGGGCGATTTTTTTTATTTGGATGGGCTTCACAAAGATCACTTGGAAGTATTTGATAGCAAGGGAAATTTCACGGGGGTTGTTAATTTGGATGGGTCTTTGAATGTCGATAAAACAAGCTCGGGATCCGGTCGGAAAATTAACGTTAAATGAAATTAATGGAGTTGAAAAAATTATGGATTCGCGCGCGATTATCGCCAGAAATTGCACATGGTCTTCCGAATACGACGAGACGTCTTTTACAGCGATATTGCATGAACGTCAAATATGGGAGCGAGATCAGTATTGGCTCCTCGAATGGGCGCTCTATGCCCTCATGGATAAAACGGAAAATTGCGACGAGCTGTGTGGGCCGGTTTTTCGCATCTTCAGTTGCATTATGGTGGCGGTATGCTCGCATTTCGATGAAAACGATTTATTTGAAATCGAGAATCTCACACGCGACGAAATCTACGAATTTCGCGAGCGAATTCAAATTGTATTCGAAGGATTTTTTTCTAAACATATACCTGAACGAGTAGAGTTCGCAGAACCGAATCCGCTGCTCAATGGGGGGCGTTCGTCGTGAGTTTTGTTATGGGTGAATTAAATCGCCATGACTTCAGTAAGGCGTGAATGAATGGGGACCGGGCGGGACCTATCGTCAGGTGCTGACCGCATTGACGGTGATGGCAAGCGGCGACCGCGACGTCGACGGTGGACAGCAACAGTTCCGGCAGCGACCATCACGGCAGCTACGCGGAGACGCTGCACACATCCGACGACGTAGTGACGGGCACAACGCTCAGGAGCGGCGACAGCCTGAGTATCGTGTCCGGTAAGGACATCAACGTGGTGGGCAGCACGGTCTCGCTCGACAAGGGCAACGCGGTGCTGATGGCGTCAGGGAACGTGAATGTCGGCACCACGACGGAGACGCATGTCTCGAACACTTACGGGACCGGCAGCCACAGCGGCGTCGCGAGCCATACCAGCGCGGTCGATCGGGTCGATCAGACAACGACGCAGGCCGATGGCAGCACAATCTCGGCCGATGGCGTGTCGGTCATCAGCGGCAAGGACATCAACGTGACCGGCAGCAGCATCGTCGGAACGAACGCTGTTGCGCTCGCTGCAAAGGGCAGCGTGAATATCCTTGCTGCGACCGATACTTATCAGGATTCCGAACTCCACGATGTCAAGCATTCGGGATTGTCGGGAAGCGGCGGAATCGGCTTCAGCGTCGGCTCGAGCGAGCAGAAGGATCAGTACGACGCGAGTTCCGTCACGCAGAGCCAGTCGCGCAGTACGGTCGGCGCTGTACAGGGCAACGTGTCGATCACGGCGGGCAAGGACGTTCATATTGGCGGCAGCGACATCATCGCCAACCAGGCGGCGGATGATGTGACGGGCAAGACCGGCAACATCGGTATCAAGGCGCAGAACATCACGATCGACACGAGTCAGGATACGGCGCAATCGCGGGATCAGCAGTCGGCGCATTTGAGCGGCGTCACGGTGGGCGTGACCGGTACTCCGCTCGATACCGCGCGCAACCTCAAGGCGGCGGGCTCGTCGGGCAATGCTTACCAGCGGGGCACCGGCATTGCGAATGAGATTACTGCGAGTACGCTCGATACGCCTTCAGTGTCGCTGTCGTACGGGCACAGCAGCAGTTCAAGCACGACCACCCAGTCGAGCCTGTCCAATGCGGGCAGTACGTTGCGTGGTGGTAACAACGTGAGCCTGGTCGCGACCGGCGGTGCGCTGACCGACGCGAACGGCCAGCCGCTCGACGGCGACATCAGCGTGACCGGTTCGACCATCTTTGCGAAAGGCACGGCGAGCTTCGACGCGAATCGCAATGTCACGTTCCAGGCCTCGACCGACCAGATGCAGCAGAGCACGCAGTCGAGCAGTTCGAGTTCGAGCTTTCAACTGGCGAGCCCGAGTCTGGGCGACCTGTCGCGCTGGATTCAGGGCGGTCCGAACACAGGTGGTGTGAGTTCGTCGCCGTATAACGCCGGTAGAAGCAGTCAGGACGGCAACTCGTCGTCGACGCAGCAGACGGCGACGGTCGTTACCGGCAACAGCGTGATCGTGAAGAGCCACACGGGCGACATCGATGTGATCGGTTCAGGCATCAGCGGGACGCAGGGCGTCGATCTGGTGGCGAGCGCCGGTGCGATCAATGTGCTGGCCGGCACGGATACGAACACGAGCCACCAGGAGTCCAGCGGCCATCAGTTTGGCAGCCTGGGCAGCAACGGCAGCGGCACGGGCTTTACCGTGGGCGTGGCGAACAGCCATTCGGTGCAGGACACGGCGGGACAGACGCAGAGTACGATCCGCAGTCAGATCGTGAGCGGCAAAGGCAACGTGACGCTGGATGCGAAACAGGACATCACTGTACAGGGCGCGGACCTGTCCGCAGGCAAGGACCTGACGCTGATCGGGCAGAACCTGAATCTTGATCCGGGCACGGACGCACAGCAGAGCAGTATGAGCCAGAGCGCCAGCCAGTACGGCGTGACGCTGGCGCTGGGCGGCGCGGCAGGCAATGCCGCTGCGGCGATCAACCAGGCGGCCGGCTCGCATCGCGCGAGCGATCCGCGGCTGGCGGCGCTCGATGGCGCCAAGGCTGCGCTGGCCGTCTACGACGTGGCCAGGACGGCCGAACAACTTGCCGATGCCGGGTCGAGCAGTCAGGCCCTCGTCAAGGTAACGGTCAGTGTGGGCGGCGGCAGCAGCCACAGCGAGTCGCAGCAGAGCTCGACGGTCAACGGTGGAAGCACGCTGGGCGCAGGCGGCACCGTGACGCTGGTGGCGACCGGCAGCGGCGCGAAAGACGCGAACGGCCTTGCTACCGACGGCGACATCAATTCCCGCGGCACGCTGATTTCTGGTAACGACGTGGTGCTCAACGCGGCACGCGACATCAACCTGCAAAGCGCGCAGGACCTGGCGCACCAGACGAGCAGCAACAGCAGCAGCAGCGGGAGCATCGGTGTAGGTTTCGGCCTGGGAGGCCAGCAGAACGGCTTCACGATCGAGCTGGCCGCGAGCGCTGCGAAGGGCCACGCGAATGGCGACAGTGTCACCAACCGCGACACACAGATTACCGCCGCGAACAACCTGTCGATCACCAGCGGGCGCGATACGAACCTGCGCGGCGCGGAGGTGGCCGGTAATACGGTCGATGCGAACGTGGGCCGCGATCTGAACATCCAGAGCGTGCAGGACACGGACAGCTACGACAGCAAGCAGGTGAGCGGCGGCTTCAATATGAGCATCTGCGTGCCGCCGATCTGCTATGGCTCGACGGTCAGCGGCAGCGCTAGCGCCAGCGATCAGACCATCAGGAATCGCTTCCAGTCGGTGAACGTGCAAAGCGGAATCCGCGCGGGCGACGGCGGATTCAACATCCAGGTGGGCAATCACACGCAACTGGACGGTGGCGTGATCGCGAGTACGGCGGCGCAGGATAAAAACACGCTGTCGACGCAGACGTTCGGCTATACCAATCTGCAGAACACGGCCGAGTCCTCGGGTTTGACTCTGGGTGCGAGCCTGAGCGGATCGGCGGGTGAGAGCTCGGCCGCGGGGGTGAGCTTCAGTCCGTCGAAGGATAGCCCGTACCAGAATCAGTTCGGCCCATCGGGTCTTGGTGTGGCGGGCGTGAGTAGCAGTGCCTCGGGGATGACGTATGCGGCGGTGAGTCCGGCGACAATCACGGTGCGAGGTGATGCGGGCACCGGTCACGACAGTACGGCGGGCCTGAGCCGTGACGTGGCAAATGCAAACGGTGCGGTGACGAACGGGTTCGATGCGCAGAAGGTGCAGGACGACATGGCCGTGCAGCAGGGGGCGGAACAGGTCGGGATGCAGGTGGTGGGGGATATCGCGACGAAGCTGGAGGACCAGGCGAACCTGAACGCCGACAGGGCGAGGGCTGCCCGGGATGCGGCGAATGATCCGCAGGATGAAGCGCAGGCCCAGGCGGATCTGGACGCGGCGAACCGGCAGGCAGCGCTGTGGGGCAACGACGGGGCGGCGCGGATTGCGTCCCATGCGGTCGTGGCGGGGCTGGGTGCGGCGCTGGGCGGAGGCAGCGTCGCGGGCGCCGTGGGCGGCACGGTCGCGGGCGACCTGGTCGGGAATGCGGTTGGCAATGCGCTGGGTGATACGGCTGGCGGGAAGCTGCTGTCGAATGTGGCGTCCGGGCTGGCGGGGGGCGTGGCAGGTGGCGCGCTAGGCGGGTCGGCGGGAGCGATGAGCGGGGCGAACGGAGCCCTGGGTGCGGACCTGTACAACAAGGAGATGCACAAGTCCCAGAAGGACAAACTGGCCGAACTGCAAAAGGATGAGACACCGGACGAACAGCAGAGGCTAGCTGATGCGGCTTGTGCGCTGGTCGGGTGCGCAGCAGACCTCTCGGATAACAATCCCAGGAAGGCAGCGGCACTGGCCTCGCAGCAGCGTGGTGCGGGTTATGTGACTGAACTTGGCGAGTTGCAGGCGACCGGATTGTTCCCGCAGTACAGTAATGCCGATGCGGCGGCCGACATTGCCAGCCAGGCGAAAGACTGGGTTGCGCAGTATCTGGCGAGCGTAGGCCGTGGCGCGGCGAATTTCGGTAACGCTTTTCTGAACAAGATTGCGCAGAACGGCCCGCAGGGATCGTACGTCAATCCGGACGACCTGAATCGGACGAACGGCGGGGGCGGTGGGACGCCGCCGACGCCAGCGGTGGTGACGCCATCCATGCCGGTAATGGGTATGACGCCGATGGGTCCAGCGCCAGTAGGGGCGACGCCGCCGGTGGTCGTGCCGGGGACTCCGATCCTGTCGAGCGGGAGTGGTGGAAGCGACGGCGCAAAGGGTAATGTCACCGTCGAACCTGGCGCGACGCCTGATTCAAACGAGATTCGTGCGGGACAAGGGTTGGCGAATCTCGGATACGATGTGAGTCATCAACCGACGGCGAATTCGCAGGGGATTAGTGATGTCCGAACGGCAGATCTATCAATAAAAGGCGTTGGGCAGATTGATGTTTATACGCCTGAGAATCTGGATCCGTCGAACATCGTCAAGAACATCGAGAAGAAGGCCAGTCAGGGCGATGGTGTGCTCGTGCAGGCCGATTTGTCCAGCGCAGACATGGCATCGATTGCGGCTCGAACATGGGGGAAACCCAACGCTCAGAATCTTCAGACGCTCTTTTTCCAGAATTCAGATGGAGCGATTGTTCGCTTCAATCGTCCAGTTATCGGAAGGTAAAATGCCAAAATTTGCTTGTAGGTGTGGTCATGTTATCAATTTGTCTGGCGGCACGACTGACAGCGAGTGGGCGCTTGTTCCAGAAAGGACGATTGACGAAATAGGTGGTGCGCTAAACGAAGGAAAGGTACTCAGTGACGAGGTTTTTTACGACACGATTATGGAAAACGGAATTACCGCATATCGCTGCCCTGCTTGCGGTCGGCTGCATTTAGAGGAAGCAGGGCGAAACAAATTTGTGACCTACGTGAAGGAAGTCATTAGTTAATCCGCAAAACAGCAAAGTTCGATGCGCAGAAGGTCGGCAACGACATGGCGATCCAGCAAGCCACTGCGCAGGTGGGGATGCAGGTGGTGGGGGACATCGCGACGAAGCTGGAGGACCAGGCGAACCTGAACGCCGCAAAGGCGAGGGCTGCCCGGGATGCGGCGAATGATCCGCAGGATGAAGCGCAGGCCCAGGCAAATCTGGACGCGGCAAACCAGCAGGCGGCGCTGTGGGGGAACGACGGAGCGGCGCGGATCGCATCGCATGCGGTCGTTGCGGGGCTGGGTGCGGCGCTGGGCGGCGGCAGTGTGGCTGGCGCGGTGGGCGGCACGGTGGCGGGCGATGTCGTGGGGAATGCGGTTGGCAATGCACTGGGCGATACGGCTGGCGGGAAGCTGCTGTCGAATGTGGCGTCCGGGCTGGCGGGGGGCGTGGCAGGTGGCGCGCTGGGTGGGTCTGCGGGAGCGATGAGCGGGGCGAACGGGGCCTTTGGTGCGGATCTGTACAACCGGCAGTTGCACCCGCAGGAAAAGACCGCTGCCCAGCAGATAGCTGCGAGTGCGGCCGCACAGGGTATCGCGAACCCGGATGGCTCGCCGATCACCGCCGCTCAGGTCGAAAACGCGATGCGGGCAGCCAACAACAGCCAGTATGGCGAAATCGTGGCGACGGGTGTGGTGGTGCCGCTGAATGCGAACACGCCAGCCAGCGCAGTCTACGACACCACTGGCATGAAGCTTGTGACGGACAGCTCGGGCAATTATCTGGTGCAAGACCCGTCGATGCTGGCCACGCCATCGCAGGCGCTGCAAAATCTGATCGTGCAGAATACAGGCGGAGCGAATTCGCCCTATAGCTGGAATCCGCCGTCTACGACGCAGGCGGCGGCTCCGAGCGTCGATCCGTACGGTCCTTTCTCATCTGGCTGGAATACGGGAGACTATTCTGCGGGGTTAGGCACAAGCTATCGTGGCCTTGCGCCAGATTTTGCCACCGTTAGTGGGGGGGCGCTGTCGGTGTCAGGCTCAGCTGCGGTGAACCTTTACAATTACAGTACTTACTTGGCGGGCAGCGTTAGCCAAGGGGATCCTCGCTCAATTACCTTTAAACTTGGGGCGAGCGGCACGATCGGCTGGATATTTGGTGCAAATGATGCAGCCTCAACAAGTTCATTTTTAAACGGAAATTCGAATCAATTTTACGTCTCAATACCTACGCCATTAGACATGAACGCATTTATTGCTATTACTCACTCGTACGGGGGGAGTACGGCGCTTGAATTGGGAGTGGCAACCCCCGGTAAGCTATCCGCTGGAGTAGTGCCAGTTAGCCACTCAGTTCAGGTTCTTAAAGGAAACGGAGGGCAGTAATGGTTGCTCCAGGCGGGCCGGATGATGAAACTTGGAAAAAGATGAGCCCTGCTGCAAAGCGGGCTTATTGGATTGTTACGACAGCGATAGTTGCATTAATATTCGGATTATTTATTTGGCATATATTCAATCCAATAAAACCATAGACCTTTACAACCGCCAGTTGCACCCGACCGAGCAGCAGTGGATCAAGGACAACGCCAAGACGTTTGCTCGATTGATGAATGGCGGCAATCCGCCGAGTGATGCCCAAGTCGCGGTAGCGCAGGAGGAACTCGCTCAGCAGGCCTTCCGTCAGGTGCAGAATGGCGTGTCGGGGTAGTGGAACGAGGCTGCGAGCGAGTTCCTGAGTCAAGCACATGCATTGCTGCCTGCTGACCCGAATTGTCCGAGTTGCGGCCCCGGGTACATGTTCCAGGCGACGGCGGCGCAGAAAGCTAACGCCAACATGTTCTTTGCCTGTGTTCAAACTTCCCGCATCACAATAATTGGATCATGCCAGACAATCAAATTTTGGGCCGCCCCGCCAAGCACTACGTAGTAGCACTGGCGGTGGTGTTGTGGTTGTTCATCCTCATTTACGTCTTGATAAAAAATCCATCAACGACTGACGCAAGTGTAAGGATGAGCATGATGAAAACCGACATGGCGACGATGCTCGGAAACGGGGGGGTTGTCGTCTATCGAAATGAGAACGCGAAGTTCGGCGGAGCGCTGTTATCGCTCCTGATTCGCACGGATTCGTGGTCGCAGCAGCTTCGGAATAGGGACATCAAAACCCTAGTTGATCTCGGCTGGGAGCAGATTCCGACTAACCCCGCTTCTTTCTGTAAAAAGGGCGTGCTTGCGGAGATTCAAGAAAACGTTGGGGACTACAAGAACACGCCAACTGTTCTCATATCCATGAGGTACAACGCCACCACAAGCAAGACATGCAAATAATCGATATGTAGGGTCGCCAATTGCGCTCACAGGCAGTGTTCTCTACGACCGGCAGTTGCACCAGAATGAAAAGCTGAAGCTGGCGGAGTTGCAAAAGGGAGAAACGCCAGAGGGACAGCAACGACTGCCGGATGATGACGTAGCGCTCGGGGTAAGCAGTACATGATTTGAGATTAACGTCGGCCATGACCAACTCCTGCGATGAGTTGGTGGTGGTCTGGCACAGCAAGCAACGTAACGTAACAAGACCAAATGTCAAAAAAAACACTAACCACACTAACCATCGCTACCACTCTCGCGTCAATGCTCGCATTGACCGGCTGCGCCCATCGGCGCCCTCCGGCAGACCAGACCGCCGTACGGCAGCAAGAGACACGGCAACTTCAGGCGGGAAAAGCCGCCGACCCCAATGCAGCGAAACTGACGTTCACCTCCAGCGGAATGCCGATGGCCGTCGGGTACTGGACAAGCACGTCGACGCAGGCTTGCAGCGGCTTCGAGCCGGTCGGCCGCGTTTTCCACAGCGGCAGGGAGGTCCTGCTGCCAGGGATTGCGAACTTGACGGAGAAGCTTAACAAGGCGGTGCTTCGTAACGAAACCTCGCGGGAGCAATATGTACAGCCCGGCGTACCCGTCCAGGTGAAAGGCCTTTCCGGGCCTGAAGTGCCGAACCGCTATTCCGGTTCATGCGGACCGATTGTCACATCGTTCACACCAGAACAAGGACGAAAATATCACGTTGACTTCGCTTTCCAGGGTACGAGCAGTTGCTCGCAGAGCGTGATGGATATTACGGACCCGGATCACCCTGCTCCCGTGGGGCGCCCTGTTGCATGTCCGAAGGGACGCGACTATCTCGCGCTCGAAAATGTGAAGAAGAATTTTCTGGAAGCCGATCATGAACGGCAACTCCAGGATGCGCGGCAACAGGAGGCGGCGGCAACATCCGACCCGGACAGGGCGTCGGCGATGAAAAGGGAGGCCGCCGCGCTGGATTCCCTCGGTCGGTCGAAGGAAGCGCTCGATGTTATCGATCGCGCGATGGCCTCGGCGAAGGGAGAGAACAACCGGGATCTGATCGCGACGAAGGCAGGCATTCTGTTCGCGCTGAACGATCCGCAGGCCGCATTGACACTCCTCGCGCCCGAGATCGACAACACGCGAAAACGGGCTGCGAGCCAACCAGATGCGCAGCGAGCCGTGGTATTGGGCACCTACACAGAGGGGTTCGTCACGGCCACATTCGCGCACATGCAACTGGAGCAATGGCGAGACGCCATCGATACGCTTGCGGATGCGCAGTCCCCCCTTGAAGGCCCGAGCTTCCTCGCGTACCGGGCGGTGGTGTACCGGTACATCATGGCGAGAGCGCAGAATCCGTCGCTGGCCAATGCCACGCTTGAGCGCGATGCAGCGTATTACGCCGAGCATGACAGCGGGCACTACGGCGCCTTGCTGCGTATGTGGCGAGGGGACGGGACGTCGCTGGAAATGACCGCAATCCTTGCCCGCATGTCTGGTGTCGACCAGCAGGAGGCGCGAGGTGAGGTGCTGTTCTATCAGGGCGCGTACCGGAAGTTCGTCAAGGGAAGTGCGGTGGGAGCCAGCTCTGCGCTCGTCGAGCTTAACCAGCTTGCCCCCTACGGAAGTATCGAATGGATCTACGGTCAGCGCGTGCTGCAGTGAGTTGTATGTCTTCGAGTGCGCAAACGGCCACCACTTCGAACGCCGTCGCACGCCTAGCCGATACCTTGTTCCACTGCTTGCTCCTGAGTCGGCATCGGCGGCAAATGCCGCCGTCGTCCCCCAGGTGGGTCAGGTTTACCTTGGCGACAGGGGCATTTTTACATCGGTGCTAACACCAATGGTCGGCGCGACCTCCTAATGGATTTTTACCCAGCTTAACGTCGCCTGACAGCAATGGATGGCGAGCGCATCTACGATGCCCGGTGACAAAGGAACTGTTCACCTCGATCGTATCGATGACCCAATGAAAGACATTAAATTTACGGGTGACGCGCGTCCCTATCACCTCTTCGTTGTGGAGAGCGATGTGGCGCTGAGAGACATGCTTTGCGGCTACCTGGAAAGGGAAAATCTCATTGTCACGCCCATGGTCGACGCAGCAGAGATGCTTCGTCGTGTTCATCGGGTGCGTCCTGACCTGATCGTGCTCGACGTGGGGGGCGCGATAATGTCAGGACTTGCCGCCTGTCGCAAGTTGCGGGCTGAAGGGGATCGCGTTCCCATTATCCTGCTGGCAGGGAACAGTGAAGAGATCGAACGCGTGGTCGGGCTGGAGATGGGCGCGGATGACTGTTTGAGCAAACCATACGGACACCGGGAACTGCTTGCCCGCGTGCGGGCCGTTTTGCGGCGAACAGCTATCACACCAGGAACGCCACTTGATTCAAGTGCGTTCATACGGATTGGGGAATACGTTTTCGATGTGGCAGCCCGAAGTCTGTCCCGCGGCAATAAGGTGCGCGTGCTCAATACAATCGAATACACAATGCTTGCCGAGCTGACAACGAATGCCGGGATTCCTTTGTCACGGGAGCGTCTGGTGGCCGTATCGCACTTACGCGAGGATGCCGTTTCCTTGCGGGCCGTGGATGCTGCGATGGTCCGCCTGCGCCGGCTATTGGAACCGGACCCAACCGTGCCCGTGTTTATTCAGACCGTACGCGGACATGGCTATGTTTTCGTGCCAGCCATAACTAAAATCCCGGCATGAGCAGACGGCACAATTTCTAGCTGGTACGCTCGATCAATCGTCTGGTCCTCAACTTCAATATGGCGGTGCTGTACGGCTTTAGACTGAGCGTAGTGCGCGATATATTCAACGTTCAGGGTGTCAATGCGTTCGCTGCCCGTCCGGCATGGGTTGATGCCACGCTGTGTGCACGTTCGCCGGCGAATGCCGGCCGTCGCCTCGCGAACCGCCAGGTCGAATACGGTTCAAGATTCCAGAGTCCTAAAATGCGATGCGTCACAGGGCGCGTCGCGGGCTAGAACCTTGACGTCCGATCGAACCGGCTGGTCGTTAGCAGTCGCTGTAGGCGTCACTGTGAGCGGATAGAGGCACTGAGGGTCCGCCGCGTAGTGCACAGCGTGGACTTCATCGCTTACGCAATCGGGATCGGACGTCGTTTGATTCCACGTGGACCGGCGATGCGTTCGCCAGCGTCCAGTTCTCGGATCTATCTTCGCGGCAATCCCGAACAGGCAGAGAATCGCAACGGGTGCGACTACGAGAAAAACAGTCAACACAATACTGCTCCTTACGAGCAATAAGCTCATATTGCTAACAGAGCGGGGGCACGTCTGCGTGCTAGCGGCACTTATTGGTTGCACGCAGCAGAAGGCGCGTCCGGCCCTTTGCCGCCTTAAATGAGGCGATGCCTGGAGATCAGCGGAACGCCAGTTGCACTAGCGAAAATCAATGGCAAACTGACATGCAGACGAATCCGCCAACACCAATTGTTGCGCCGACAACCAGACCAGAAAGAAAAGGTGAACTGGCGCAACCGGACATGAAGAACATTAGGATTGCTGCAATTAAATAAGTTGCTCGTCGCATTGTCTTTACCAGTCAATTCAGAAACATGTTCATGAAGGTGCCGGCTTCGGTTCGACTACCACCTGCTGCATTCACTATCCAGAATCCTGCATGGGTTTGCATTCCAGCAGCATCGCTCTAGACCTTCAGTAGGGTGATGTGTTCTACGAATGAAGAACGACTGGGTCATATTTTCTTCCAGTGTTCGCCTATTCGATGAGTTGAAAAGTGGGACATTTCCGATACGTGTTTACGGACACTTTCCGGCCCGAATGTCACACATGACTCGCTTGGAAGGCGACTGTGTCCGATCAAGTCAATCATCATCCCCAGATTCAATCTCCGCTCACTGTGGCGCAGCCCATGTTCCAGATAGATGAATCGCAGACGTGGCGAACCAGAATCGTGTGCCTCAATTAAGGGAGTCCGAGAACACACTTGTCTCAGGTGGCGCAGAAGAGGGGATGCGGTGACCGGCCTATACGCCGCATGCAGTCACGAGTCGCTGCCGGGCAACGCCAACCTGTGGCAGGTCAAGGGGCGTCGCCGAATGTGATGTGAAGAATGGGGAGAGGTGCCGGTCCGTCGTGGGTAGGGAGCGCTGAAGCGAGCAAACGTGCACGTGAGCCATCTGCGATGAACCTGTGTTCAGGGGCAATCTCTCTGGCGACGTGCAAGCACAATGTGCTGAACGTAGCGCGAACCAAAGGGTGTTTCCAGTCTTAGCGTCTCCGACAGTTCTACCGCCTCTGACGTAGCCGTTGCATTGCCGGCGCCGGACATTTTGGGACCTTCACAGGCCAGTGTCCATGACGACTGCGCGCCTTCTCGACGAATGTTGGAGTACTCGCACTTTGGGGGAGCTCCAGATCCGCCGCCAGCGGGTTCAGGCGCTGCGCTTATCAGGGTTTTTTCGGGAACGGCGCCAAGTTCGGCCGCCGAAATACACACCGTTCGGGCAGGCTTCGCGGAGTCGCCGAAAGGCAGGCCCTTGAAGGTGCTGGTCAGCTCCCACTTTCCGGGTTTCACAGGAACCTGCGCGAACGCGCTCGCATGTACCGCTATTGCTAACCAGATGACTGATCGCGCTGCAGGCAACGCCATGACATCGCTCCGTGGTTGAGGATTGAGCGAGTGTATGGCTTAACGCACGTCGAATGCCGCGGGAAATGTGACGGTGTGTGATGCATACGGGCTTGATGTCACAGATCGTCTCTCGCGTGAGTGGCGTGGCAATCAACGCGGGGCCACAGTACGGAATCGCGCGTAATCGTCGGAGCCGGATGTAGCCGGCTCCGACCAGGCCATGCGGCCGGATTTCACGGATCAGGACATGGGCGACGTTACGGAATGCCTTAGCCCCAATGCTCTCTTACAACGACTCTTACGAGTAGCGACATCATGAATAACTTCACTCGACTTGCGGCACTGGGATCGATCTCAGCCGGTTTGCTCCTCACTGGATGTGCGACCGGCGACTCAACGGCCTCAAGGGCCTCAGGGGCTCGACCGAAGAGCGTGCCGGACATCTCGATCGTGATCGACTGCGGAGATTGCCGGGTGCGCCCGAGCGTTCCGGGGATGATCCATGAGGGCTACGCTGCGGCAGCGGCAAAAGCAGGCGTGCCGATCGCAGGTGGCACGAAGGTGACGCTGACGATCAAGGACTACACAGAACGTGGCCTTGCAGCGCGCTCCGCCATTTTCGTCGTTTCCCTGCTCGTGCCACCGGTCGCGTTCATTCGGAAAGATCAGATCCAGGCCGACGCATTGATCGATGGAAAGCAGGTGCCGCTGGAGTACCACTACCGCATACCTTTCCTGGGGATTGAGGCTGTTGCACAGAAGTTGGGCGAGCGGACGTTCGAGGCTGTCGAAGAATAGTCTGCCTGTCCTGACGCGGCGCGTCGAGGTGGTGACCGAAGAGGCCTGGGCATCCGCTCCATCCTCGCAACGATACGGTCCTGCGTGTGGTCGACGCTTGCGCTTGTAGCGAGAGGCATAAGGGATACGAATGGATCGACTAGGGAGAGTCAAATGCAGCAGAAAGAAGGGGGCGACTCAATTGCTTTGGATAAGCTCGTTGAGATCACAGCGACGAGCGAAGTCGCGGAGGTATCCCTCGATCAGCAGGCGCGTCTTCTCGATCTTGCATCAGCCGCTTACAGTAGGGAGGTGGATCTTTTCCAGCTCCGTCGCCTCCTCTCGGAATTGCTGCGATCTTCCGGCGGTCGGCCTGCGCTCGAGGGAGTCCATTCGCAGGTGAAAATCCCGAAGATAGACACCGACTGGATTATTCTGAAGCAACTCACCTTGGCGTGTGGCGATCTGTACTTCCGGCCCTCCATAACCCAGGTAGCAGCTGTGCTGCTTCACCTTTCCCTCAAAGACTTCGCTGAAGAAAGGCTCTCACGCGCAATTCGGCAGGAATTGGCTTGAGAGGCCTGCAGCAGCAAGCGACCAGCGTTACTTCGCGCAGCGCTCGATATCGGTGTCGGATACCGACTATACGACCAGACTATGGCGCTGCGCCCAGGTAACACGTGATCGTCGGCCGCAGTGGGTCCGCGACGCTTCGGGCTGCCGGACAGGATGATTTCCATACGGCATGACCCGTCAGTGGTCAAAGCATCCCGTCTCGCATCAAACGTAAGTTGATGCTGGCTTGAGCTCGGCGCCAGGACGAGCGGTCCGGCTGGCAGGGGCGGCCTGAGCGAGCGGTGGCGGCGGTGGCGGAAGAAGTGCCGGTGGTGGAAGAGGCACCGGTGGTGGAAGAGGTGCCGGTGGCGGTAGCACGCAAGCGGTCAGCAGTGGGGCTGCGACCGTGGCCACGGCAGCGAGCTTCAGGATAGACAACAGCGATTTGGGCATGAAAGCTTCCTCTGATTGTTTCAATGGTGACTGCGGAATTGAAAATGTGGCGCGCGATAAGACAAGGCATTCGACCTTGAACCGGACCTCGGCACGGCAGACCCGCCCATCATTACGACAACGACCGGTCGTGCACTGCCGCGACCGGCATGGCGCCCAATAACACGCCTGTCGTACAGGAACCCTGAGTAGATAAGTTCTCGATCGATGGTGGCTCCGCTTCACCTCCAGAGCGAGTGCACTGGACGATCCGATGTCTCCAGGACCTCCGAAATCCGGAAGTCGCCCTGGTGCTCAACGTTGCGCCTCATGTCCAGCGTCACTTCCGGGATAGCAGGCCATGTCGTGTGAACGCGCCCAGCGGCGCGCATCGATATCGATCCTGGCGGCCAGCTCTGCAATCGCATGCTGTTGCGCTTTCACCATCCCGGCATAACCGCCATTGGCCGGCTCATCGAAATGGCCGTAGCACGACAACCGGCTATCCGCGGGGTCTCCCGCGAAGCTTAGACTCCAGGCGGCTTCCAGTTGAACTCGCTCTCCGGGCCATGCGTCGAACCGGCGAACCTGGAGTTTGATCCTCAGAAGAGGCTTGTCTGAAGGCCGGGGCAGACCGCCTATGTCCTGTGTTCCAAGTCGCTGGGTCAGTTCGGCAGACAGGGCATTTCGCAATTCGTCACCAAATGGACTTGCCCAGCGTTCGCCGTCCAGCACGGTCACGCCGGTCGTGCCTTGCCGCACGACCAATTGAGCCTGATCCAGGTAGGACGGAACGCCAACCGGCAGGACGTCGATCAGAAAGTCCGCGGGGGATTGCGGCGACGTCGCGTATGCCGATGGGGCAAGCATGGTGTAGTAGTGGACCGGCGTGGAAGCGCACGCAGCCAAGCCAAGAAAAAATGCAAGCGAACCCATGCGGAAGAGGGCATGCATATCAGTTTCCAGTTGTTGCCGTATTGGCGTTCGAGACGGGATTCGCATCGCTCGACAAGCCACGCAGCAGCGCTTCGGGATGACGGCCGAGCAGGTCGATGAGGGTGCGCAGTGAACCGGCGGTGCGCTGCACTTCCTGCAGGGATTGCTGAAGGTTTTGCTGCAACGGCGCGTCGGCTGCGAATGCACCCTGCACGGTTGCGAGCATCTGGTTCGTCTGCTGCAAGGTCTGCGAGGCGGCCGGAAGAACCTGTCCGTTGACCTGCCGCAGCATCGCGTCCAGACCCGCCAGCGATGTGTCGAGATGTTGACCGATCGAATCGAGCGGCATCTTGTCGACCTTGGCGACGATGCTGGCGATCTGCTCCTGCATCTGGTCGAAGCCGCCGTTGACGGTGGGAAGCGTCAGCGGATGCGCATGCACGTCGAAGGCAACCGCCGGCGCATTGGGCACGAAGTCGAGCGAGATATAGAGCTGGCCAGTGAGCAGGTTCCCGAGGCGCGCCTGGGCGCGCAGGCCGTGCTGGACCAGGCCGGCAAGGAGCTGGGCGCCTTGCTCGTCGGCATCGCCGCTGTACCTCGGCAGCCGTTGCAGCACGCTCCCGAGTCGGCCCGGATACACGACGATGTCAACGATCGACGGGAAACGATGGTTGTCCGCGTCGTAATCGAGATGCAGCGACGTCACCTTGCCGATGTTCAGTCCGGAGAACTCCACCGGCGCGCCCACCGCGAGACCGCGCATGGACTGTGTAAAGCGCAACTGCATGTGCTGGCTTGGGCCGTCCGGCGGAGCCATCGCGGTCTGCTCGTCCCTTGTCAGCTCGTAGCGGGTCTGGCTTGGAGCAGCTTGCAGGTTGCCGCCGGGCAGCGTGCCAAACGCGACGCCACCCGCGATAACCGTGGCCAGCGATTGCGTGTTGAGCTTTAGCCCGTCGGCGCCGAGAGAAACGTCGACGCCGCTCGCGTTCCAGAAACGCGTGCCGGTCGTGACGTAGCGGTCGTAGGGCGCATCGACGAATATCTGGAGGTCGATGCCGCGACCGTCGGCGTCGAGCCGGTACGACGCGACGCGGCCGACCTGGATGCGGCGGTAGTAGACCGGCGAGCCGATGTCGAGCGAGCCGAGATCGTCGGCATGGATCAGGAAGCTCTTGCCGGGCATGCCGTTGATGACCGTCGGCGGCGCTTCGAGCCCTGTGAAGACGCGGCCCGCACGCGACGAGCTGCCCTTGTCCACGCCGATGTAGGCGCCCGAAAGCAGCGTGTCGATGCCCGATACGCCGCCCAGACCGACGCGCGGACGCACGACCCAGAAGCGCGTATCGTCACGCGCGACGCTCCCGGCGCTCTCGCTCAGCGCGACTTGCGCGACCACGTGCGAGCCGTCCTCGCTCAAGGCGACGGCGGTCACCGTGCCGATGGTGACGTCCTTGTACTTCACGGGCGTCTTGCCGGCTTCGAGGCCGGTCGCGGTCTGGAACGCGATCGAGATCGTCGGCCCCGCCGACAACCACGCGTGGAGCAGCAGCGACAGCCCGATCAGCGCGGCAATCGCCGGCACGAGCCAGACCGCGGAGAGGCGCGGCCGGCGCCGGATCACCGGCGGCAAGCCCGGTTCAAGCTGTTGTTCGGGGGTGTCGCTCATCAGTCTTTACCGTCCCAGGTCAGGCGAGGATCGAATTGCATGGCCGAAAGCATGGTCAGGATCACCATGCCGCCGAAAAAGAAAATGCCGGGGCGCGGCTCGACGACGGCCAGCGCCTGGAACTTGACGAGCGCGGCGACGATCGCCACGACGAGCACGTCGAGCATCGACCAGTAGCCGACCAGTTCGACGAGGCGGTGGAGCCTGGCGCGTTCGCGACGCGCCCAGCCGCTGCCCCGGCGGGCAGTGATCAGCAGCAGGCCGAGAATCAGGAACTTCGCGCAGGGCACGGCCACGCTGGCGATGAAGATCACGAGGGCGATCCCATACGAGCCGTGCTTCCAAAAGGCGACGACGCCTTGCAGGATGGTGTTGTCGCTGCCGCGGTTCAGCATGACGGTGTGCATCACCGGCATCATGTTGGCGGGGATGTAGAAGATGATGCCCGCCAGCAGGAACGCGAAGGCGCGCTCGATGCTGGCGGGCCGGCGGCGCTGCAGCCTCGTGCCGCAGCGCGGGCACCGCGCATCGTCGTGACCGTCTACCGGCGCTTCGCTGACGAGGCCGCATGCGTGGCAGCCGAGCACGCAGAGTTCAGCGCTGCGGGGGCGTGGATTCATGCTTGTGCACCGTGCCCGGTGAGGTTCCACAGCGACTGGACGTCGCGGCGGGCGATCAGCGTGATCAACACCATCGAAGCCGCCATCGCCCAGATGCCGACGCCCGGAGCGACCTTCAGAAAGCTCGAGAGCTTGACGATCGACACGAGGACGCCGAGCAACGCCACCTCGACCATGCTCCACGGCTGCAATGCGGCGAGCAGGCGCATCACCGGGGCGAACCCGGGCGCCTGACGGCCTGCCCGCGAGTAAGCGAGCACCCACGCGAGCAGCACGATCTGCAGGAAAGGCACAACGACGACGGCGAGCGCGGCCGGTACGGCGATGGGAGAGGCCGCACCGTGCGCGAGCGCCATGACGGACTGCCAGAGCGTCGCTTCGCTGTGCAGGCCGTGCAGATCGATACGGATCAGCGGACAGACGTTGGCGATCGCGAAGACGATGCCCGCGGCGGCGGTCAGTGCCAGCCAGCCGTCGACGTCCGGATGGCTCGCGCCATGCAGCGTGGCTTCGCAGGTTTCGCAGCGCGCCGTATCGCCGGGTGCAAGGCGAGGGCGCCGGTAGACCGTGTCGCATTCGCGGCACACGACGAGGTGCGGGAAGGTTCTCATGACGCGGCCGTATCCTTCGCCAAGGCGGTTTCCCGTACCCCTGCGGCGTGCCTGAACCGGCGGCGCAGCCACTGTTCCAGGTCGTCCACGTAGGTGAAGATCACCGGAATCACGATCAGGCTCAGCAACGTGGAGGCGAGCAGGCCGCCGATCACGACGATCGCCATCGGCTGGCGGAAGCTCGGGTCCGCGCCGAGGCCGAGGGCGTTGGGCAGCATGCCGGCACCCATGGCGATGGTTGTCATCAGGATCGGGCGAGCCCGCTTGTGGCAGGCGTCCATCAACGCTTCCATCCGGCTCAAGCCGCGTTCGTGCCGGGCAACGACTGCATACTCGACGAGCAGGATCGAATTCTTGGTCACGATGCCCATCAGCATCAGCAGGCCGATCAGCGCGGGCATCGAAAAGCTCATGCGGGCGACCAGCAGCGAAAACAGAGCCCCGCCAATCGACAGCGGCAGCGCACAGAGGATCGTGGCCGGCTGCAGGAAATCATGGAACAGGAGCACGAGCACCGCGTACACGCAGAAGATGCCGATCGCCATCGCGAGGCCGAAGCTGTTGAACAGCTCGTCCATGTGCTGCACCTCGCCTTGCTGCACCTCGCGCACGCTGGCGGGCAGATTCCGCAGCGCCGGCAGCTGGTGCGCTTCCTGGTTGACTTCGCCGAGCGTGCGTCCGTTGAGCTCGACCGACAACGTGATGTTGCGGTCGCGGTCCATCCGGTCGATCTGCGACGGGCCGCTGCCGATCGAAAGGGTGCCCAGCGAGGCCAGCGTCACGCTGCCGTGCGTGCCTGCCACACGCAACTGGCCGATGACGTCGAGGTCCTGCCGCAACGCCGGATTGAGACGGACGCGCAGGGCGACCTGCCGATCCGGAAGATTGAGCTTGGGCAGCGACGTCGAGTAGTCACCGTAGGTGCCGATGCGCACGGCGTCGGCCGCGGCCTGGGCCGTCACGCCGAGGTCGGCGGCGCGCGCCGGGTCGATCCGGAACTGCACTTCGGGGCGTTGCAGCGCCGCGCTCGACGTCACGTTGCCGATGCCGTGCAGCGTGCGCAGCTGCTTTTCCAGTTCGGTGGCCGAAGCTTCGAGTGAAGCCGTATCGCTGCCGGCCAGCGTGATTTGCAGCTTCTCACCGTTGCCGCCGTTGTTCACCGATACGCGCACGCCCGGCAGGTCGCGCAACTGCGCGCGAATCTCGTCTTCCACCGCCGATTGCTTCAGGCCGCGCTTGCTGCGCGGGACCAGGTCGACGATCAGCGACGAAGTGCGCACATCTGACGTGCTACTGCCGCCGCCGACCGGACCGCCGCTGCTGTCATTCGCACTTCCGACCGAGGCGAACACGCCGCTTACCTCGGGCAACCGGCTGATCAGCGTGTTTGCGTGAAGGGCCGTGGCGCGGCTCGCTTCGAGCGTGCTGCCCGGCGCCAGTTCGAGCTTGACCTGCGTCTGCGACTTGTCCTGCGACGGCAGGAAGCCCGTCTTCAGCGCGCCGATCGCCGCAAAAGAGACCAGCAGGAACAGGCCGACTGCCGCCATGGTGCGGCCACGCTTGCCGAGGCAGGCGTGCACCCAGCCCAGATAGCGCTTCATCAGCGGGCCGTCCTGGTCGACGTGGCTGGCCGCCTTCATCAGGTAGGCGGCCATCATCGGCGTGAGCAGACGCGCGACCAGCAGCGAGATCAGCACGGCCACCGACGCGGTCACCCCGAACTGCCGGAAGATGAGCCCTGGAATGCCCGCCATGAACGCTGTCGGCAGAAACACCGCCACCAGCGTGAAGGTGGTGGCGATCACCGCAAGGCCGATCTCGTCGGCTGCTTCCATGGCGGCTTGAAATGGGGACTTGCCCATGCGCAGATGGCGCTCGATGTTCTCGATCTCGACGATCGCATCGTCGACGAGAATGCCGATCACGAGCGACAGGGCCAGCAGCGTCACGGTGTTCAGCGTGTACCCGGCGAGGTACATGAAGCCGAACGTCGGGGTGATCGACAGCGGCAGCGCCGCCGCCGACACCAGCGTGGCCCGGCCGTCCCGCAGGAACCACCAGACCACGGCGATGGCGAGCAGCGCTCCCTCGATCAGCATGCTCATCGAGCCCTCGTAGTTGTCTTCGATGGGCGTGACGGTGTTGCTCGCTTCGGTCAACTGCACCTTCGGATGCGCGGCGGCGAACGCGGCCACGGTGCGGTTCAGATCGTGCATGACCGTCACATCCGAATTGCCCTTCGAGCGCGTGATCTGCACGCCGACGACGGGCTTGCCGTTCAGATAGGCATAGCTCGTACGGTCCGCGGCGCCGTCATGGACGCGGGCGATCTGGTCGAGGCGCACGTGCCGGCCGTCTCCGGTGGCGATCGTCAAGGTCGCCACGTCCTGCACGGCGCCCACGCCAATCAGCGTGCGCGCCGACTGCCGCTGGCCGCCGATGTCGCCCTGTCCGCCGGAGCGGTCGCGCTGCATGGCCTTGAGCTGGTTCGAGACCGTTTCCGCCGTCAGGCCGAGCCCGGCCAACGTTGCCGGGTTAAGGTCGATCAGCACTTCGCGGTCGATGCCGCCGATCCGCTCGACCTTGGAGACGCCCTTGACCGAGAGCAGCGCCTTGGAAAGGTCGTTGTCGACGAACCAGGACAGGTCCTGCTCGTCCATCGACGCGGAAGCGGCCGTGTAGGTAACGAGCGGGGAGCCGGCCGAGTCGACTTTAGACACGGTCGGGGCCGCCATCTCCGCGGGCAGTTCGGCGCGCGCGCTGTCCACCGCGTTGCGCACTTCGCTCAATGCGGCCTGCGGGTCTTTCTCCAGCTTGAAGATGACACTGATGCTGACCGCGCCGTCGGTGATCGTCGTGGAGATGTGATCGAGCAGCGACAGCGAAGTCAGCTTGTCCTCGATCTTGCGGGCCACCTCGTTTTCCAGCTGCGACGGCGCCGCGCCTTCCAGCGAAGCGGAAATGGTAATGGCCGGCAGGTCCATTTCCGGGAAATCCTGCACTTGAAGCCTGTGAAAACCGAGCAGGCCGAAGACGGTCAGCAGGATGAAGCACAGCACCGCGGGAACGGGATTGCGGATCGACCACGAGGAGACGTTCATAGTCTGCCTCCTTGCGCCGCGCCGTTTGCTGCGGCGAGGGAGGCGAGTGCCTTCTGTTCCACCACCTTCACGCGCGAGCCGTCCGACAGGAAGCCGCCGCCACCCGCCACGACGCGCATGTCGGCCGTGAGCCCGGAGAGGATTTCGCAGCGTCCGTCGCGATGGCGTCCGGCGACCACGACGCGCCGTTCGACCGTCGCGCCGTCGCGATTGAGCACGTAGACGTCGGTGCGGCCGTCGCGGGGCACGAGCGCCGCTTCGGGCAGTGTCAGCACCTCGACGTTGCCCAGTTCGATGTCGCCGCTCGCGAACATGCCGGGCTGGGCATCGTGCCCGTTCAGCGCGACGTAGACGATGGCGCGGCCGGTGTTGGTCGACAGTGTCGGCGACACCAGGCGCACGGTGCCGTCGACCACCTTGCCGTTCGGCAGCGTGACACGCGCGGACTGCTGTGCGTGGATACGCGCCAATTGCTGCGCGTCGACCTCGGCCTGCCACTCGATTCGCCCCTGGCGGATCAGCCGGAACAATTCGGTTCCCGTACTCACCACGTTGCCGAGCAATGCTGAGCGCGACGACACGATGCCGTCGTCGACCGCGACGATGCGCGTCTGCGACAGGGCGATGCGCCTGTTCTCCAGCTCGGCCTGGGCGGAAGCCAGCGCGGCGCGATCGACGGTCGCCGTGATGCGGTATTCGTCGAGCTTTTGCGCGGACAAGGCGCCGCTGTCGGCCGCCTGCTTCGACCGTTTCAAGTCGGCCTCGGCCTGTTCGAGGTTGGCGCTCGCCTGAGCGACGGCGGCTTCCTGCTTGCGCAGGTCTGCGGCTGCCGTGGCATCGGCGAGCTGCGCGAGTAACTGGCCGCGCTTGACCTCGCTGCCGACGTCGGCGAAGAGCCCGGTGATGCGCAGGCTGCCGGTCTCGGCGCCGATGACGGCTTCCTGCCAGGCAGCCGTGCTGCCGTTGGCCTGGAGGGTATCGGGCCATTTCCGGTACTGCGGCTCGACCACGCTGACGGTCAGTGCGGCGGGCGCCGCCTGAGTCTCGGCATGGGCCCGGAAATCGGGCGTGAACCGCCAGGCGGCGGCTGCGGTGGCGATGATGGTGAAGGCTGCCAATGCGGCCTTGGAGCGACTCAGCTTCACTGTACGGTTCCTTGCGAGATAGCGGCGGCGCGCGTGGTGGAGATGGCGGGCAGGGTGGTTGTGGCGCGGGCAACCGGCATCACGGCGTCGTTGCCCTGCCAGCCGCCGCCCAGGGCCTTGTAGAGCGAGATCCAGCTGCGCACACGGTCACGCTGCAGTTCGATGTCGGTGATCTCGGCGCTCGTCAGCGAGCGGCGCGCCTGCTCGCGCGTCAGCAGCGTGTCGAAGCCGGCACGCCAGTTGGTTTCCATGGCGCTTTCGTAGCGGCGGTATTGCTCGACGGCGCGCCGCGCGTCGTCGCTGCGCCGTGCGGCGCCGTCGAGGTCGGCAAGCGCCACCTCGACTTCCTTGACGGCGGTGCGCACCGAGCTGCGATAAGCGGCCAGCTGCTCGTCGTAGCTGGCCTGCGCCGAATCGACGGCGGCCTTGCGCTTGCCCGCGTCGAACAGCGGGATCGACAGGCTCGGCCCGAACGACCACGTCGACATCGGCGACGTCACGTTGGTGGCCGAGAGCCCGATCGAGCCGGACAGCGACAGGCTCGGAAAACGCTCGGCACGGGCCTTTCCGATGGAGGCATAGGCTGCGGCCAGCGCGCGTTCGGACGAAGCCAGATCGGGGCGCTGACGAACGAGGTCGGCAGGCGCGGACTGCACGCTGAATGCTGCCGGCTGGGGCAAGCCGGGCGCTTGCGGCCGATCGACGATCGCGCGCAGTGCCGGCTCGCTCGCGCCCGTGAGTTCCACGAGCGACTTGATGAGTTCTTCGCAGACGACGTGCTGCTGGATCGCCGATGCGTGGGCGCTGGCCGTGTTCGCCTGGGCGAGGTAGCCGTCGGAGGACGGCGTCATGCCCGCCGCGGCCGCCGCAAGCGTGGTTTTTTCCGTCTGCGCGTACGACGCCGCCGATTCCTCATAGGCACCGGCGAGCTGGCGGCATGCCCGGTACTGCACGTAGTCGTCGGCCACCTCGGCGGCGAGCGAAACGCGCGCGTCATGCCAGTCGTCGATACGGGATGCCAGTTGCGCCTTCGCCGATTCACGGCTCGAGCGCACCTTGCCGAACAGGTCGAGTTCCCACGAAGCGTCCAGCTCGCCGCTGCGCGTGGTCGCGAGGCTCGTGAAAACCTCGTTGCCGAGAGACACGGCGGACTTGGCCCGCGTGACCGATCCGCTGCCGGTCAGCGACGGCCATGCGCCGGAGCTGTCGGACACGACCGTAGCGCGGGCATCGTCGATGCGGGCGACGGCCTTCGCGAGCGTCGGGCTGTCGGTCTCGGCCGTGCGGACCAGCTCGGCCACGGCCGGGTCGTCGAAGCGGCGCCACCAGTCGACGAGATTCTCAACACTGCCGCCGTGCGGCAGCTCGGCCTGCCAGCCGGTGGTTTCGATCACCTTCGGCGTTTCGTAAGAGGGTTGTAGCGCGCATGCGCACAACGCAAGGCTGCCCGCTATCGCGCTCAGCCTTGCCCGGCGGCGCCGGTGCTGGTCAATTTCGTTCAATACACGCTCCCTGGCCCTTGCAGGACCGACGAGCGCTATTGTCCGGAGCCCATTATCTAGCGCGGTATGGCCGGGTTAAGTTGCGTAAAATTCGGCGCGAAAGGCTTTCTCGGGAGATACCGCCTGCGCCATACTGGCTTCATGATGAATCTCGACCGATCCTTGATGACGCCGGTACTGCTGGTTGACGACGACGCTGAACTGACCGGTATGCTGGTGCAATACCTCGCCCACGAAGGCTTTGCCGCCGACGTCGCGCACGATGGAGAGGTCGGCGTGGCCCGCGCGCTGTCGGGGCGCTTCGCGATCGTGGTGCTCGATGTGATGATGCCGCGCCTGTCGGGCATCGAGGCGTTGCGCCGCATCCGCGCGACGAGCCACGTGCCGGTGCTGATGCTGACGGCGCGCGGCGACGACATCGACCGCATTTCAGGCCTCAATCTCGGCGCCGACGACTATGTTCCGAAGCCTTGCACGCCGGGCGAACTGGTCGCGCGGCTGCGGGCCATCTTGCGCCGTGCGGCCGGCACGGGAACCGCGGGCGCCGGTGCTCCGGTCCAGGCAGGACAGCTTGTGCTGTGGACTTCCAGCCGCCGCGCGACCTGGCAGGGCGCGCCGCTCGAATTGACCGGCACGGAATTCAGTCTGGTCGAAATCCTGGCGCGGCACGCCGGCAGGCTGGTCAGCAAGGAGGAGATTTCGCAGCAGGCTTTCGGTCGGCCGCTTGCGCGTTTCGACCGGCGCATCGACGTGCATATCAGCAGCATCCGCCAGAAGCTCGGCCAACGTCCCGACGGGCAACCGTGGATCGTCAGCGTGCGCGGCATGGGCTACCAGCTTTTGACGGACTGAACCATGCAATTTCGGCTTGGGCGCATGTTCTGGCGGATTTTCTTCACGGGCTGGCTCGGCATGGTGGCGGCATTTATATGTGCCGGCTTCTACATGCATGTTAGCGGGATCGAACCACCCGCTACACCCCACTGGATCTTCCTCATCCCGGTGCTGGCAGGCGCCACCGTGAGCCTTCCAATCGCGTTCGGGGTGGCGTGGCATGTCTCCAGGCCGGTGCTTTATCTCAGCCAGGCGCTCCGCGACGCGGCGCGCGCGCGCTTCGATGTGCGAGTGATGCCCGCGATGGGCTCCCGTCGCGATGAATTTGCATATCTGGCACAGGAGTTCGATGAAATGGCCGCGCGCCTCCAGCAGGCGGCGACGCAGCAGCGTCAGCTTTTTCACGACGTGTCGCACGAACTGCGCTCGCCGTTGGCGCGTATCCAGGCCGCGATAGGTCTCATGCAGCAAGACCCTCAGTCGGCGGCGTCGATGGCCGAGCGCATCGCGCGCGAAACGGAGCGGCTGGATCAGTTCATCGAAGAGCTTCTGACGTTGCACAAACTGGAGGCGGGCGCGATGAACCCGGAGCGCGAACGCGTGGACGTGATGGAACTGCTGGCCGACATCGTGCAGGACGCCGAGTTCGAGGCGAAGGCGCGCGGCTGCACCGTGACCCTGGATGCGCCGGACAGCTTCGTGGCGGAAGTCGCCGGAGAGCCGCTTTACCGCGCTTTCGAGAATGTTGTGCGCAACGCCGTCAAATACTCCATGCCCAACACGACCGTGGAGGTTCGCGTCCGCTTACCCGGGGCCTCGTCAGTGGAAGACGATGGAGCAGGGTGGCTCGAAATCAGCGTGAGCGACAGAGGCCCCGGCGTGCCCGAAGAATTTTGTGAGGAAATCTTTGAGCCCTTCCGCCGGTTTGAACCCCACCAGCGCGACGCTACGATTGGAGCCGTGTCAGGCACGGGCCTCGGGCTGACCATCGCCCGTCGCGCACTGGCTCTTCACGGTGGCGATATCCGCGCCACGCCGCGAGAGGGCGGAGGACTGGTGGTGATCGCACGGCTGCCGGATCCGGCAGCAACCGCGGGGCCGTCGCCGCGATAAATGTCGAGTGACTGCGAGGGAAGGCGGGTCGCTGACCGCAAAGACCGATAAGGGCCAACATCGCCTGCGCGCAGACGCGATCCCGGCGTGTGGATGGTCGCCCTTATCCCTTGTTAGATGGGAATCCTGACGATGAAACTATCGACATGGCTCGATACCGTGCGCGGAATCAGGGAATTCGGCGCGCTGGGTCCGACGGTGAAACAGGCTCGGTTGCAGGACGGCAAGAAGCGTCAACGTGCCACGTCGCGGCGCTGGGACGGCACCAGTCATCCCACCGTGCGCATCGTCGACATATCGTCGCCGATAACACTGACGGTCTCATGGTGCGATCCGTGTACCGGGCGCTTCGGCGACCAGACGTGGCGGGCCGGCGTTGCGCGCCGCCGCGGCGTGTGCGTGCTAAGCGCGGGCCCGATCAACGTGGGCAACGCGATTTTACATAAGATAAATTATCAACAAACGGTGTGTTAGTCCAAAGTTCAGATGTCGTGTTTCCGCTAAATTGAAATGTCGTGTTTGCGGTTCAGGCTGGTGCCAGCCTTCCTTAAGGAGCGCTGGCCATGAACGCATCCGGGACGATCACCATGTCGATGACCGAGCTGGACCGGTTGAAGGTCGTGCAGGCCGTTTGCGAGCGGCGTCTGAAGCCGGGCCAGGCAGCGGACCGGCTTGCGTTAAGTGTGCGTCAGATTGAGCGCCTCGTGCAGCGCTATCAGGCCGCAGGAGTTGCCGGACTGGTCTCGGGCAAACGTGGTCGGCCGGGAAATCATCAATTGTCCGACGGTGTGTCGCGACGCGCGGTGGCCATCATTCGCGAGCGCTATGCCGATTTCGGGCCAACACTGGCGTGCGAGAAGCTTCGGGAATGTCACGGCATCAGTCTGTCGGTCGAGACGGTGCGCGCGCTGATGATGGCCGCCGGCCTGTGGATTCCCCGCAAGGATCGGCCGCCCAAGGTGTACCAGCCCCGCAACCGCCGCGCGTGCCTGGGTGAACTGATCCAGATTGACGGCAGCGATCACCGCTGGTTCGAGGAGCGTGCGCCGGCCTGCACGCTGCTGGTGTTTATCGACGATGCGACTGGCAGGCTGATGACGCTTCACTTCACGGCGACGGAATCGACCTTCAGCTATTTTGAGGCCCTGTCGACGTATCTGGCAGCACACGGCAAGCCCGTCGCGTTCTATAGCGACAAGTTCAGCGTGTTCTACGTCAAGGATCGGGCGAGCACGGCTGGCAAAGGCGTCACACAGTTCGGCCGCGCCCTGTATCAGCTCAATATCGAGGCGTTCTGTGCGAACACGAGTCAGGCCAAGGGGCGTGTCGAGCGCGCCAACCTGACGTTGCAGGACCGGCTCGTCAAGGAACTGAGGTTGCGTAACATCAGTACGCGGGAAGCCGCCAATGCCTATGCGCCCTCCTTCATCGCCGATTTCAACCGGCGCTTCGGCAAGCCACCGAAGAGCGACCACAACGCGCACCGGCCGCTGCGTGATGACGAGGACCTGAAGCAGATCCTGGCCTATCGCGTGGCGCGCAAGGTCTCCAATGCGCTGACAGTGCAGTACGACAGGGTGATGTACCTGTTGCAGGACACCGAGGCAAACCGGCGTCTGATGCATGAATACGTTGAGGTCGTTGAATACCGGAACGGAGCCATAGAGATTCAGGCGGCGGGCCGTGTGTTGCCCTGTCGCGAATATGACCGGATCACGCAGATTGATCAGGGCGCGGAGGTTGAGAACAAGCGGCTGTCCGCGGCACTGGCGGTTGCGCGGCTGGTGCAGGCGCAGCGCGATGACCGGCGCGTTTCCGGCTCGCCTTCACGCACCCATCTTGGCGAAGACGTCCGGGCAAGGAAGGCGCTTGCGGGCTTGAAGAAACAGCGGGCGATCACGCTAGCGGATGTCACGCAGGCCGTTCACGAGGTGAGCATCAAAAAACATGAAGAACAGGGGGTGGGCGGCTGCGCCGCCCACCCCAAAAACATAAGAAAAAGCACAGCAGCACAGCAAAACCCGACATTTCAATTTAGCGCAGACCCCGACATTTGAACTTGGCGGGGACAGTGTAGTGTAGTAGTAGCTTTATAGAAATGTCGTGTTCTAGCCATTTAGAAATGTCCGCTTCTAGCCACGTTCAAATGTCCGCTTTCGCGGTGCGTATGCCGACCAACGGCCGGTACCCCGGCTGAAGTGATGCCGAACAGTGTGTCGAAGCCCACGTTTTCCGCACGGAGCCATTGCCCAGGAATGAACTGAGTCATGGCGCCTGCAATCCCGACTGCTGAACCGTTCTGGCCACCGTCTGCTAGATGCCGGGCATCACTGGATAAGGCTCGGTGTGATCCTCCACGCGCTTCACGCCGGGTATGCCTTGCGCGGCCACACGAACCGCGTCAACGGCTTCCAGCGAATGGAAAATGCCCCACAGATGCACGACGCCGTCCGTGACAACGATATTGCGGCCGGCGAAGCTCCACTTACGGCCAGCCAGTTCGCCCATCAACATCGCGCGGATCTCGGCGTCCGAGAGCGTCGCATCCGATGCCGGCTCATCCGGCACGCTTGCCAGCGCCTGGACGAGATTGGCGCGGCTCACAATGCCTACGAGTTGCCCCGCTTTCGTCACGGGAACACGTTTGATGCGCCGCGTCTCGAGAATGCCGGCCACTTCGCCGAGCGGCGTGTCGGGCTGAACGGTCACGACATCGGTGGTCATTACGTCGCGCACTTTCACCGCGTGGGTCTTGATGTAGTCCCGCGCTTCATGGCTCGCGGACCAGAGATCGAGCCACGAGGTTCGCGTGCGCTCGTCGGTGCCGATCTCGGCGCGGCGAAGCAGATCGCCTTCGCTGATCATGCCGGCGACATGACCGTCTGACTCCAGCACCGGCGCGCCGCTGATGCCGTTGTCGACGAGAATTCGGGCAACCTCTCGAACAGTCATGTCGGGTGTGACCGAGATGACGTTGCCGGTCATGACATCAGATGCGCGCATGGTACGACTCCTGAACAGTTAGGATCATTGAATTCACGGGCCCGGCCCGGCTCAGCCGTCAGTATCCGGAACCCGGCAAACGCTCGTATGGTTTGAGCTTAGGCTCGCAGGGCATCCTATCGATTGACATGGATCATCCCGAAGGCTGTTCCGGGCAACTACAGATCCGTTCGCGGTGACAGCACCCGCTGCTTGACTCAAATCAACCCGGAATCGGCCGTATGCGGTCGAATGGTCGCCATACCGTTTGTCTTCCCAACCGATGGAGAAAGGCCATGGCCCAAATGATGAAAGCCGCTGTCGTCCACGAATTCGGCGCTCCGCTGCGTATCGAAGAGATCCCTGTCCCGAAGCCCGGGCGTGGGCAGATCCTCGTCAATGTCAAGGCGTCCGGCGTGTGTCACACGGATCTGCACGCAGCTGACGGCGACTGGCCGGTCAAGCCCACCCTGCCCTTCATTCCGGGCCACGAAGGCGTCGGCTACGTCGCTGCCGTCGGCGAGGACGTCAAACACGTCAAGGAAGGCGATCGCGTCGGCGTGCCGTGGCTTTATACCGCCTGTGGTCATTGTGAGCATTGCCTTGGCGGTTGGGAAACGCTGTGTCACGAGCAGCACAATACCGGCTATTCCGTCAACGGTGCATACGCAGAGTACGTACTGGCCGATCCGAACTATGTCGGCCATCTGCCGTCGGCTGTTGCGTTCGAAGAGATCGCGCCGATCCTCTGCGCGGGCGTGACCGTCTACAAAGGCATTCGCATGACGGACACGCGGCCGGGTCAATGGATCACGATTTCGGGGATCGGCGGCCTCGGCCACGTCGCGGTTCAATACGCGATCGCGATGGGCCTGCGCGTAGTAGCGGTCGACATATCCGCCGACAAGCTCGCTCTCGCTCGCGAGCTCGGCGCGACGCTAACGTTCAACGCCGCGGAAGGCGATGCCGCGGCGGCGATCCAGAAGGAAATCGGCGGAACGCACGGCGTACTCGTCACCGCCGTCTCACGCAGCGCTTTCGCTCAGGCACTGGGCATGGTGCGCCGTGGCGGCACCATCGCGCTGAACGGATTGCCACCGGGTGACTTCCCGCTGCCGATCTTCTCCACGGTGCTCAACGGCATTACCGTGCGAGGTTCCATTGTCGGCACACGCAAGGACTTGCAGGAATCACTCGACTTCGCCGCAGAAGGCCGTGTCCGCGCCCGAATCCACCTCGATCGGCTCGACAACATCAATCATGTTTTCGCCGAACTGAAGAGCGGGAACGTCGATGGCCGCATCGTGCTGAAACTCGACTGAGCCGTGGAATCGACGAAACGGGTGCGAGCGTCTGACCGGCGCGCACCCGAGCGCTCCCTCCCCTCATATGACGCTCGGGCGGATCCTTGTTGAGGCGACGCCCGTCGCGATATCCGGGTGAGTGCGGCCTGTATCAGATGCGCGCTCCGCCGCGTTCGAGTAGACGTTCGGCCGCGTCGAAAGCCGTGCGCACCGCGACGTTGGGATCAGGGCTCTGCCGATGTTCGAGCGGCACCAGTTCGCCATTGCGCAGCACCAGATCGAGTCGCGCGTCGAACATGATGTGGCCCGACGCCGCCGCCAGCACTCCGCGTGGCGCGACTGGAACCTCCCCACGCACAACGTTTGACGGGTGCTCGTGAATGACCTCGACTGCAAGATGGCAACCAGAAATGGAGTTGCCGAACCGTTCGAGGCGCACGAACTGCGCGGCAGCTTCAGCTTCGATTTGCGCGGACCCTGCAAATCCGAAGTACACGATCTGCATATCGATTCCCATGCCACCTCCGCGCGGACTTTCATACCCTCCGTCGTCGCGGCACTTGAAGTCACGAACTCAAGCATCGAACGACAGCAAGCTGATGAGGACATCATCGGTGCTATTCGCCCCCGCCGATTGACCTGCGTCAACGCCGCGACAGTGGCGCGCAGTCTGTGCATCCGCCCGTTTGAACGCGACCGTGCCGGTAACGGCCGCGCTCGCCTGCTGGGGCGTGTGAATCCAGTACTACGCTCTTGCCAAACCTGCGTGTGAATCACTCGTGCTGCACAGGCGATCCCAGTCGCACCCCATTGATCCAACTCAACGAGCCGCCCCTCTGTGCGGGTATGGTCGATACGTCCACGGCCATCACCTTACGGAAACCATCACATGAACAATTCCGCATACCCTGGCGTGCCTCCGGTCACGGATCAGGCGCGTGGCGAGGCGCTCGCATCCGGCCATTTCTATCTCGTCGGCGGCGGCATAGCGTCGCTGGCGGCCGCCGCGTTTCTGATTCGCGACGCCAATATGCCCGGCTGCCGCATCACGATTCTCGAAGCACTCGACAAACCGGGCGGCAGCCTCGACGGCGCCGGTACGCCGCAGGAAGGCTATGTCGTGCGCGGCGGCCGCATGCTAGAGAGCAAGTATCTGTGCACTTACGATCTGTTCGACTCGATTCCTGCGCTCGACGGCCGCAGCAGCGTCACAAAAGAGATTTTCGAGTGGAACGAGACGATCCGCACCTCGTCCAAAGCGCGGCTCGTGCGCAATGGCCGCCGTGAAGACACGCCGCCTTACGGGCTCGCCGACACGCACCTGCTCACGCTCGGCCGTCTTTCTCTGGAACCGGAAGCGCTGCTCGGCGACAGCCGGATTTCCGACCATTTCGAGCCGGACTTCTTCGAGACCAACTTCTGGATCATGTGGTGCACGACGTTCGCTTTCCAGCCCTGGCATTGCGCGGCCGAATTCAGGCGCTATCTGCTGCGTTTCGCGCATATGACGCCGGGTTTCAACCAGTTGCATGGCATCATGCGCACGGTCTACAACCAGTACGATTCGATGGTGCGGCCGCTGCGCAAATGGCTCGACGAACACGGTGTGAGATTTCGCACCGGCACGCGGGTCGTCGATCTGCGCTTTGACGAAAGCGGCGCATTGAACCGGGTTGCGGGCATTGTCTGCGAACACGAAAACCGTCGCATCGAGATTACCGTCAGTGAACCGGACAAGGTTATCGTCACGCTCGGCTCGATGACGGCAGGCTCGAGCCTCGGCGGCACGAATCGCCCTGCCGTGCTCAATCACGACGACAGCAGCGGCGCGTGGGCACTCTGGAAAACCATCGCGGCAGGCCGAACCGAATTCGGACATCCCTCCGTTTTTGCCGATCATGTCGACGAATCCACATGGCTCTCTTTTACCGCGACGCTGCATGATCCGACGCTGTTCAGCCAGATCCGCGATCTGACCGGCAACGTGCCCGGCGAAGGCGGCCTGATCACCTTCCCGCAATCGAACTGGCTTGCCTCGATCGTGTTGCCGCACCAGCCGCATTTCATCGGCCAGCCGAAGGACGTCGAGGTGTTCTGGGGCTATGGCCTCTTCGTCGACCGGCCGGGCAATTTCGTCGGCAAGCCGATGGCGGAATGTACGGGCCGCGAAATCATGACGGAGCTTCTCGGTCATCTGCACGTTCAGGCTGAAGCATCGCGTATTCTCGACGACGCGATTTGCATTCCGTGCCTGATGCCCTTCATCACCAGCCAGTTCCTGCGGCGCAGGCACGGCGACCGGCCGCACGTCATACCGGAAGGCTGGGCAAACCTCGCGTTCGTCGGACAGTTTTGCGAGTTGCCGAACGACGTGGTGTTCACCGTCGAATATTCGGTTCGCTCCGCGCAGACCGCTGTGTACACGCTGCTCGGTCTGAACCGCTCCGCGCCGGCGGTGTACAAAGGTCAGCACGATCCGCGCGTGGTGTACGGCGCGGCTTCTGCGTTGCGCAGCCACTAACAGACAAATACGGGCAATTCACATTTCGCGCCGTGTGCCAGCGGCCTTACGCGCCGTTCGGCACGCGTGCGGCATCGACCGTCACATGATGACAGTGTGCTTCGTGTTCGCCACGCTGCTGCTGCAGATCCTCGTGCCCTACCATCGCTCCGCAAGCCGGCCGCTCCTCGCGCTCGGTTCAATCGCGGCTGCGGTGATGGGCGTGGCAGCGGCCATGATGCTGCTGCCGGTCTGAACGCGGTGCAGATCAGCAGGCCCATTCCAGCGCCTTATAGTGAGCGAGATGACGTTTCAGCGTACTCACGAAAAGCGCCAGCGACACGGCCGCCACACCGCGCTGCACTTCGGCGGCGCTCACCTTGCATTGTGCAACCGGCGCTCTTCCGGCCAGCATGCGCATTTCCTCAAAGGCGGATTGACTGCCGAGGCCGCCGCAAGTGCAAAAGAACGCGACATGCCTGAACTTCATCTGGTTCTCGAGCAGATACGCGCGGATTGGCGCCGACACCGAACCCGCCCATACGGGGGTGCCCACCACGACAAGGTCGTACTGCGCGGTATCCCGCCCTGCCGGGACAATCTCAGCCGGCCGCTTGCGCCACGAGTCGATCAGACAGCGTATATACCCCGAGGCTCCGCGCCGCTCGGTGAAATCGCAGATTTCTTCGAGATCGGCGGACAGCATCCCGGCAAGCGTGGATGCAAGCATGTGCGTGGTGCCGGTGCGGGAAAAGAAAACGACTAGAACGCGGGGTTCGGACATGACTCGCTCCTCCGGAGGAAACGCATCGGCGCAAGCACTGCCGCAGCGCATGTCAGGGAGCATAGGCGGCAAGGAGCCTTAGGGCATGACCCAGGTCAAACACCGCGTTCACGTGCGGCGCCACAGCCGACGTTGATCTACATCAACGAGGCCGCCGCCATCGTTCCTAGACTCAAGCTCACTTATCCGAGCGTCACCGTCCCTTCCAGGAGCGACTGTCATGATCCATCTCGACACCAGCCCGAACGCCCATCCGCGGCTCGAAATCGCGCTGCGGCTGGCCAAACAGTTCGGCGCCCATCTGACCGGCGCGTTCGCCGTGTTCAGCCCGGATCCGCGCTCGCTCTACGTGATGGCCGGGACCGCGGCGTACTACCAGGAGCATCAAGCGAGGCGCGCGGAGCGGCGTGCGGCGCTCGAACGGCTGTTTCACGCCGAACTCCGGCGCGCCGACGTGCAAGGCGAATGGATCGCCATCGACGAACCCGCCAGTCTCGCCGTTCCGCGCTTGGGACGCTGCGCCGACCTGATCGTAGCCGGCCAGGACAACCCGGGAGATCCGGAGTCGTATGTCGGCGATTTTTTCCCGGAAAACCTGATTCTGACCAGCGGCCGCCCGGTATTGCTGGTGCCCTTTGCGAGCAACGAAAGGTCGACAGGCGGCCGCATTCTGGTCGCGTGGGACGGCAGCCGCGAAGCCACGCGCGCCGTGCACGACGCCTTGCCGTTCATGCGCGCGGCGCAAAGCACCACGATCCTCACCGTCAACGGCCTGGACGAGCACGCCCGCATTCCCGGCGCGGACATCGCTACCGTGCTTGCGCGGCATGGCGTGCGTGTCGAGGTCGCCGATATCGAAACGGGACCGGGCGGCTCGGTCGGCGAGGTGCTGCTCTCGCAGGTGGCCGACCGCGGCGCCGATCTGCTGGTGATGGGCGGCTATGGCCATGCCCGCTGGCGCGAACTGGTGATGGGAGGCGCCACGCGCACGATTCTCAAGTCGATGACCGTGCCGGTGCTGATGTCGCATTGAGTGGCGCGTCGATACCGGGCCAGCACGTCGGCACCCGTCCCAACGGGATGAGCAAGCCGTTCGCCCGCGCGGCGCCTCGGCACTGGCACGACTGCGTCGTTTCACGGACAATTAGCGCAAATACACGCCGTCCGCGCGGTGTTTCCCCGGCCTGCGGCTACGCCGCCCCGATGAATCCCCCAGGAGCAGACGTGTTCGCCATGCGCGGCGCCGCCCCGACGTTGTCAGGCGGCGCCGATCCTCATTGCCAGCTACCCCGGAAGAGGCGCACATGCCCGTCAGCGGTAAGACGTCCACGCCGCACCGCACCGCGTTACGCAAGCGCCTGGGCTCGTTGCCGGCACGGCCCGCCTACGCGGCTGCGGCAGCGTTCGTTGCGACGCTTGCCGTCATGCTGGCAGCGCGGCGCTGGTTCGACCCAGCTTCGTTCATGTGCGTCGGCGCCGCCTTTCTTCTGGCGGCAGGCACGTTCGTGTTCATGCGCGGAGTTCGCGCCGGCGCTTGCGCAGGTGGCGAGGCAAACGCCGGGATCAGCCAGTCCGGCGTGGATGAAACCCGCATGATGGCGATCATCCGCTCCTCGATGGAAGCGATTATCACCATCGACGAACAGCATCGGATTGTCATCTTCAATCCGATGGCGGAACAGGTCTTCGGCTGCTCTGCCATGGACGCGATTGGCACGCCGCTCGCCCGCTTCATCCCGGAGCGGTTCCGCTCGGCGCACGCGCGGCATGTCGAGCAATTCGGCGTAACCGGCGTGTCGGACCGCCGGATGGGCAAGCAGCGCGTGCTTTCGGGCCTGCGCGCCAATGGCGAGGAATTCCCGCTCGAAGCCTCGATCTCACAGATCCGCGACGGCGACACCCGCCTGTACACGGTGATGCTGCGCGACATTACAGAACGCGTCAAAGCAGAGCAAGCGCAGCAGCAGGCGCGTGAGGAATTGCGCGAACTGTCGGCCAATCTGCAGAAGATTCGTGAAGACGAAAAAACGCGCATTGCACGCGAGCTGCACGACGACCTGGGCCAGCAACTCACCGCGCTGAAAATGGACATCTCGTCGGTCGAACAGGCGTTGGACGCGCCGACCGGCGCGCCGCTGCGTGAACAGTTGCAAGGCATGCGCAGACTGATTGACGCAACCGTGGCCTCGGTCCGCCGCATCGCGGCCGATCTGCGGCCGGTCATGCTCGACGACCTCGGACTGATTCCCGCGATCGAATGGCTCGTGACCGATTTCACTAACCGCTACGGCATCGACGTGGAGCGTGCTATCGAAACCGGCGACGCGCGCTTCAGCCCGGCAGGCGCCACCGCGCTGTTCCGGATCGTGCAGGAGGCGCTGACCAATGTGGCGCGCCACGCCGATGCAACGCTGGTCATGCTCAGCCTGCGCGCTGCCAATCGATCCTTCGTCCTGCGCATTGCCGACAATGGCCAAGGCGCGCATCAGGCAGCCGAGCCGGCGGGCAAGTCGTTCGGCCTGCTTGGCGTTCGCGAACGCGCGCACATGCTCGGCGGCACGGTCGAGATTCGTAGCGGGCACGGTGAAGGTTTCGTGCTGACAGTCACTATTCCGGCGGAGACCGTGCAAATTCAGGAAATGCAGACATGACCCGCGTCCTGATTGCCGACGACCACGCGCTGGTGCGCGACGGACTGCGCCACATCCTGCGCAGCGCGAGCGGCTTCGAAGTGACCGGCGAAGCGAGCGACAGCGCCAGCACCGTCGCGCTGATCCGCGCCCAGCCCGCCGACGTGCTGGTGCTCGACCTGTCGATGCCCGGGCGCAACGGTGTCGAGTTAATCAAGCAGATCAAGGAAGAAAAGCCGGCGCTGCGCATTCTCGTACTGACCATGCACGCCGAGCAGCAATATGCGGTGCGTGCGTTCAAGGCCGGTGCGTCCGGCTACCTGACGAAGGAAAGCGCCAGCGCCGAACTCGTGGCGGCCGTCACCAAGGTCGCCGCCGGCGGTGTCTACGTGAGCCTCGCGATGGCCGAACGGTTCGCGCAAAGCCTCAACGAACCTGCCGATCAGCTGCCGCACCAGCGTCTGTCCGATCGGGAATTCGACGTGCTGAAGCGTCTTGCCGCCGGTCAGACGATCACGGAGATCGCGGCCGAACTGTGCGTGAGCAGCAAGACCGTCAGCACATACAAAACACGCATTCTCGAAAAAATGCAGATGCCTCACGAAGCCGCGCTGGTGCGCTACGCGATACGGCACAAACTGGTCAGCGACGAAGAAGACGGCATGTAGACCGATTTGCGTCCCTGCGCCGGCGGGCTGGGACGCTGGCGAATCCCGGGGCCGCACGATCTCCTCGCCTGACAGACCGCACAGACTGCACGCGGCGCATTCCGGGGACTCCCTGATCTGCTTCATTGTGCTGTAGGAAATACCCTACAAACCTTCCCACTCGCCTACTCGAAGCTCATTCCGCGCCGATTTCATTTTGAGACAGCGCGGCCGATACTTCGAGCCATGAACTCAAACACTGCCTGCCCCGCCCTGCGTGTTTTTCTCGTCGACGATGCCGTATTGGTGTTGCGCCGTATGGCCGCGCTGTTCGGCGCACTCGACGGCGTGGAGATCGTCGGCGAAGCCGAAGAGCCCGGTGCGGCATTCGCGGGCATCGACAGGAGCGCGGCCGATCTGGTCGTGACGGAGCTGCATCTGAGCGGCGGCACCGGCATGGAACTGTTGGCCTTGCTTGCACAAAATAAGCCGCATGTGATCGTCATGGTGCTGACGAATCATTCAGGTGCCTGGTTCCGGCGCGCATGCCTGACGAGTGGCGCCCACTACTTTTTTGACAAGACCAGCGAATTCGATCTCGCGCGAAACACGATCCAGCGAATTGCCTGTGAACATCGCACTCGCCCCTTTCTACAATCAGGAGCACATCATGTCTGACGTCGCCGCCTATTCCGTCATCGCGCCCGCGCTGA
This sequence comes from Paraburkholderia caffeinilytica, assembly GCF_003368325.1. Classification (NCBI taxonomy): domain Bacteria; kingdom Pseudomonadati; phylum Pseudomonadota; class Betaproteobacteria; order Burkholderiales; family Burkholderiaceae; genus Paraburkholderia; species Paraburkholderia caffeinilytica. The sequence continues at coordinate 4,465,655 of NZ_CP031467.1, read as the reverse complement.
TCCGCCCGCCGGCATCGGCCGCCGCCGCGCAAATGCCGCTGAGTGCAGGCGCGCCGCGCAAGGACGTGCGGCGTTGCTCGGCCTGCTCGATGCGCTCGATCTGCATGCCGCAAGGCCTGACACCCGAGGAATTGCAAGGGATCGAATCGCTGATTTGCCCGTCGCGGACCATCAAACAGGGCGAGACGATCTATCGCGCGAACGACTCGTTCCAGAGCATCTATGCCGTGCGCGCAGGCTCATTCAAGACCGTCGTCATGCATCGCGACGGCCGCGAGCATGTCACCGGCTTCCATCTCGCCGGCGACTCGCTGGGTCTGGACGGCGTATGCTCCGGCCACCATAGTTGCGATGCCGTGGCGCTCGAGGACAGCAAGGTCTGCATCATTCCGTTTCATCTGCTCGAGGCCATGTGCCGCGAAGTCAAAGCGGTCCAACAGCATGTGCACCGGATGATGGGTGGCGAGATCGTGCGCGAGTCGTCGCAGATGATGCTGCTCGGCACAATGTCCGCCGAACAGCGTGTGGCGACATTCCTGCTGAACCTGTCGGACCGCCTGAGAATGCGCGGCTATTCGCCAGCCGAATTTCACCTGCGCATGACACGCGAGGAAATTGGCAGCTATCTGGGGATCAAACTCGAAACCGTGAGCCGGATGCTCTCCAGATTCCAGCGCGACGGGTTGCTCGACACACACGGCAAGGACATCCGGATTCTCGATCACGACGGCCTTGCGCGGGTTTGAAGCGCGCCCGGCTCACAGCCGGAAACACCGCGATCGTGAGGCGACGCTGACCATGGAGCCGGTCACGCTAACGGATGGCGAGCACTGCCGCACCTGTCAGCCTATGCCTCCCCCAAAACCTGCTGCAGCAATTGCGCCGCAATATCCGCGACCCTGGCCACATGAGCTATAGCCGCATCGCGCGCCCGCTGCGCGTCGTGCGCGCGGATCGCATCGAGAATACAGTTCATCTCCTGCACGGCCTGTCGGCCACGGTCGTCGGAGGCGATCGTCATGGCGCGCAAGCGGTTTATCCGCGCATTGAGCGTCTGCACTATTTCCCACGACACGTTCTTGCCGCCGCCACGGAACATTGCCTCGTAAAACGCGGTCGTGAGCTCACGTACCGTCTGATGTGCGTGGACTTCGAACGCCTGCTGGATGCTCGCAATGTACCCGGCCAGCAGCGCGATCACCGCATCGTCCGCATGCTGCGCGCAAGCCATCGCTGCATCGCCTTCCAGCAGCGCGCGAATCTGGTAGATTTCCGCGGCCGTATCGGCATCCAGCCGCGCGACGATCGGCCCCTGATTCGGTATCGAATCGACCAGCCCTTCCGTCTCCAGATGCCGCAAAACCTCGCGCACGACGGTCCGGCTCACACCCAGTTCCTCACACAGCGAACGCTCGACCAGCCGTTCACCCGGACGAAAATGCGCCTCCAGAATCGCGGTGCGTATTTTCTCGAGCGCGAGTTCACGCAACGTCGTGGTGCGGCGTTCGACTTTCAGCGAAGGCAAAGCGTCGTTCATGGTGTGCATCGCCGTGCTCATGCCTGAGCGAACAGCCGCACATCGCGCGTGTCCCAATCGACGAGTGCCTGCGTGCCGACCGACAACCCACTGTCATGGCGATGTCCCGCCGGCATGCGAATCGAAATCTCCTGCTGCCAGGGTGTCGCGACGGCGTAATGCATCGCGTCGCCGAGATACGTGATATCGCGCACGGTGACGGGCAAACCCGCCGCGCTGTCTGCGTTGCGCAGCGCATGAATGCGCATCTGCTCCGGGCGGATCATCAGCGTGCCTTCGTCGCCCGCCGTGAGCACCGGGTTGAAGCTGCCCGAGCTCACCGTATGGCCGTTCGGGAACACGCCGTTCATGCGGCCGTCGTTGTTCGACGTCACCCGCACCGGCAGGAAATTCGAGTTGCCGATAAAGCTCGCGACGAAACGCGACGCCGGATTTGCATACAGCTCCTCGCCGGTGCCGACCTGCTCGATACGCCCTTTGTTGAACACGGCGATGCGATCCGACAGCCGCAACGCCTCCTCCTGATCGTGCGTCACATACAGAATCGTGACGCCCGTCTCCTGATGAATGCGGCGCAATTCGAGCTGGATTTCCTCGCGCAGTTTCTTGTCGAGCGCGGAGAGCGGTTCGTCCATCAGCAGCACGGGCGGATCATAGGCGAGCGCGCGGGCAATCGCGACGCGTTGCTGCTGCCCGCCCGACAATTGCGCGGGCATCCGGTCGCGGCACTCGGACAGATGCACGAGCTTGAGCATCTGTTCGACCTTGGCCTTCACTTCGGCGTCAGGACGGCGGCGCACGCGCAACGGAAAGGCGATGTTCTCGCCCACTGTCAGGTGCGGAAACAGCGTATAGCGCTGAAACACCATGCCGATGTGGCGCTTGTTCGGCGCGACCGAGAGCAGCGGCTTGCCGTCGAGCAGCACGCGCCCTTCGCTCGGTTCCTGGAAGCCCGCGACGATATAGAGCGTGGTGCTCTTGCCTGAGCCGGACGGCCCGAGAAAGGTCATGAACTCGCCCTTGCGGACATCGAGCGACACCTGGTCGATGGCGACGACGTCGTCGTAGGTCTTGCGCAGCCGCTGGATTTGCAGGAATGCAGAAGTCATGGCTCATTTACCCCGGTTATCGTACGCGGCGCAGCAAGGCGCCAGCCAGCATCAATACGGTCGTCAATCCGACCAGCAGCGAAGACGCCGCCGCCACGACAGGCGTCAGGTCTTGCCGCAGCGTGGCCCAGATGCGCACAGGCAGCGTCTGCAAGGTCGGGCTCGACATGAAGATCGACACCACCACTTCGTCCCACGACGCGAGGAACGAGAAGATCGCGGCGGCAAAGAGGCCGAGGCGGATCGCGGGCAACGTGACGCGCAACTTCACTTCCAGCGGCGATGCACCGCAGATCAGCGCCGCATCTTCGAGCGCCGTGTCGAAGCTCGACAGCGAGTTGCTGATCGAGATGATCGAAAACGGCAGCGCGATGATCAGATGGCCGATCACGAAACCCGTCATCGTGCCGTTCAGGCCAATGCGCAGAAAGAACGCGTACAGCGCGACGGCCAGCACCACGACCGGCAGCACCATCGGCGTGAGGAAGAACGCTTGCACGGCGTTGAGTCCGCGAAACCTGCCGCGCACGAGTGCCAGCGAAGCGAGAAAACCGATCAGCACCGACAGCACCGTGACGATTGCCGCGAGCTTCGCGCTCGTCAGCAGCGAGTCGATCCAGCCGGCGTCGGTGAAAAGCTGGCGGTACCACTCCAGCGTCCAACCCGGCGGCGGAAAGATCAGCCATTGCGAATCGCCGAACGACAGCGCGACGATGAACACGATCGGCAGCAGGAGAAATAGCGCAACGGCGGCGCCGACGGCGAGCAACATATAGCGCAGCGCGCCCAGACGATCGAAATCGAGCAGCATGTCAGTCCTCCCGCCGGGCGGCCTTGAGGCAGGCCGCGGCCCCCTCATGAGGCATTGAACAGAGTGAGCGTGGGGCTTGTTTCATCTCAGCGGCCTCCCGGATTGGCGCGCGCACTGCCCGTGAAGCGCAGTTGCAGCGTGTACAGCGCGAGCGTCACGGCGAGCAGCACGAAGGCGGCCGCACCGGCGAGGCCCCAGTTCAGCAGTTGCTGCACGAGCTGGGCGATGAGTTCCGCGAGCATCATGTACTGCGCGCCGCCGAGCAGTGCGGGCGTGACGAAGTAGCCGAGCGCCATCACGAACACCATCAACGCGCCCGAGGCGATGCCCGGCATCGCAAGCGGCACCAGCACGCGCCAGAATGCCTGCCAACGGCTCGCGCCGCAGATCGCGGCGGCACGCAAGGTCGACGGATCGATACTGCGCAGCGTCGCGTGCAGCGGCATCACCAGGAACGGCAGCATGATGTAGGTCATGCCGATGGTCACGCCGATCAGGTTGTTGACGAGTGTCAGCGGCTCGCTGATCACGCCGAGCGCCATCAGGAGACGGTTGATCGGCCCGGTCTGTTGCAGCAGTACCATCCAGGCGAACGTGCGCGCCAGCAGGTTGGTCCACATGGAAAGCAGCAGGATCGCGAACAGCAGCGAACTCAGCTTGCGTGGCGCGATGGCGAGCAGCCATGCGGTCGGGAATCCGATCGCGAGGGTCGCCAGCGTCACGACCGTCGCGACCAGAAACGTATTGCCGAACACGCGCAGATAGGTCGTCGAGCCGAGCAGTTGTGCGTAGTTGCTCAGCCCCGGCGTCGGTTCGAGCACACTGCGCAACAGCAGCGACAGCACCGGCAACAGAAAGAAGATCACCAGCAGCAACAACGCGGGCGCGAGCAGGCGGATGCTGCGCCAGTCGCGGCGCCGGCGCGTGGCCGTCGCGGGGGGATGCGCGACGGTACTCAGAACATCAGGCATGGTGTCTCCCATCCACTCCGATTGCTACACAGCGCTCACGTGCCGCACGCTTATTTCGACTGCCACGCATACCAGCGCTTGGCGATCGCATCGCGGTTCTCGGCCCAGTACTTCATGTCGAGATCGATCTGCGAGGACTTGTACTGATCGGGCAGCGTCCTGGCAACGGCGGGCGACATCAGCGCGGCCGACTTCACGTTGATCGGTGCATAGCCGGTATCCGTCGCGAACTTTGCCTGCGCCTGCGCGCTCGTGGCGGCGGCGAGGTATTTCATTGCCTCGGCCTTGTGCTTCGCGCCCTTCGGAATCACCAGCATGTCGGCGGCCGTCAGGTTCTGGTTCCACGAAATGCCGACCGGCACGCCGGTCTGTTCGAGCGCATGCAAACGGCCGTTCCAGAACATGCCGACGGGCGCCTCGCCCGACGCGAGCAGTTGCTGCGACTGCGCGCCGCCGCTCCACCAGACGATATCGCCCTTGATCGTGTCGAGTTTCCTGAACGCGCGGTCGAGGTCGAGCGGATAGAGCTTGTTGGGCGCCACGCCGTCGGCGAGCAGCGCGATTTCGAGCACGCCGGGTGCCGACCATTTATAGAACGTGCGCTTGCCGGGGAATTTCTTCGTGTCGAACAGATCGGCCCAGGTGGTTGGCTGCGCGCCCGTGTACTTCGCCTTGTTGTAGCCGAGCACGAACGAGTAATAGAAGCTGCCCACCGCATCCGGCGTGGCGAAGCGCGGATCCAGGTCGTCTTTCTTGACGACCGAATAGTCGATCGGCTCAATCAACCCTGCCTGCTGCGCGGCGTAGGCAAAATCGCCTTCCACGTCGACAACATCCCAGTTCACATTGCCGCTGTCGACCATCGCCTTGAGCTTGCCGTAGTCCGTCGGGCCATCCATCAGCACGTTGACGCCGGTCGCCTGCGTGAACGGCTGCGCCCAGTTTTTCTGTTGCGACGATTGCGTGGTGCCGCCCCAGCTCGTGAAGACAATCGGGTCCGCGGCAAGGACCGGCGCCGCCGCAAACGTCGCTGCGCAGAGCGCAATCAGCGGGGCGATAAACGTGATGCTTCTGCTGCTCATGTCAATCTCCAGGGAAACGTGTGTATCGGGTGGTTATCGAAACAACGGATACGGCGGCCAGTCGAACGCTCTCTCAGGCAAGCGGCGAAAAACGCGCTGGCTTCATGATTCTGTTTTCCATCTCTTCCATCAACGCCTGAATCTTCGGCGCGAAAACCTGCCACGCGCGATCTTCAGCGAGCGCGGCACGGCGTCGTTCGCGTTCGTCGAGACTCGGATAGGCCCAGATATGCACGATCTGGTTCTGCGGTCCGATCTCCGAAAAGAAGTAGCCGACCAGTTGACCCAGATACCGCTTCTGCAACTCGATGCCCTCTTCCTCCACGAGTTTCAGATAGGCGGGCACGGCGCCCGTCCTGATGCGATAGGTGCGGATTTCGTAGAACATGCGTGCTCCCGGTTGCGAGTGTTGACGGCTTAGCGCATCACGAACGGATCGGCGATCGGCTCGTCCGAGGTCCGGATCCACACGGACTTCGTGCGCGTGTACTCGAGCACCGCTTCCATGCCGCCTTCGCGGCCGAGGCCGGACAGGCCGTAGCCGCCGAACGGTACGATCGGCGACACCGCGCGATACGTGTTGACCCATACGATGCCGGCGCGCAAAGCGCGCGTGAGCCGATGCGCGCGCGTCAGGTCGCGCGTGAACACGCCGGATGCGAGGCCATAACGTGTGTCGTTGGCGAGCGCGACGGCATCGGCTTCGGTATCGAACGTGACGACGCTCAGCACCGGTCCGAACAGTTCTTCCATCACGCTCGGCACCTGCGGGTTCGCGCAGTCGACGATGGTCGGCAAAAAGTAGTTGCCCTGCCCTGCACCGTCCGGTTGCTTGCCGCCGGTGAGAATGCGTCCACCCGCTTCGACGCTCGCGCGCAGCACTTTCTCGATGTGTTCAAGTTGACGGCGGGTGGCGAGCGGTCCCATCTCGGTGGCCATGTCCTGCGGATTGCCGATGCGAATCGCCTGCGCCTTCGCGACGAGCTTCTCGATCAGCGCATCGTGAATACCGCGTTGCACGACGAGACGCGAACCGGCGACGCAGCTTTGTCCCGTCGCCGCGAAAATGCCCGCGATGACGGCGTTGCAGGCGCTGTCGAGATCGGCGTCGTCGAACACCAGCACGGGCGACTTACCGCCGAGTTCCAGCGACATCGCCGCGAGGTTCTCCGCCGAATTGCGCACCACGTGACGCGCCGTTTCCGGTCCGCCGGTGAACGCGATGCGCGACACCAGCGGATGACTCGTCAGCGTGCGCCCGCAATCGTTGCCGAAGCCGGTCACGATATTGACGACGCCTTTCGGAAAGCCCGCTTCGTGTACCAGCCGCGCGAATTCGAGCAACGGTGCAGGTCCCTCTTCCGACGCCTTGAGGACGATCGTGCAACCCGCGGCGAGCGCGGGACCGAGCTTCACCGCCGACAGAAACAACTGCGAATTCCACGGCACGATGCCCGCGACCACACCCACGGGCTCGCGCCGCAGCGTGACTTCCATATCGGGTTTGTCGACCGGCAGCCACGCGCCCTGAATCTTGTCCGCGAGGCCCGCGTAATAGCGGTAGTACTCCGCCACGTAGCCGATCTGGCTGCGCGTCTCGCGGATGATCTTGCCCGTGTCCCGGGTTTCGAGTTCCGCCAGACGCGGCGCATGTTGCGCGACGAGATCGGCGAGTTGGTAGAGCAGCTTGCCGCGCGCGCTTGCCGTGAGATTCGCCCATGCGGGATCGTTGAGCGCGCGATGCGCCGCACGCACCGCACGGTCGACGTCGTCCGCGCCGGCGGCAGGCATGCTCGCCCATACGTCGCCCGTCGAGGGATCGATGCTGTCGAAATGCTCGCGCGGATCTTCGAACGCACCGTCGATGTATTGCTGGAACCGCTGGACCATGTCAGCCACTCCGTGGAGTTAACAACAAAGGCGTACGCGTCAGCGCGCGTCGAATGCAGGCATCACGTCGGAAATGAACAGCTCCAGCGACTTGCGCTTGCGCTCGAAGCTCATATGGCTGTCGAGCCAGAAGCTGTACTGGTCGTAGCCGAGTTCCTCATAGCCCTTGAGGCGCGCGATCACCTGCTTCGGCTCGCCGATCACCAGATTCTTGCGAATCGCTTCGGACGAGTACTGCGGGAACATCTCGACGTCGGCATCCGTCAGCGGCTCGATGAAGCCCTGCTCGACCGGCCGCTCGTTCTTGAACCATTTGCTGAAGTAGCGATAAAAGCGCGCGAGGTCTTCCACCGCCGCATCCACTTCGGCGGCATCCGCACCGACGAATGTGTGCATCAGCATCATCACCTGCGGACGCGGCACCTCGGGATGCGCCGCACACGCGGCGTTGAAGCGCTCCATCAGGCTCACGACTTCGGCGTCGCCCTGCGCCAGCGACGTGACTTGCACGTTGCAGCCATTCGCAATGGCGAACGCATGCGAGTTCGGGTCGCGTGCGGCGAGCCACATCGGCGGATGCGGTTGCTGGATGGGACGCGGCACGGGCGTCGACGCGGGCCATGACCAGAACTCGCCCTGATGCGCGTAATCGCCCTTGAAGAGCTTGCGCAGCGCGGGCACCAGTTCACGCATGCGCGCACCGGCGCCCATCGCATCGAGGCCCGGCAACAGACGCTCATATTCGAACGAGTACGCACCGCGTGCGATACCCAGATCGAGCCGCCCGTTGCTCGCGACGTCGACCATACCCGCCTCGCCCGCCAGCGCGATCGGATGCCAGAACGGCGCGATCACGGTGCCCGTGCCCAGACGAATGCGTTCCGTCTTCGCGGCCAGATACGACAGATTGACGAAAGGATTCGGCGCGATCGTGAATTCCATCGCGTGATGCTCGCCGATCCACGCTGTTTCGAAACCACCGCGCTCGGCGATCTGCACCAGCTCGGTCATCTGGTCGAACAGTTCGCGATGCGACGTGGTGGTGTCGTACCGCTCCATATGCAGAAACAACGAAAACTTCATGATGATTCCTCTCCCGTGTCGACCGGAGTTCGTGCCTTGGCACTGACTCCGGTGCCGTGCTGCGGGCCGCGCGTGGTGCGCGACTGGATTCGTCGGCGGATTGAACCGTGCTATGCACTCAATGCGCGAGCGCGAGCGTCTGCACCTTGCCGGCTTCCGTGTCGCCGACATAGATGCCGAACGCGTCTTCGCTGCGCTCGCGCACGTAACGTTCGAGCATGGAGCGCACCGCGTCGTCGCGCAGTTCATGCCACGGAATCTGCGCCAGCGGGACGATGCGGATCGTGCTGTCGATCCACGCCGCGCCGCTGTCGATCACGCGGCCGCGATAGTAGATTTGTACACTCGACGCCGGCCCGCTGCCCGATTCGAATACGGCAAAGATAAAGTCGAGATGCGCTTCGAGGCCAAGCTTCGCCAGCACGCCGCGCAGGCTCGCCGCGTCGCTCGCGGGTTCCAGCTTGATGCCGGTCGGCAACTGCAGGCCCTTCGGCGTATCCAGCAGCACGAGTCCGTCGCGGTGTTCGAGAATCGCGCCCACTTGCGCGCGCGAACCGGCCGCCGCCAATGCGTCCTGCGACAGACTGAAGTTCACATAGGCGCCGCGGCAATAACCAAGCGGCGACGAGCTGGTATGAAGAAAGTCGACTACGCGCCCGATCAGAATGATGTGATCGCCGGCATCGACGACTTCGTGCGTCGTGCAATCGAAAGTGGCCGCCGCGCCGTCCATCACGGGTGCGCCCGTGGCGCGCGTCTGCCAGGCGACCTGCGCGAACTTGTCCGCCGCTTTCGAGGCGAACACGCCGGACACGGCCTTCTGATCCTCGGCCAGCACGCTCACGGCGAAGTGGCGTGTCTGCGAAAACACTTCATAGCTTGATGCGGTCTTCGCGATGCACACGAGAATCAGCGGCGGATCGAGCGACACCGACGTGAACGAGTTGGCCGTGAAACCGCGCGGCGAGCCGTCCGGCTGAATCGTCGTGACAACCGTCACGCCCGTCACGAATGCGCCGAGTGCACGACGGAATTCGACCGGGTCGAAGGCCTGTCCAATGGTCTGCTCAGTCATGACGTTCTCCGTTGATCGATTCATGCGCCGCTTCCTGAGCCGACGCTTCGGCGAGGAAGCCAAGCAGCCGTTCATTGACGCCCTCGGGATCGGTGACGTTCATCATGTGCCGCTCGTTCGCGATGATCTCCGCGCGGCCGAACGGGGCGACCGCCGCCATCGCACGCGACATCGCGGGACTCGAATTCGGATCGCACTCGCCCGTGAGAAACAGCGCGGGCACGGCGAGGCTGGCGAGACGGCCGACGTGCGCATCGTCCGAGCTGGCGAAGAGCCGGTAGGTGCGCGCGTAGCCGACGGGATCGACGGACAGCAGCAGCCCGCGCACGGCTTGCGCCGCCTGGGTCAGATGACCCGGAACCGGGTCGCCGAACCAGCGTGACAGCGTGGCGTCGACCCCCGTATCCAGGGGCGCGTCGCCGAGCGTCGCGGCGCGCGTCATCACGGCTTCGCGCTGCGCCGGTGTGCGGTCGTACACCGCGTTCAACGCGACGACGCTCAACGTGCGTTGTGGATGCGTCAGCGCAAATTCGAGTGCGACGAGCGCGCCCATCGAGTGTCCGACCACGTGTGCGCGTTCGATCCGCATCGCGTCGAGCAGCAACTTCAGTTGCGCCGCGTATTCGTCGAGCGTCGGCGCGGCGCTCGGCAGCACGCTGTCGCCGTGGCCGAGCATGTCGTACACGATGACCTGGTAGCGTGTGCTCAAGGCTCCGATCTGCGGCGACCAGACGCTCTGGTTCATCCCCACGCCGTGGATCAGCACGACCGTGGCGCGCGCTTCTTCCGAGCGCGGCGCGTAGACGCTGTAGCTCGTGCCCAGCGCCTCGCCACACCCGGACGCGAGTTCAGGCCTCATGGGACTCGAGCTCCTTCAGGTCCTGATAACGGTCGCCGATGCGGTGATGCGGACGGCCGCCGATCGACGCGCCGAGCGCGATGACCAGTTCGTCGGGCCCAGGCGCATCGACGATCGAAAACTGCACGGTCAGGTAGTGCGAGCGCATGCCCTCGTCGTGCTTGTGCATCAGCGGAATCGAGATCGGGCAGTTCGGGCCGCCGCGCAGATTCGTGAAGCTCAGATAGCTCTTCGCGCCGACCGCGTTGCGGTAGTGGTTGCCGAAGCGCAGCGTGTGAATCAGCGCCGACGCGTGCTCGATTTCGCCCGATGTGCCGACGATCGCCGCCTTGCCGTAGCCTTCGACCGCATCGCCGGAACCGGCCACGCGCAGCACTTCCGCCGTCAGCATTTCGCCGAGTTGCGGCGCCAGCGCGTGAATTTCGGGCTTCAGGTCTTCGACGAAGCCCCGCCCCGCCCACGGGTTACGCAACACGGCCGCCGCGCCGAACAGCTTTAGGGGCCGCGCCGCCTCCTTGCCGCCTTCAATGAAAGTCTCTTCGACGTAAGTGACCAGCTTGCGCACTTCCAGCTTCATATCGTTCTCCTGTCGGGGGCCGAGGCCGTGAATGTCGTTCGTTGAGATTATGGTATTCCATCTTATGGCCCACACCAAGCGAATCAATATTATGGAATACCACGATGTGGCGCATAGCATTTCAGGCATGTTTTCGGCTAACGGCGCAAGCCGATTCATGCTTTTGCGGCGCAACATACCGGCGGCGGGATTTGTCAGGAAAGACGGCGGCGACGGCAGACCGGCAAAACAAAAGGCCGCCGGGATGACCGGCGGCCTTTGTGGGAACGGGCGGAACGGCGGCTCAGGCGTCGCCGGCCGGCTCGCTTTGCTGCGCGAGCGCGCTCAACGCCAGTTCGGCGGTGCGCTTGATGTGCGCGGCCGATGCGCGCGACGCCGCATCGCCGTCGCGCCGCTCGATCGCGTCGAGCAGCGTGTTCATCTCGAGATTGGACTCCCCGCCGCGCCCCGGCGTGGCAATAGTGAGCGCGCGCAGCCGGTTGATCCGCGCGTTCAGCGTCTTGACGACGGCCAGCGATACGCGCTTTTGCGCGCCCTCGAACATCGCCTCGTAGAAACGCTCGGTGTAGTCGAGCACGCGCGGCAGGTCCTGTTTCTCGAACGCCTCTTCGATCACCGCGCGGATCTCGCGCAAGCGCCGCACGAGTTCGGGCGTCGATTGCTCGGCGCACGCGCGTGCGGCATTGGCTTCGAGCAGGCCGCGCAGCTCGTAGATTTCACCGACCTGTTCAGGATCGAGCCGGGCGACGATCGGCCCCTGGCGCGCGACGATCTCCACGAGCCCTTCCGTCTCCAGATGCCGCAACACTTCGCGCACGACAGTGCGGCTTACGCCGAGTTCGTCGCACAGCGTGCGTTCGACGAGCCGCGCGCCTGGCCGGAAATACCCTTGCACTATCGCGCCGCGCAGCTTGTCCAGCGTGAGTTCGCGCAGGGTCTTGGCATTGCGGTCGATTCTGAGGTCTGACATGAGCGGTAAAAAGAGAAATGGACGATGGCTGTACCGCGTGCCCGATACCCTGAAGCACGCGAACTGGAATGCCATATTATCGTCCATCCCTCCTTCATGCCATGAAGCGCATGTAGCCTCGGCAGTTGCGAAGGCTGTGGGCACCGATAGCGGCTGGATGCGTCGTGTCTGAGCCACTCAGGTTCGAGCCTGCAGAGACATCTCGATGCCGCCATTGAGATACTCATCCCTTGCTGCCGGCGGATTGACAAGACCGATACCCATGCCCGCGCGCACCATCGCGCACACCGACGAGCCAAGGCTTGCTTCAGCAATGATGTGTCTCGGTACATGCTGAGCTGCGTCACACATCGTCATATCGACGACGGTGAGATCGAGCACGCTGCCGCTGCGTTTGCCCAGGTCTCCTCACCGCGTTGCTACGCCTCAGGGGTGAACGGCTTCCGCGACAGCCGGTTGTGTAGAGCGGCGCGCGCCGATGAAAAGCAGCGCCGCGAGCACGACGACACCGCTCAGCAGCATTAGCCCCGCCACGCTCGAACCGAAGCTCGCGTCCGCCCATGCCTTCACGTTCGGTGAGACGAAGTTGCCGATGTTGCCGATCGTGTTCACCATCGCGACGCCGGATACGACCGCCATGCCGCCAAGATAGTTGGTAAGCAGCGACCAGAAGATGGGCTGGACCGCCCACAGCCCCGCCACTGCGAAACACAACGCGATCATCGAGATCAGCGGCGATGGGCCCGCCGAGACAAACATCGCAATCGCGGCGATCAGGAGACTCGCGCAGCCGAAGAGCACCAACCGTTCGCGGCGTGCGGCCAGTCTCGGCACGGCGAACGTCGCAATGAGCGCGCAGGTCCACGGAATCGCGACGACGAAGCCCACCAGCGCGTTCGGCCCCGTGCCGAGCAGCTTCCCAACGAACGTCGGAAGATAGAACACCGCCACTGATACGCCCATCTGGATCAGGAAAAAAATGAGGCCGAAGTACAACACCGTGCGATCCGTGAGCGCGGCGCCTACACTGTGCGGTCCGTGTGAGACCTTCGCGGACTGCTCTGCCTCGAGCACAGCGACCAGCGTGTGTTTCTCATCGTCATCGAGCCACCTGGCATCGGCCGGTCTGTCGTCCAGATAGAAGTACGCCCACACACCGACAGCAGTCGCCGCAAGTCCTTCGAGCATGAACATCCACTGATAGCCGTGCAGCCCGAGCACGCCATCGAAGCGCAGCAGGTAGCCGGACAGCGGTGAACCGAACACGAATGCGAGCGGCGCGCCGAAGTAGAAGAGGCCCATGATCTTCGCCCGGGCGCGGTCCGGAAACCAGTAAGTCAGGTACAGGATCACGCCGGGAAAGAAGCCCGCTTCGCACGCTCCCAGAATGAAGCGTAGTGCGTAAAAGCTCGTCGAACCCTTGACGAACATCGTCGCGGCCGACACGAGGCCCCACGTCACCATGATGCGGCACATCCAGGCACGGGCGCCCACTTTATGCATCGCGAGATTGCTCGGGATTTCGAGTAACACATACGCAATGAAAAAGATGCTGGCGCCGAACGCAAAGGCCGCGTCCGACATGCCGACTACATCGTGTAATCCCTGCTTCGCAAAGCCGACGTTGGCACGGTCGAGAAACGCGAGTACATACATTAAAAGCAAAAAAGGAATCAGGCGTTTTGTCGACCTGGCGACCGCGCGGTCAGCCGCCGTCACGTCTGAGATAGTGACATTCATGGTTGTCTCCTCCAATGAGGTTGGTCCGCTTGTACGAACCCGTGGCGGGTCTGTATCGATCCGTTGTTTATTTAGGCGTTATGCGTCGTTCCATGCCTGGCGCAGGAACGACGCGCTCTCGCGCATCGAAGCGAGTGGCTCGCCTTTAAATCCGCATTCGGCGCTGAGCAGGCCTTGATAGGTGCAGGCCTTGAGATGTCCGAAGAAAGTCGGGTAGTCATAGGCGCCAGTGCCCGGATTCAGCCGGCCAGTGTCGGCGAGATGGATGTGAGCGAGCCACGCACCGTGCTCGCGCAATGCGTCCAGCGACTCGGTTTCTTCGTCCATGTGATAGAAGTCCGCGAGGCCGCGCACTTCGGGACGGTTGAGCGACTTTGCGAGCCGCGCACCGTCCGCGACGCTGTTCACCAGGTTCGATTCCTTGCGGTTCAGCGGCTCGATCACGAGCGTCGTGCCGCTGCCCTCAAGCGTGTCGGCGCACCATGCAAGCGTTGTCAGGAATTCGTCCTCTGCCTGAGCCTGCGTCCAGCCCTCGGGGATATTGCGCGTCCAGCCGCTGCCGAGCACGACGACGCGGGCTCGCGCCAGCGTCAGCAGTTCCACCACCCGATCGAAGTAAGCGCGGTTGCGCCGCTCGTCCTTTTCCGGGCCGACGATGCGGGCGTCGTGCGGGAACAGATAGCTGAAGGCAAGCGCCGGCAACGGCAGTTCCTTGATGAGCGCCTTGGCATTCGCGAAAGACGCGTCGTCCTCGAGTTTCATCGGCACGAGCTGCGCTTCAATGTAGTCAAGCCCTGCTTCTTTGATCAACGCTGCGTTCTGCAGCGGGCCGCACCAGCCGAATTGGGGTGTCGTCGTCATGTCGTCTCACTGAACTTGAATTGGATTGGCTCAGTACTGCAGCTTCGCAACTGAGCGCAGCACGTCCGGCGTGGTCGTCGGAAAGCCGAAGAATTCGAGGTAAGCGGGAATCTGCTCGAAGAGCATGTCCGAGCCCACCTGGAAGCGGCAGCCGCGCGCTTGCACCGCCTTGAGGAACGCCGTCATCTCGGTCTTCATCACGACCTCGCCGACGAAGGTGTCCGGCGCGATGCGCTCCACCTCGACCGGCAACGGATCGCCGTCGTTCATGCCCATCGGTGTCGCGTTCACGACGAGGTCGTAGCCTGCCGGGTCGTTGCTGCCGGTCGTGACTTCGAGCCTCGGGTAGTGGGTCGCGAGACGCTCTTTCAAACCTTGCGCCGACTCGGCACGCGCATCGTAGAGGCCGAGCCACGCGACGCCGGCCGCGGCCAGCGAAGCAGCGATCGCCGAACCGACGCCGCCACAGCCCACCACGAGCACCCGCGCGCCTTCGAGCTTGCAGCCCTTGCGCCGCACGCCGCGCACGAAGCCTTCGCCGTCGAACATATCGCCGAGAAGACGCCCGTCCTCCGTGAGCCGCACCGCGTTGCAAGAGCCCGCGATTTTCACTGCCGGCGTGGCGTCGTCGAGCAGGCCGACGGTCGTGACCTTGTGCGGCATGGTGATGAGCGCGCCACGGATGTTTTCAAGCGAGAAAACCGAGTTGAGGAAGGCCGGGTAATGTTCGGGCTTGCAGCCCATCGGCACCACGACGGCATTGACCCCAGCGTGCTCGAAATAAGGGTTGTAGATCATCGGCGACTTGAACGCGTGCGTCGGATAGCCGATGTGGGCGACGAGCCCGGTGTTGCCATTGATCATGCTTGTCTCCGGTGTGCTTCAGGCATGACCAGAGACTACTATCACCGAATCGAACTATTATTATCCGATCTTGCACTCCATAATCACCAGATCATGCTTAATGAACCGATGCTCGGTGATCTCCGGCTCTTTTGCGAAGTCGCCCGCCGCCTGAGTTTCGTTGCCGCGGCGCATGAGTTCGGCAATTCGCAGACCCACGTCAGCAAGCGCATCGCCTTGCTGGAGAAGACGCTCGGGGTGAAGCTGCTGCATCGCACGACGCGGCGTGTGACGCTCTCGTCCGACGGCGAAACGGTCTATCGCTGGGCGCGCTCGATCCTCCAGGACGTCGACGCGATGCGCGACGATCTGTCGAATCTGCGGGTAAATCCCAAGGGTTCATTGCGTATCAGTGCAAGCCAGCGTCTCGGGCGCAGCCACATCGCGCCAATCGTGTCGCTGATGAAAAAACGCTATCCGGAACTGGAAATCTGGCTGGAGCTGGTTGATCGCCGCGTCAATCTCGTAGACGAAGGTTTCGATCTCGACGTCCGCGTCGGCGCGTTGCAGGAACCGGGGCTGATCGCGCATCACATCGCGGTCAGTCCGCGCGTGCTGTGCGCGGCGCCGGTCTATCTCGATGCACGCGGCCGGCCGAAGAGTGTCGAGGAACTCGCGCAGCACGACTGCCTCGTATTCCGCGAGCGCGACGAGCCATTCGGCGTGTGGCGTCTGCTCGGACCCGGCGGCTGGAGCACGGTGAAGGTCACGGGATCGCTGGCGTCGAACCACAGCGACGTCGTGCTGCGCTGGGCGCGCGACGGCCACGGCATCGTGATGGTCGGGCACTCGTACGTGGCACAGGCGCTCGCCGAAGGAGCGCTCGAACGCGTGCTGCCGGCGTGGGAGCAGCCGGCCGACGTATGGGCGATGTCGGCCGCACGCTCCGCGCAGTCAGCCAAGGTGCGCGTCTGCGTCGACTTTCTCAAACAGGAACTCGCGCAAGGAGAGTTCGCGTTGTGGAAGACTTAGCTCACCGCAAACTGCTGAATAGCTGAGCGACCAGATCGCGCAGCCAGCGATTTCCTGCTTCGTGATGATAGCGGGCGTGCCAGTGCTGTCGTACCGCAAACCCCTCCACGGGTATCGGACACGGATGCACCGACAGGTCATTCACCTTCGCCAGCGTCGCGCCGATATGCCGCGGCAGCGTGGCGATCAGGTCGGTGGTCTGGATGATTGCCCCCAGCCCGAGAAAGCCCGGCAGCTCGAGCACGACGTCCCGCTCAACCTGCTCGCGCACGAGCGCCTGCTCCAGCAGTTGCGCTCCGGTTCCCGCCGCGATAACCACATGCCCTTCCGCGCGGTACTGCTTTAACCCGAGCTTTCCGCGCACGCGCGGATGATGCTTGTTCATCAGACACACCCAGTCCTGCGTGTACAACTGCTGCTGGTAAATCCCGCCGCCCAGCCAGGGTACGTGACCGATCGCAAGGTCCGCCTCACCGGACTCAAGCGCCCGTTCGGTATTGCCGTCGATCCGTGCCGCCTCCAGACGGATGCCCGGCGCTTGCGCGCGCACATGCGCCAGCATTCGCGGAAGCAGCGTGATGTGGCTGGCGTCGGTCATGCAGATGCGGAACCGCCGTTTCGCGGTGGCTGGATCGAACTCGATCTCCCAGGCAGCGAAGCGTCGCAGCGATTCAAGAATCTCCCGGCACGGCCCGATCAGCGCATCGGCTTGCGGCGTCGGCGCCATGCCGCCCGGTGTGCGGATGAACAGCGGGTCCTGCAGATGCTCCCGCAAGCGCCCGAGCCAGATGCTGATCGTGGGCTGGCTCTGCCCAAGCTGCTCCGCCACGCGCGTGACGCTGCGGACATCGTAAAGAAGATCGAAAAGCTGCAATAGCTTCAGATCGGGGAGTTCCGCCGGGTTCATAGCGATATTGTCTAATGCAATGACGTCATTGTATCCATTGCATTGCCGACATGAGCACCGAATCGTATCTTGCTCTCCAGATCAGGGAGACGAGAGTGAAGATTGCGATTCTGGGTGCGGGTGCTCTGGGCTGCGCTATCGGCGCAGCGCTGACCGAAGGCGGCAACGACGTCTGGTTGTTGAACCGCTCGGCGGCACACGTGGAGGCCATGCGGCGTGATGGTCTGCGAGTGGACGATGCGAGTGGCTCACGTCGCGTGAAAGTTCAGGCCACGACGCGCGCCGCCGAGGCCGGCGTCGTCGATCTGGTGGTTGTGCTGGTCAAGTCATTTCATACCGATGCCGCGATGCGCGGCGCACTCGACCTGATCGGACCCGACACACTGGTCCTGTCGTTGCAGAACGGACTCGGGCACGAAGATGTGCTCGCGGACATCGTGGGGCGCGAGCGCGTGCTGGCCGGCAAGACCTACGTCGGTGGCGTGATGCGCAATCCGGGGCACATCGAGTCCGGCGTCGTCGGCAAGGCGACTTACATCGGCGAACTCGACGGCCGGATCACCTCGCGCGTGACGGCAATCGCCGAAATCTTCAATGCCGCCGGGCTGGCCACGACGGTCAGCGACAACATCGTCGGCACGATGTGGGACAAGCTGCTGGTCAATGTCGCAACTGGCGCGTTGACGGGCACTACCGGCCTGACCTACGGGCAGCTTTACGACGAGCCGCTTCTGAAGACGGCGGCGCTCGCCGCGGTGGCCGAAGCGATCGCGGTCGCCCAGGCGGCGGGCGTCACGCTCTCCACCACCGATCCTGAGCGCCCGTGGAAACTCGCCGCCGAAGGACTATCCGCCACCTTCAAGACTTCGATGCTGCAAAGCCTCGAGAAAGGCTCGATCACCGAAATCGACTTTATCAACGGCGCGGTCGTGCGCTGGGGACAACGGCACGGCGTGCCGACGCCCGTCAACGCGACGCTGGTGGCGTGCATCAAGGGCATCGAGCGCGCCATGACCGACAAAGCAGGGAGACAACCGCATGAACGGCAGTAAAGCCTATCTGGAGCACGTGGCCATCTGGGTGAAGGACATCCACTGGCACATCCGCTTTTTCGAAGACGTACTCGGCATGACGATGCGCGAGGTCGACGGCACCGTCGAAGAACCACGGCAGTACTGGACGCTCGGTGGTTTGCAATTCATCCATAACCCGCAGCATGACGCGCCTGAAGGCCGCCTCGCCCACCTGGGCGTGATGTGCGAAGACATGGAGGCCGCGCTCGCCGCCGCGCAACGGTATGACGTCAGCGAAATGCCGCAGGGACGCAACTGGTTGCGGCTGCCGGACGGCCTCGCCGTCGAACTGATCCAGGCGAGGCCCGCAGCGTGCGTGGCACGAGCACTGGACATCAATCCGCGTGCGGAGGTGTGACATGACGATCGTCGATAAGTACTGGGACGATGCCCGCGAAGGCGACGAATGCGTGAGCCCGCACTACACGGTGACGAAGGAACGCATTCTGGCCTACGCCGACCTCACCGGCGATCACACGCCGGTGCATGTGGACGAGGAATACGCGAACGTTAGCCACTTCGGTTCGATCGTCGCGCACGGTCTGTTTGGCTTGTCGATCGCCGATGGGCTCAAGACCCAAAGCGACTACCGTTTCCTCCCGGGCATGTCGCTCGGCTGGACATGGGACTTCAACCTGCCGATCAAGGTCAACGATGTGTTGCACGTGAAATTCCGTGTGGGTGCGATGCGCGCTAGCAAGAGCCGTCCCGGGTGGGGAATCGTCGTGCTGCCGTCCGAGCTGGTCAATCAGGACGGTCAGGTCGTCCAGCACGGCGAGCATCGACTGATGGTGCCGCGCCGACCGGGAGCATTCTGATGCAGGCACGTCCTCTCGAAGGTATTCGCGTCGTCGACTACAGCCATTTTCTGGCCGGTCCGTATGTTGGCCGCTGTCTCGCGGCGCTCGGCGCCGAAGTCATCAAGGTCGAACGGCCCGGCAGCGGCGATGCCGGGCGTCAGCACGCCACGGTGCTCGACGACGAGCAGAGCGGCTATTTCCTGCAACTCAACATGGGCAAACGCGGCGTCAGCGTCAACATGCGCGATGCGCGCGGCAAGGAATTCATGCAGCGGCTGTGCGACTCCGCAGACGTATTCGTCGAGAACTACCGGCCGGGTGCACTCGACAAACTCGGGCTCGGTTATGACGAACTGTCGGCGCGCAATTCGAAACTGGTCTACTGCTCGATATCCGCTTACGGCCATACCGGGCCGGACGCGCATCGTGCAGGTTTCGGCCTGATTGCCGAAGCGAAGAGCGGCATTATGCAGATGATCGGCACTCCCGGCGAGCCGCCGCCGCTGATGCGCATTTCGCTCGGCGACATGTACACCGGCATTCACGCCGTGGCGGCGATCAATGCCGCGCTGCTTGGTCGCGTGAAGAGCGGCCGGGGCCAGCATATCGACATGGCGCTGTACGACACACTGGTGTCGATGCATGAATACGCGGTGCAGTGCTACACGATGCAAGGCATCGTGCCGGAGCAAACCGGTCACGACATGCCCACGTCGACGCTTTACGGCGTGTTCCGTGCCGCCGACGGCGACCTCGTGATCGCCGCGCAGGTGGACGACGCGTGGAAGCGCTTCGCCGCCCTGGTAGAGGCGCATGGCGGGCCGGCTGGTTTCGGAACCGACACACGCTTTCACACACTCGCGGGACGCAATACGAACCGGTTGGACATTCTGTCGGTCGTGAAGCCCTGGGTGGCAAGCCGGCCGGTCGCGCAGGTGCTTGAGCTGCTGGACAGCATCGACGTGCCTTGCGCGAAGGTGCAGCGCATCGACGAGGTGCTGGCCGATCCGCAGATCGTCGCGCGCGGCATGGTGGTCGAGCAGGCGCACCCGCGCTACGGCAAGTTGCGCCTGCCAAACCTGCCCTTTCGTTTCTCCGACTGCGACACGACGATCCGTGAGGTCGCGCCCGATCTCGGTCAGCACAACGCGGAAGTGGCGCAATCGCTGGGCTTCGGCGCGGCCGAAATCGACGCGATGCAAACCGATGGCGTGTTGTATTCAACAGTGAGGCCGTGATGAGCGACCCGTACGCAGTGATCGGCAACCCGATCGGACACACGAAATCTCCGCTGATCCACGGACTCTTTGCAAAAGAGTCGCAGCAGGACATGTCCTATACGGCGATCGAGGGTCCGCTGGAGCCGCACGACGCGTTCGCCGATACCGTGCGCGCGTTCATCGCAGCGGGCGGCAAAGGCATGAACGTGACCGCGCCGTTCAAGCTGAAGGCGTTCGCGATGGCCGACGAGCGCAGCGAGCGCGCGGCACTGGCAGGCGCCGCTAACGCGTTGGGCTTTAAGGACGGCAGGATCATCGCCGAGAACTTCGATGGCGTCGGCCTGTTACGCGACATCGAAGTCAACCTGAACCTGCCGATGGCCGGCAAGCGCGTGCTGGTCCTCGGCGCGGGTGGCGCAGTGCGTGGCGCGTTGCTGCCCTTCCTGGCCGCGCGACCCGCTGAACTGGTCGTCGTCAACCGGGACATCGCGAAGGTTCGGGCGCTGGTCGACCAGGTTGCCACGAGCGGGACGCTGGCCGTCTGTGGGTACGGCGATCTGGAGGCGATGGGACAGTTCGACCTGGTGGTCAACGCGACGTCGGCCAGCCTCACCGGCGAGCTTCCGCCGGTTCCACCCAGCGTTTTCAGTCCCACAGGCGCGGCTTACGAACTCGCCTACGGCAAGCGGCTGACGCCCTTCCTGCGACTCGCGCGCAATGCGGGTGTGCTGGGTGTCGCCGACGGTGTCGGCATGCTGGTGGAGCAAGCGGCGGAAGCGTTCGCGTGGTGGCGCGGCGTGCGGCCCCAGACTCGTGCCGTGATCGATCGGCTTACGGTGCCGCTCGATTGAAAATACAACGGAGTGGCAAATGAAGAGTGACAAATGAAAACGGTTCTGATGCTCCACGGTATCAACCACAATATGTTTGGCAAGCGCGACCCGGTGCAGTACGGAACGATCACACTGGCCGAAATCGATGCCCGGCTACAGACTCTCGGCTTCGAGCTTGGCGTGCAGGTCGAATCGTTCCAGACGAATAGCGAAGGGGCAATGTGCGAGCGCATCCACCAGGCCTTCGAGGAGCGCTGCGGCGCCGTGCTGATCAACGCCGGAGCGTGGACACACTACAGCTACGGTATACGCGATGCGCTGGCGATTCTCACCTGCCCGGTTGTCGAACTGCACATGTCCAACATTCACGCCCGAGAGCCGTTCCGGCATCACTCGGTATTCGCCGGGATCGTCGATGGGCAAATCTGCGGCTTTGGGGTTGAGAGCTATCTGCTGGCCTTGCGAGCCGCAGTTGCCCAGAGCAAACATAAGTAAGTGAAGCAATCGGCGATCTGGATCCGGGCCAAAGCCGGCATCGGCACGAATTGGCGTTAGCGCGGCTTTCACCCACGCTCTTTTGTTTGACGTCTTTTTTCGGCCACGATTCGACCCGCCGCGCCAATCAAGGACGCGGCCGGCTTCCCTCCCACGCGCGCTGGAGCAATGCCCTAAGCGGCGTTCCTTCCACCGGACGCGGGTTCCAGTAGGGATTGGACATCGCGACCTCGCACGCACGATCCAGGTCGCTCTCAAGCAGCCCGATCTCACGCAGACCTCGAGGCACACCAAGCTCGTGGCTCAGGTCATACAAACCATCTGCGGCGGACTCCGCATCAAGTGCACGCGCAATTCGTGTCATTGCCTCCGCCGCCGCGATACTGTTGTAGGCGAGTGCATGTGGAAGAACAATCGCGTGTGTCTCCGCGTGCGGAAGGTTGAACGTCCCGCCAAGCGTGTGGCAGAGCTTGTGATGGAGCGCCATCCCGACATTGCCGAGAACCATCCCGCAAAGCCACGCGCCATAGAGGCAATCGCTACGCGCCGTCGTGTCCCTGCTGCTCTTCTTCACGCCGCGCAGACCATTGGCGAGCGCGCGGATTCCCTCTTCCGCCATCAACGACATGACCGGGTTTCCATCCTTTGCATACAAGCCCTCTGCCGCGTGTGCAATTGCATTCAGGCCGCTCACGAACGAGAGATGAGCCGGCAATCCACCCGACAGTTCCGGATCGTAAAGGACCGTTTTGGGAAGAACCTTTGGGTCACGGCCCGTCTGCTTGAGTCCATTCTCAGTTATGCCGTAGATCGGCGTCATTTCCGAACCCGCGTAGGTGGTCGGAATCGCGATAATCGGCAGGGACGATTCGAGTGCAATAGCCTTGCCGAGACCGATCGTCGAGCCTCCGCCAATCGCCACCGCACAATCCGCGCCCACTGCCTTTGCATGTTCGCGCGCCCGGCGGGCGTTTTCGATGGGAACATGCATCTGTGCTCCATCGAAGACGCCGGCACTCGACGGACCGAGAAGGGACGATATGACTTCGGCCTGCGCTCTCTGCTCAGGGGTGCACAGAACCAGCGCCCTGCGAGCGCCCAGCGTCTCGACTTCCTGCTGGATGAGCTTCATGCTGCCGGCGCCGAACACGACCCGCGAGGCAGGCGTCGTATAGGTAAATTCGTACATAGGATTCTCTATCGTTCACCGGCTCAAACGTAATCGACCTGATGCCGGGCGATACGGCTGTCCCCAATGACCTGCTTGACGCGCAGATGCTCGGGATGAGACGCGTATGCCTCCAGCGATTCCGGATCTTCAAACTCGGTGTAGAGCACAACGTCACAGGCGTAATCGACCCCGCTCACGTCCATGCCGACTTCGAGCTTCGTTAGTCCCGGGATTTTCCCGATCAGACTTTCGAAGGCGCCTTTCACCAGTCGAGCCGTTTCCTTCCTTTGCTCGGGTGTATCACCGCGAACATCCCACATAACGATGTGTTTAATCATGTCGATTCCGTGTTGACATCCGAAGCTCAGGCCTTGTTCTTGTTGTACACGTCAACAAACACAGCCGCGAGCAACACCACGCCCTTGATCACCTGCTGATAGTCAACGCCGATGCCCATAATGGACATTCCGTTATTCATCACGCCCATGATGAAGGCACCGACTACCGCACCCACCACCTTCCCGACACCGCCCGAAGCAGACGCACCGCCGATGAAGCATGCAGCGATCACATCGAGTTCAAAGCCCGTCCCTGCCTTCGGTGTGCCGCTATTCAAGCGGGCGGCGAAGATGAGGCCGGCCAATGCCGCCAGAACGCCCATATTCACGAAGGTCATGAAGCTGATGGCCGGAACACTGACTCCAGACAGCCTCGCCGCCTTCGCGTTGCCGCCCACCGCGTAGATACGGCGACCCACGGTGGTGCGATTCATGACGAACGTATAAACGCCAATCAGCACGCCCATGATGACGAGAACGGTCGGCAGGCCGCGATACGACGCAAGGATGTAGCAGAGGAAAGCAATCAGGCCGGTGAGGACGACGTTCTTCGCGACGAACATCGAGAACGACCCGCTACCCATGCCGTATTTCGTTGCGCTCGCACGGTGCCTAAGTTCAATCACGAAAAAGAGCACGCCCACCAGAATTCCAAGCAGGATCGACGTGACGTGCAGATTCTGCCCGTGAAAGACGTCGGGAATGAAGCCGGAACTGACCGCGGCGAAAGCGTCCGGGAAGGGCCCAATGGACTGCCCCTGCAACACGAGGTTCGTCAGCCCGCGGAATACCAGCATGCCCGCCAGCGTGACGATGAACGACGGCATCCGCCAGAACGCGATCCAGTAACCTTGTATGGCCCCGATCAGCGCGCCGGTGAGGATACAGATGACGGTGGCCAGCACGTAGTTGACATTGAACTGCACCATCAGCACCGCTGCGAGTGCGCCCACCAGCCCCGCGGTCGAACCGACCGACAGATCGATGTGACCAGCAACGATCACCATCAGCATGCCGAGGGCCATGATGACGATGTAACTGTTCTGAAGCACGAGATTCGTCAGATTGAGCGGCTGCATCAACACGCCGTTCGTCGACACCTGAAAGAATGCCATGATGACGATGAGTGAAACCAACAACCCGTATTCACTGGCGGCCCGCTTGAACACCTGAACGAATTCGCTATTTTTAACTCCGGCGTCCTGCGGTGCCGCCGGCGAGAGTGCCTTACGCATTTCACATACCTCCATTTCGCATGATTGCCCGCATGATCTTCTCCTGCGAGACTTCCTCCGCGGTGAACTCGCCGACGAAGCGGCCTTCGTTCATGACATAAACGCGGTCGCACATGCCAAGAAGCTCCGGCATTTCCGAAGAAATCATGACCACGCACTTACCCGCTTCAACCGCCTGATTGATGATGCTGTAGATCTCGTATTTCGCTCCGACATCAATCCCGCGCGTGGGCTCATCCAGAATGAGCACTTCCGGTCCCGAGAACAGCCACTTGCTCAGCACCACTTTCTGCTGATTGCCGCCGGACAGATTGGCGACGACATGTGTTACCCCCTGGGCGCGGATACGGAGCTTCTTCAGGAAATCAGCCGCGACCGTCATTTCTTCGTGTTCGTTGATCACGCCGAGTTTCGACACGCCGGCGAGGTTCGCCAAGGTAATGTTTCGCTGGATGTTGTCGTCAAGGACGAGGCCGTTTCCTTTGCGGTCTTCGGTCACATACGCGAGGCCTGCCTTGATCGCCTTCTGTACCGTCGAGACGTCTACCGGCTTTCCGTGCATAAGCACGGTCCCGGATATGTCCTGGCCGTACGTTCCACCAAAGACGCTCATGGCAAACTCGGTGCGCCCGGAACCCATAAGGCCGGCAATACCGACGATTTCGCCCTTTCTTGCCTTCAGATTGACACCCTTGATAACGGCCCGCTCCCGCTGGGTCGGATGCTGCGCCCGCCAGTCCCTGACTTCGAAAATCACGTCGCCGATGTTCGGCACACGCTTCGGATAACGGTCGGACATCTCACGGCCGACCATCGCCTTGATGATGCGGTCTTCGCTCACACCCCCGACCTTGCAGTCGAGCGCGTCGACAGTCGAGCCGTCGCGGATGACCGTTATACCGTCGGCAACACGTGAAATCTCATTGAGCTTGTGCGAAATGATGATGGACGTCACTCCACGCGCCTTCAACTCCAGCAGGAGATTGAGCAGCGTGTCGCTGTCCTTTTCGTTGAGGCTTGCCGTAGGCTCGTCAAGGATCAACAGACGGACCTCTTTCGACAATGCCTTGGCGATTTCGACAAGCTGCTGCTTGCCGATACCGAGCGTGCCTACAGGCGTATCGGGGGAGTCGGTCAGCCCGACCTTCGCCAGCAGTTCCTTCGCCTTGGACCGCGAGCCCTGCCAGTCGATGACGCCACGCCTCGACTGTTCGTTGCCCAGGAAGATGTTTTCCGTAATCGACAGCATGGGGACGAGTGCGAGTTCCTGATGGATGATGATGATCCCCACCTCCTCGCTGTCGGCGATGTCCGAGAACGCGCGATCTTCGCCGTCGTAGACCACCTTGCCCGCATAGGAGCCGTGCGGATAGACACCGCTCAAGATCTTCATCAGCGTCGACTTGCCCGCGCCGTTCTCGCCGCATATGGCATGAATCTCGCCTTTACGGACTTTAAGATTGACGTTATTCAGGGCTTTGACGGCGCCAAAGCTTTTCTGAATTTCGTTCATCTCCAGAATGGTTTCCATCGTCGTATTCCTCGGATCGGTCACGTGCAATACGTGTCTGTGTAGCGCCGGCGACAACCGCACGCCGGCGCCCACGAAGGCTGGAACTTCGTTACTACTTCAACTGCGCCTGCGTGTAATACCCGCTAGTGACGAGTTCCGGCTGCCAGTTGTCCTTGTCGACGAGGATGGGCTTCACGAGATAGGTCGGGACGATCTTCGCGCCGTTGTTGTAACTCTTCGTGTCGTTCACCGGCACGGTCTTTCCGGTCAGCGCGTCGTCCACGATATCGGCCGTGATGCTGGCCAGCTTGCGCGTATCCTTGAACACGGTCGTCGTCTGGTCGCCGCGTATGATTCCCTTGACGTTCTGCAGATCCGCATCCTGGCCCGTGACAATCGGCATCGGCTGTTGCGCCGAACCGTAGCCGACACCCTTGAGCGAAGAAATCACACCGATTGCAATGGCGTCGTTCGGCGTCCACACGGCATCGAGCCGGTTGTTGCCGTAGAAGGCGCTCAGCAGATTGTCCATGCGGGACTGGGCTGTGGCGCCATCCCAGTTGCGGGTGGCGACTTTATCGAACGGCACCTGCTTGCTGCGAACCACGAACTTCCCGCTGTCGATATACGGCTTGAGTACCGACATCCCGCCGGCGTAGACCATATGCGCGTTGTTGTCGTCCGACGAGCCGCCGAAGACCTCAATGTTGAAAGGGGTCTTGCTGCCCTTCTTCTGCCAGGCGGCAACGATGCTCTGGCCCTGCAGGACACCCACGCCGTAGTTGTCGAACGTGGCGTAGTAGTCGACGTCTTTTGTCTGGCTGATCAGGCGATCGTACGAGATGACCTTGATATGATTCTTCTGCGCCAGTGCCAGAGCGTCGGAAAA
Source organism: Paraburkholderia caffeinilytica (assembly GCF_003368325.1). NCBI lineage: Bacteria > Pseudomonadati > Pseudomonadota > Betaproteobacteria > Burkholderiales > Burkholderiaceae > Paraburkholderia > Paraburkholderia caffeinilytica. The sequence goes on along the minus strand of NZ_CP031467.1, from coordinate 4,438,741 downwards.
GGTCTTCCCGTCGATCGGCGCAATCACGAGCGCCTTGACACCCTTGGCCAGCATGTTCTCGACCTGGTTGACCTGAGTCGGCACGTCATAGTTGGCGTACTGGAGATCGGCGGAATAGCCCTTCGCCTTCAGCGCGTCGACCATGCTTTTGCCATCGGTGATCCAGCGCGATTCCGTCTTGTCCGGCAGGGAAATCCCAATGACTCCCTTGTCCTGCGCGTAAGCGGATACGGAAATCGCTGACAGTGCAATCGAGGCAGCCACGGCCGCCGCGACGTTCTTGACGATGTTCATCGTTTGTCTCCTAATAAGGATTGCATAATTTACTTCTGACTTTCCTTAGTCAGTTCTTAATGGCTAGCCCCGAAACGAGGCCGGCCGCTCACCTTGCTACTCGATAAAGATCTCTGCACCCGCCTGCTTCGACGAAGCGAACATCGCCTCGATGACGCGGCTGATGTTGTACGCCTGGGTGGCGGGAACGACCGAGGGCGTGCCGTTGCGAAGCGCGTCGAAGAATGCATTCGATTCGCGGTCGAAGTAGACCGGGTTCCCGATTTCTGCAATGTCGGGCGAATATTCGGTTTTCTTCGTGGCCCAGATTTCGGGGAAGCTCGTTTCCTGCCATTCGGTCCATCCTTCCGGATAGGCGCCCTTGCCCGCGTCGTAGATCTTGTAACTCGACGGCAGCGAACGGGAAGACATGATGCCTTCGGTGCCATACGCCGTGATATCCCAGCTTTCCGTCCAGGGCAGCACGTCCCACGACATGAAGTCGATGACGACGATCTTGTCTTCGTAGTTCAGCACGGCGCCCGCGGCATCCTCGCGAGACTCGTCGCCGTGGAAGTTCGGGAACTTCGTGATACGGGCATTGATGGATCGCGGCAGGCCGAAATGCAGAAGAATGCGGTCGACGAGATGACAGCCGATGACAAAGACAGCGCCGCCAATGTCGCCCGGCTGGGTCATGTGAGCCGTTCCCGCCTCGTCATGCGAGCAACCGCCGTGCGCACGCACCTGGACCACCTTCCCGAGGCGGCCGCTCTTCAGCGCCGCCTGCATGGCGTCAACCGACGGAGCGAAACGCCAGCAGTAGCCGACCTGCACGAGGCCGCCGGTACGCTCGACCGCTTCGACGATGCGTTTGGCGTCTGCGGAACTGCGGCCCGCGGGCTTTTCGCACAGCACGGACTTGCCGGCTTCAAGTGCTTCGATGGTCAGGTCGGCCATCTTCTCGCTCTTCGAGTGCACGAGCACGACGTGCACGTTGTCGTCGGCGAGAATGTCCTCTTTCGTGCGCGCTTCGAGGCCGAGTGCATTCACGAACGGCTCCAGCAGCGGACTGGTGTCCCACGCACCGAGCATCTTTGCGTCGGAGCGCCGCTGGATTGCCTTGACCCGACCGGATGTATGCGGGTGAGTAATGCCGAGGCACGCCACGCCAACCGTTTCGTTGGCACCAATCTTTCGCGTCATGTCTTGTCTCCTCCTGGTTACCCGTTACACCTTGACCGATTTCCCCGACAGCGCGGACTCGAATGCGCAGTCGGCCAGATGCAATGCCTTGAGGCCGTCCTGCACCGATGTCGGCAGCGGTGCGTTCGTGCGCAATGCCTCGACGAACGCTTCGAGCTCAGCCTTGTAGGCCGCTTCGTAACGCTCGAGGAAGAAGTTGAGAAGGGGTTCGCGGACATCGGTTGCCTCCTTCGTCCAGCGACGGATCGTCGAAGGCCGAAGGTTCTCCTGCAGGAGCATGCCCTTGGAGCCGGACACCTCCATGCGCTGGTCGTAGCCGTACACAGCCTCGCGGCAGCAGTTGATATGGCATTGCTTGCCCGACGCAGTGCGAAGCTGAACCATGACCGTGTCGAAATCGGTGAGTTCTTCCAGCGACGGGTCGACAAGCCGGCTCGCCATCGCCATGACTTCGACGGGCTCTTCTCCCAGCAGCCAGCGGGCCATATCCAGATCGTGAATCACCATGTCGCGAAAGATCCCGCCGGAGTGCTCGACGTAATCGCGCGGCGGCATGCCCGGATCGCGACTGGAGATGACCACCTGGCGCACTTCACCGACATCGCCCGCATCGATCGCCTTGCGGAATGCCTGGGACGTCGGGTCGAAGCGGCGGTTGAACGCGAGCATGACACGGCCGTTGAGGCGCTCCACTTCCCTGGCCGCCGCGATTGATTTCTCCATGTCGAGGTCGATGGGCTTTTCGCACAACACAGCCTTGCCTCGCGCCACGGCTTGCAACATGAATGTGATGTGAGTGTCTGTCGGCGTGCCGATGACCACGGCATCGATGTCATCGCGATCGAGGACAGCCGAGGCATCCGTCGACGCGTCGCAGCCCAGCCGTTCGGCGAGCGAGGTGGCAGCCTTCTCGAACGGATCTGCGACGACAACCAGCTTCGCGTTCGGGCTCGCGGCAACGTTGCCCGCGTGAATACGACCAATCCGGCCAGCGCCGAGTACAGCGATACGAATCATGTAAGTCTCCAGAAGTACTTTGTGGTTTAAGGTCGAAAGCCTCAGGCCGAAGCCGCGCTCTTTGGCGTGAACTGTGCGATGGTTGTGTCGTAGGCGCGCTTTGCCATCTCGTCGAGCGGCAACTTCCGGTGCGACTCGGAAATGAGTTCCACGCCGTAGTAAGGAAGCGTGCAGCCTGCTTGTTGCAGGGCATCGATAAAGGCGGGACAGTCGCCCGCCCCTTCGCCGCACAGCTGCCGGTTAAAGCTCGAATCCTCAAACAGCGTTCCTCTGACCTGCGCGCCTACGTCATCCAGCTCCACTCCCTTGATGAAGCGCGCCGGGATTCGCGCGACCTCGCTATAGGGGCTGCCACCGCGTGCTACGTGCCAGTGGTCAACCATCAGGCCACCATTGGGCCGGTCGGCGCCTTCGGCAATCTTCAGCGCTTCTCCGATGTTCCGGATGGGAGAAAAAGGCATAAATTCGATTGCGACCGTCGCGCCGACCGTCGCCACGTCGTCGCAAAGTTTCGCGAATTCGTCGGTCATGCGCGCGAAGTTGGCAGGGCTTTCGTCGAAGGGGTTCGCGCCGATTTTCAGATTTCGCATGCCAAGTTCGCCGCCCAGTTCGATGACACGGCGACGGAAGCTGTCCGATTTGGCGCGCACCTCGCCATCGAGATACCAGTCCATGAGAATTTCGAGCTCGAAGTTCTTCATGCCCGTGTCGTCCAGAATATTCTTGACGCCGGAGAGCCCATATTTCCCGATGCTGTATTCGAGGTCATCGAGGATGAGGCCGACGCCGCTCCAGCCGGCACGCAACGCCGCTTCGCAACGGTCTCGCAGCGGGAATGGACTGATTTCGACCGGTCCACACGGATAGACGTCGCCGGCAAGGGTCCAGTACGCAGCCAGCAGTTCAATGTTCTTCGCGCTCATATACAGTGATCCTGTTTGTTCTCTCAATTAGCTCGATTAGCTCAATTAGCTCAATCAGTTTCATCACTTCGTCGATGGCACGCGCTCCCGCGTGTCGAACGATTACGGAATTTGCCGCGTGGGCTTAGTGGACGTCGCGAGAGTGAAGTCCCACGACACTGACCAAAACGGTGATGAGAACCCAACGCGCCTGGCTGCCTCCGGGTCGTCGATCTTGTTGAATTCGGCAATCAGCTCACGCTTGACGCCGAACACCGCGTCCTCGGGGAGGTACGGGCAATCAGGCGTGAAGATGTGAGTAATGACGGGGTCGTAGCCCGGCGCGGTCACGATGAAATGCAGATGTGCCGCACGATTCGGGTGACGGCCCATGGCACCAAGGAGTTTTCCGACCGGCCCGTCCGACGGAATCGGATAGTGGCGCGGCTTGACGGACTTGAACCAGTACCGGCCCTCTGCGTCCGAGGTAAATGCGCCGCGCAGATTCGATTCTGGTTGAATCCCCTTTTGCTGGACGTCGTAGAAACCGTCGTCATTGGTCTGCCAGACCTCCAGCTTCGCGTTCGGGACAGGTGTGCCCTCGATGTCCGTCACACATCCTGCAACGACCAGAGGCTCACCCTTTCCGTCCAGGCAGATGTTCGCGCCGTTCTCGTACTCGGGCGAATTCGCAACGTAGAACGGGCCGAGAATCGTATTGGGTGTCGCCCCGCTCGGCCGGCGATGGTTGATGGCGTCAACGAGCATCGAGACACCGAGGATGTCCGACAGCAAGATGTACTCCTGTCGCCAGTCAGTGCACATCTGCCCGGTTTCAGTCAGAAAGCGAATCGCGGCGAACCACTCCTCGTGCGTCGGCTCGATCTCTTTCACCGCCGCATGCAGATGCCTGACCAGAATCGTCATGACCTGCCGCAGTCGCTCGTCGGCATTCTGATCCATGCGAGCGTTGACGACATCCGCCGAGCGCGCTTCATCGAAATACGGTGACGAGGATGGCGAAACCGAGGGTGCTGCATGTTGCATGGCGTGTCTCCTTCAATATTCTCGTACAGCTTTGAGACGAGTCTATATTCCCCGAAGCCGGCAAAACAGAGCTGAAAAGGGAATCTCTTTCGCGCAGACTGGGAAAGTAGGAAAGAGCAGACAGGATTGCTCTACGCGCATGGCCGTCACGCGGTCCAGTGGCGCTCGTATTCGTTCTGCCGAAACCGCTCGACGAGTGCATCGATAAACAACCGGACCTTCACGGGCATATGTGCCCGCGTCTGGAAAGCAACGTTGATTGTCAGTCGTGGCAAGTCCCAGTCGTCCAGCACTGGAACCAGGCGGCCGGCCTTGAGATCGTCGTACACGATGTACTTGGGCTGCACGAGAATGCCCATGCCGTCGAGCGCGGCGACCCGAAGTATCTGGCCGTCGTTGGATTCAAGAAGAGGCTTGACCTTGACGAGAACCGATTCACCTGTACGACAGAATGCGAGCTCACGCGGATTGTCGGCGAGTGCGTAATTCAATACCTTGTGCTTCACCAACTCTGCCGGGAAGCGTGGCAAACCCTGTGCTTCGAGATACGAAGGAGATGCGGACAGTATTCGCCGGGTTGCGGCGAGCCGCCTGACCGTTATGTTGCTGTCCGCCTCGAGAACCTTGGTGCGGATCGCGACATCGATACCATTTTCGATGATGTCGTGGTAACGGTTGGCGGCCACAACATCTACCGTGATATCCGGATAACGCGCGGTAAACCCCGGAAGCATAGGTGCGATGTGCAGCATGCAGAACGAAAGCGATGCTGTGACACGAAGTACGCCGCTCGGTCGAACCGTCGCATCCTTGATGACCGACTCGGCTTCGCCGAGGTCTGCCAGGATGGACTTGCAGCGCCGGTGGAACTCCTCCCCGGCCTGTGTGAGACAGAGATTGCGCGTCGTCCTGCGCACGAGTTGGACGGCAAGCCGAGTCTCCAGCGAGATCAGATAGCGGCTTGCCGCCGAGATGGAAAGATCCACAGCCTCCGCAGCCCGGCTGATACTGCCGGTCTCGGCAACTTCGACGAAGAGCTGTAGTTCCTTGAACTGGTCCATCTTCTTGCACTACTCCACGTTTCCTAAAGTACCGTCGCGCGACAGAGCGTCTGGGCGCGCGAACTTCGAGAATCTCGCGCGAATCGCCTGTTCGCCATGAGCGGGCAATACTACGGCAGTATTTCTATCGCTGAAGGGCAAAAAACCATCAAAAAAACATCAATTCCGATGCTTGCGAGCCGAGGTCCGGCGGGAATTCAGGCGAAGCGTTGTCGCGCGGCGTGATCGTTCAGGGCGAGCGTGAATCTGGTGGGATCCCAGTCCTCGTCAAGGGCGCGCTGCATGAGGTCCTGCTGGCTTTCCGGCGCCAACCCGCCGACCGGCGGATCGCGGTCGAGGTCCGTAGGGAACGGGTATCCCTCAGCGCAGGAAGCGATTGCCGCGGCGGCTTCCGAACCACTCATGCACCCTAACGCGCGGCGCTCGCGCAATACCGGATAAACTGCCTCGCACATTCTCCTGCGGTCGAGCACCTCCATCGCCCGGCCATAAGCCGACGAGACCTGCAGGAGATTCGCCATGCGTTGAACGTCTGCAGTGCGATTTGCGCCGGCCGCATGGAACAACGCGGGATTGAAAAACACCGCATCGCCCTTCGCGAGCGGCAGCTGTACGAAATGCGACTCGAAATATTCCCGGAAATCGGCTCGGCGCCATGCCAGATATCCTTCGGCATATCGCTGCGAATACGGCAGGAGCTTCGTGGGACCGCTTTCGGCCGGCATGTCGCTATGCGCCACCGCGCCCTGGAGGGTGAGGAAGGGCGACATCTGATGCACGTGCGCGGGATAGCGTTCGGCCTTTTCAGCCGTCTGGAAACCGAGGTGGTAATCGCGATGGGCCTGTTGAGCAGCACCTCCAGGGCGAACCACATTGACCTGCGACGTCATCTGATAGCACGGTCCAAGCCATGCCTCCGACACGATCCTCAGCATCGGATTCGAAAAGTATTCCGCGAATACTTCGGGCGCCCGGAGGCAGAGCTTCTCCTGGGCATTCCAGATCCGGTCATTCGCGCCCGCCTTGGCGAAATGGTCCGCGACACGCTGGCCTTGCTCCCGCTCACTGCGGATAATGGATTCGAAGACAGTCGTAGCTTCATCCACGGGTCCCAGATCGGCGAATGCCCGCCGTAGCACCAGCACCCCCGCGCCATCGCGAAAGACGTGAGCCCATTCCGCTTGCAACTGCGCTCTCCGGGATGCGTCGCCTGTAATGCCATTGAGTTGCTGACAGTCGTAAACGGGAATCCGCTGCATGATTTCCGCCGCATAGCGCGTCGGGTGGCTGTCATCGCTCTGCAAAAGATCGGCGAATTCATCTAAAGCGCAATCGCGCTCGCGGTACCAATCCCGCCCCCGTTTTTCGATGCGATCCTGGCTGCGGCCCATGTCTCTCTCCCTCTGTACATCAAGCATAGCGCCATGGAGTGCCGACGAGGTATCATTAATACATCAAAAACGCATCAAATTTAAGGAATTCGCGATGGCCCACCGCTTTCTTATCAAGGAGATAGCTCTACAGGCCGGGGTCGGGGTAGCCACAGTCGACCGTGTGCTCAATGGACGCGCACACGTTCGCGAACATACGCGCAAGCGCATCGAGCAGGCAATCAAGGAGCTCGAGAAGCAGGAGCTGCAATTGGCCACCACCGGGAGAAAGCTCATGATCGACGTGGTCGTGGAAGCTCCCGCACGCTTTGCCGATGAGATCAAGGACGCACTCGAAGCAGAATTGCCGGGAATGCACCCGGTCGTCTTTCGGCCGCGTTTTCTGATGCGGGAAACGATGACAACGGCTGAGGTCGTCGAGGCTCTTCACTCGATTGGACGTCGAGGAAGCCATGGGATTTTCCTCAAAGCACGCGATGTTCCCGAGATTGCCGAAGCAATTGGCGAATTGCAGCGTCGCGGTATCCCCGTCGCCACAATCTTCACCGATATCCCGCTGTCCGGACGCATCGCATATGCAGGGCTGGATAATCGGGTCGCCGGCGCCACCGCCGCCTATCTTCTCGCGCAATGGTTAAGCCCACAGCCTGGCAACATTCTGATCACGATGAGCGATGAACGGTTCAGGGGTGAGGAGGAACGCGAAATAAGCTTTCGGCGAGCCTTGAGGATCCGATATCCGCAGCTTACGTTGGTCGACGCCAGTGGCGGCCACGGTCTCGACACGCAAACTGAGGCGCAGGTCCAAAAGGTTCTCGCGACACATGTCAACATCGCCGCGGTCTACTCGATGGGAGGCGGAAATGTCGCCATTCTTCGAGCGCTCGAAGCGCAACAGCAATCACCCGTTTGCTTTATCGGCCACGACCTGGATCGCGACAACGTACGTCTTCTGCGCGAAGGTAAGGTACAGGCGATTCTCCATCACGACTTGCGTCAGGACATGCGCTCTGCGTGCCAGCACATCATGCATTTCCACAAACTGCTGCCTGCGTCGGCTGTATCGCCATCCTCATCGGTCGTTGTCGTGACGCCAGAGAATATTCCTGAGCACATAGCGAGCCGGTTTCGTTGACAACGATGTCGGCGCCGGCAGTGCGCTGGCGGCGGAAACAAACCGCCTGACGGAAATCGTTCTCCGTCAGGCAGACCCGACATGACAGCCCCGCGACAAGTCGGCGCGAGCCAAGCCGGAGCCCTTCTCCCAAACCCTTCCACGCCGTCTAGAACTGGTGGGCGATACCCGCGATGACGCCAAACTGGCTCTTGCCATAGTTCGGGTTTGTGCTAGACGCGGCGCTGCTCACCGGGTCGTTGTTACTGTTCGCGCCATACAGTCCGCTGTCGAGCCCAAGATTGGACGTCGAGCTATTCCGAACGTAACCCAGCTCCGTATAGAGCAGCGTCCGCTTCGATAGCGAATAGTTGGTGCCAAGCGTGTATAGCGTCGCGTTACCGTTGCCGTGATTGGCGTTTGCGTGATACACCGCGCCAGTGAGGGAAAGCGCCGGCGTGGTCTGCCAGATGGCGCCAATCCATTCGTGATTGACTGCTGTTGGCAGCGATGTGCCCGACGGCAGCGTTGTTGGCGTGGCCGTGCCAAAGTATCCGGCATTGGACGCGTTGGGTGCGCTGAGGTGCTGATAGCCAATATACGCAACCACGGGGCCAAACTCGTAGGTCGCGCCTGTGAGGATGGAGCGCGAGGCCAGGTACACGTTGCTGAACTGGCCGTTGGGGTCGCGGACCTCGTCATAGGTCGCCTGCCAGAAAAGGCCGCCAGTCTGGTACGACAGCTTGATGCCGTCCGTTCGCCCCTGAGCACTGCCCAGACCGCTCGACGTGCCTAACTGACCCGGCGCACTTCCCGGATTCCCGGAGTTCCACTTCGTCGAGTTCGTCAGATCGTATTGCCCCTGCAGCGTAAATCCCCCGAGCGTCGGCGACAGATACTCGACGCCGTTACCTGCCTGCGAAAAAATCCGACCACGCACCAGCGTACCGATCGCATACTTCTTGGTCTGCTGCGGGTCGACATCGCCCGAATACTGGCTGATTTCCGCCGAACCCATATTGCCGAATTTCAGTTGGCCCCACTTGTCGTTTTTCAAACCGACGGTCGCCTGCCCCTCGAAGAAACTGCCGTTGGCCAGGCTGCCGTTTTGTGTGTTGAGGCGAGATTCAAGGTGAAAAATGGCCTGTGTGCCGCCTCCGATATCTTCGGCACCTTTAAGGCCAAATCGCGACTGGGCCCATCCTCCGCTTTGCGCGCCAAACACGTGTCCCTTCGGCATACCAGTTTCGTATTGGAGGCCGTTGTCTACGATGCCATACAACGTGACACTGCTTTGCGCACTTGCAGATGCCGTTGCTGTCATTGCGAGCAGCCCAAACATAACCTTTCTCATCCCATCTCCTATATATTTGTAGTACAACTGTACTAATCACCTATTCGGTGAAAAACGAATGCTGGCATTTTCTGCTATCGGTAGCGCCTGATTTTTCGGCCGCTTTGGAGACTGATCATTTATTCGTTAGCCATACGAAACTCATGCCTCGAAATCTGGCTATGACGTATGCGCGTAGTGTCCACTTCATACATCCAGATCCTCGCGAAGAGCGTGGAGGGCAAGTCAGTCGTCGGGAAACACTGCGCGCTTTCGCGTTGCAAGCGCTAGCGACAACTCGACCCGGGCGGTTGCTGAACGCGCCCACTGAGTACGCTTCATCGAGGTACGGGAATGGCGAAGCAGTGGGTTGCTTGTGGCATGGTGTGTCTCCGGCGTTGTTCTCGTGTAACTTCGAGCCGAGTGTATATTCGTCAACCGTGGAGACAAAGAGCCGAATGGGGAATCTCTTTCGCGGAAATCGGGAAAATCAGAGACGTCAGGCGCGGTCGATCACGGCTAAACGTTACCCGCCGGTCTGACGCTTCGATTAAACCTGACAAGCGACGTTCTCGAGTGAAATCTCGCCCGTGGATGCAACAAAGACCGCGGTCGCGCTCGCGCGAGCGAGATCGGGCTGAGGCGTTCTATTTGCGCGTTACGCAATCCGTGGGAATGCATGCAACAGTGTCTGTCACTAATTTGACTTCAATCGGAGTCCCATCGATTCAATATGGGATCTTCGAAATACAGCTTTTCCGGGCTACGACATAAGGGAATAGCCACACGGTGCGGCGGTTGCGCAGAAACTCGTTTTGGCAAGACCATCGACGGGGACCCCGCGAACAAAAAAAGGCGTCGTGAATTCCGAACACGACGCCAAACGTTCTGGCTCCGTCAACGACCGGGGGTCAAGCCAGAACGTGAGAGACCGTGCGATCCTGTAGTCCCCGTGTCCCCAGTCCGTACGGGTTCCGAAACGGATATTGCCAATGCCATGAGCGGGACGACACATTCGACCGCAACGTCCCGTCGCGCAAGGTAGTGCAAAATTCCCCGCTGCCGCAACACAAGTGCGACGGCAGCGGGATACAGACAAATGACTTACCAGCGATAGCCAACGCCCGCGCCTGCCCCCACGGAACCGTGACCGGAAACGCCCGTGGTGAGCGAGCCTTTCACCATCCACTTTTGCGTCGCGACCGACAAACCCACAGCCATCGCGGACTGTCCGCCGTAGTTGCCGGCAGCGAGCGCTACAACCTTCTCACCCGGCAGCACAGCTTGCGGCAAATTCGCCATGGCGATTGCGGACGCCGAGCCGGCACTCGCGTCGCGGCGATATTTCTGCATGTCGTCGCGAACGCTGTTGATTGCGCCATTCAACTGCCGCACATTGACTGCATCAGTCGGAGCCGTGCCGTCCGCCACGTTGGTAATCTGACGCTCAGCACCCGGCGCACCGACCGAAACCGTGTTGTCCCGGTCCGCAACTGAATTTGCACCCAAGGCAACCGCATTATTCGCGGTGACCTGGGAATTCGTGCCGATCGCCGTTCCGTTCGTGCCAGTGACGTTAGAACCATCACCGACTGCGGTTCCGTTCGTGGCCGTGACTTTGGAATTCGTGCCAATGGCGGTTGCGCGCGCAGCCGTGACAGTTGTGTTGGTGCCGATTGCGGTACCGTCCTGGCCTGAAACGTTCGAGCCGTTACCGACCGCAGTTCCGTTGGAAACGGACACGAGCGAATTTCTGCCAACTGCCGTATCTGTTGGATCAGCAACCGTGCCGTTCGAGCCGCTTGTCGAAATCGTGTTGACGGTCGCGGTAACCGTAGCGACCGTGCTGGACAGAGCCGAGACCTGCGAAGCAATCGAGAAGAGTTGCGAGCCGTTCACCGCATCCGTGCTCGTTGCGCTGATCTGCCCCGCGGCTACGTTTTGCAACTGGTGTTCCTGACCGACCGCGCCGATACTCACGACGCCGGTCGGCGTCGCGCCTGCGAAGCCGCCAAACGTCACGCCGTTCAACGTGACGCTGCTCACGTTCGTTGCCGCGCGTGTGACGGCGCCGGAACCCAGCGCTGTCGATTCGTTAGTCGACGCCACAGCCGCGTTACCAATCGCAATGGAATTTGCCCCTGTTGCTTGCGCGAGACCGCCCAGTGCAACCGTACCCGCCACTGCCGCATTGGCGCTCACGCCCATGGAAATGGAGCCGTTACCTTGCGCAAAAGCACCGTTTCCGATGGCGACGGCTTCTCCGTTAACCGCCTGCGCTCCCGCGCCGATTGCAACGGGCGAGGCAGGGGTACCCGATGACGTTGCAATCGCGTTTTGTCCGATCGCAATTGCGACACTCCCGACTCCGCCGTTGGCGACTGCCCCCGCGCCTTCGGCAATCGCACCAAAGCCAGCCGCGGAACTCCCCGTACCGATTGCCATGGTGTTGGTTCCACTGGCCGTCGCCTGAATACCAAGTGCGACCGATCCAGCCGCCGTTGCACTGCTCTTCCCGCCCAAGGCGATCGCGCTTACCGCAGATGACAATGCGTCCTCGCCTATCGCAATCGAATCCGTGTTCGTGGCCCTTGCCTGGAAACCCAGTGCGGTCGCACCGGCTCCCGAAGCAGTACTGGCAGTTCCCAGCGCGGTAGCAAATGACGCACTGGCCGTCGATTGCGCACCGATCGCCGTCGTCTGCGCGCCGCTCGCATTCGACGCACCGCCGAACGCAACCGCATTGGTGCCGGTTGCGACCGAATTTGCGCCAACCGCCGTGGCATTCTGGCCGCTTGCCGTTACCGTATCACCCAGAGCGGTTGCGGCTCCACCATTAGCGGTGACATTGATCCCGACCGCTGTGTTCTGACTCGTATTGCTCGCGTCACCGGCTACAGCGGGATTGGTCCCGCCGGTACTCGCGGACGGAGCCGTAGCCCCCCCAATCGTTGCAGTCGTCCCGCCGACCTCGCCGCCAACTGCCAGGTTATCTGCATGGGCATATCCAGCCGAGAACGTGAGCGCCGTGAGTACAGCGAGTGCAACCGTCGACCTCAGGGGACTGCCGCCATGGCTCATTTCCGCCTGCCCTACTTCGCCCTGCACGCCGCGCTGCGTCTCGGCCGCTGCCACCAGCGCACCAATTCGACGATTCCAAACCAACCTATATCGACTCTTGTTCATTGCTTTCCGCTCTCACTTATATTGTGGTCAATAAAAGAATTCATCAATAATTCATAAGGAATTCATATCTGGTCTCCGTCACGCTCTATCTGAGTCCGTGCCGTCTGGTTTTTCACGATGTGCCGTTCGGCAGCGTTTTCCCGTCGCGAGGCGTCGACCGCCGCACTTAAAGCCCCTGCCGCCCACGGCTACAGATTCATTGAATAGAAATTTTTTGTAAGGACGCGAGGAATTATGGGCAGCGCTACTGCATAATTGTTTTGCCCGGGGGGCGAAATGCTTTGCCCGGGAGAAAATTCTTTTGCTATCCGTGTGGAAACCGCTGGATTTAAATTTAATTAACAATTAGATAGCCTTCGCGGCTTTATGCTGGCGAGCGATCAATACGGTGCAACTCCCAGGTTGCGCGTAATCAGCCGCCGTTAGCTCCCAAGAACGTTACCTGTCAGCTCTTTTCGCCTACACGATGCCGCTCCGAAATACCGCCCTCACGGATGCCCATCTTCTTGTGGTAGACGACCAGCCAGACCAGCTTCGATTGCTAATTGACGTATTGCGCAACGCGGGATACCGGATTAGCGTCGGGTTCGACGGCTCGCAGGCGTATCAGCGCGCACTGGCGATTTCGCCCGACCTGATCCTGATGGACGTGCGGATGCCGCGAATGGATGGATTCGCTGCCTGCCGGCTTCTGGCCGCGGACCCGCGCACCTCGGCGATTCCCGTCATATTTCTTACCGTAGCCGGTGAACTCCACGAGCGCCTCAACGGTTTGGAAATCGGTGGCGTCGACTACGTGCTCAAGCCATTCGAGCCGGCCGAAGTACTTGCACGGATTCGCGTTCACCTCGCCCGGGCAAGCGGCAATCGGCCTGCCGAAGAAAAGGTGTCCGCGTCAGACTTCACGGGCGACAGCGTCATCGTTCGCGCGGCCATTCGGCATTTGTCACAAAGCCTGAATAATCCGCCTTCGGTCGAACAACTCGCCCGCCTCGTGGGGACCAATGAAAAACGACTGTCGCGCGCGTTTCGGGACAACCTCGGCCGGACGGTATTCGAGTATCTCCGCGACGAACGCTTGCGGATTGCGCAAAGGCTGTTGAGCAGCACACCGTTGAGCATCGCCAGCATCGCCGACGAAATTGGTTTTTCCAGTGCCGCGAATTTCGCCACGGCGTTTCGCGAGCGATTCGGCACGACGCCCTCGAGCTATCGTGAGGAACTGCGTTGCCGGGACCTGGCCGGCACCGAAGAACCCACCGTCGATGCAGAGTAGCCCCTTCATGACAACAGCCAGGTGGTACCGCTTGCTGTTCTTATGCCTGAGCTGGTGGACAACTCACTCATTGGCCGCCGGTCTCGACACGACCGGGCAACAAAGCCAGCGGGTTCCCGCCCTGAACCAGGTGCAGGTATTCGAAGACGTCTCGGGCAAGATGGGGTTGGACGACATACTCGCACTGTCCACAGGAAACCCGCGCAGCTTCCTTCCCATGCAGCGTGACAGGTTAAAGCCAGGTTTCACCCGCTCGGCATGGTGGCTACGCGTGGTGGTGAGCAGCCGTGGTTCAACAGCCCTGCCGCTCGTTCTCGCGCTCCCGGACGCGCGTCTGCAGAACGTAGACTTTTACATCGGACGTGGCGGCCGCTGGACACATGACGGCACCGGTCCCGCCGACCTGCCGTCCCAGTCGTCTTCGTCCCGCTATCCCCTGGTGGATTTCACGCTCGCGCCCGGCGAACAGCTTCTTTTCCTCATCCGGGTGGCCAGCGACACCGCACTCACGCTCGAACCGAGGCTGTATTCGGCAGCGGCCTATGACGCACTGGAGATACGTGCAGCGCTCTGGGATGCAGGCTTGATTGGCGGAACGCTGGCATTGGCGTGGTGCGCGCTGCTTATCGCGTATTTTTCCCGCAGCGTCTCGTTTCTGGTCCTCGCAGCTCTTTGCGCCATGACTGCGCTATTCGAAGCCGCGGACCGCGGCTATACAAAAGTCTATCTATGGCCGCACGCCACGGAGTGGAGTTCCAGAAGTGTGACGGTATTCGGATGTATTGCCGTGCTGCTGTTCATCGTCTTTATCTTGCGCATCGCACACGACGAAAAGGCGAGCCTGCCCGCCCGCTATGTATTGTTCGGCTTTGCGTTGCTGGAGTGCGTTGCGGCGGCGGGATCCGCATTCGGCAATCTGTTCGTTTTCGCGCAAGCCGGCATGTATGTCAACGCGCTGTTCGGTGTCGTCACGGTGGTCGTCGCCGCAGGGCTCGCGCGTCAGTCGACACCGACCGCGCGGATCATGCTGCTCACCATGGTCTTCTCGCTGTTCAACTTTGCATTGCGCATGCTCGAAACACTCGGCTCCTTGCCGTCCGGTCTGGCATGGCTGAAGTCCGACATTCATCCGAATCCGGTAGTCGCCATCATCGGATTGGCCACCAATCTCATTGTGCTTGCGGCATGGATAAATCACGTCGGCAAACAGCGAATAGCAGCCAGGGTCGAACTTGCGGACTGGCAAAGAACCGAGCGCGACCGCCTACGCGACCAGGTCGCGCAGCGCACATTGGCGCTGAACGAAGCATTGCTTTATGCCGAAGAGAAAAACCAGCAAAAGATCGAGACGCTGGGCTATGTCAGTCATGACCTCCGTGCGCCGCTTGCAACGATTTCAAGCTACGCGAAGTTGCTGCTGCATCTGGCGGATTCGAAAGAGGCGAACCTGATCCATGCAATCGAGCGCAGCGTCAACTATCAACTCGGTCTGATCGACGAGCTGATCGGGTACGCGAAGGCCGAGCTGCAACCGTTGGATATCGTGCCGGTCGCCACCGATCTGCCTGCGCTTCTCGATGACATTGCCGATTACGCGATCGCACTCTGCGCGCAACTGAACAACCAGTTCCACTATCAGGCGCTGACGTCGTTGCCTCGTCGGCTGACGATCGACGGCCGACGATTGCAACAGGTCCTGCTCAATCTGCTGTCCAATGCGTCCAAGTTCACCCGCGACGGCATCGTCATGATGACGGTGAGAGCGCGCCGCCAGGACGATCATTGGCACATGGGTTTTGAAGTCGCGGACACCGGCATCGGTATCGACATCGAAGAGCAATCGAAACTCTTTGCGGCTTTTCGCCAGATACAGTCCGTGAACGGCAGCACGGGTCTTGGCCTTTTTATCGCGCAGCGCATTGTCAACACAATGGGCGGCGACTTGAGCCTTTCAAGCGCGCCGCAGCGTGGCACCTCATTTTTTTTCGAACTCGCCATTCCAATGACTGACGATGCACAGGCGTCGCCGTCGAACGTCGTACCGTATTCTTCCAGCGGCTCCGCGCAGTTCCGCCCACGCCGCAAACACCGATTGGCCACTACCGTTCCTCCAGAGAGCGATCGCCGCGAACTGGCAATTCTTGCGAAGGACGGACGCCTGACCGACATCGAGCAATGGATCGAAGACATGATCAGGATTCACCCTTCAGGCGCGGCATTTCTGGCTGAAATACGGTTTTGTGTCGAAGCGCTGGATTTCGCGGGCATCGAGGCGCTCGCACTCGCACCACACGAAACAGACGATGTCTCGCCGCTGCTAACTTAACGTGAGGCCGGCGCGTTGTTGGCGCCGGCAAGATGGAGTAACACAAGATGGTGTGGTCAACGGGCACGGCGCGAAGTGCAATCGCGCTCGCCGTGAGAGGGATATTTTGCGCAGCGGCTGTCGGCCATGCGTACGCGCAGACGACGCGCCCAGCGAACGATACGCAAGCGAAAGGCACCGCAGAAGAGGCCGATATGGCGCCCGGCGTGACGCTGCCGGCGATCACGGTGGAAGACGCGGAGAACGCGCCCTCAGTCGGACTCGTCGGCAAACGCACCACAACCGGCACGAAGACCGACACGCCGATCACCGAGGTTCCTCAAACGGTCAACGTTGTCACCGCGCAGCAAATCGAGATGACCGGCGCGACCGACCTCAACCAGGCTTTGCGCTACATACCCGGGTTCTCATCGTTTGGATCGGACAGCCGTACCGACTGGTACGCGGCGTTGCGCGGTTTTACGCCCACGTTGTTCGTTGACGGATTGCAGGCGCCGAACACGACAACCCTCGCGAACTGGCGCGTCGATCCTTATATGATCGACAGCGTCACCGTGCTGCGTGGGCCGACATCGGTGCTGTACGGAGCCGGCGATCCGGGCGCGCTCGTCGACGTGCAGACGAAGCAGGCCGACGGCGCGCGCGTGCGCGAGATCGGCGTGCGGGTGGGCAACTACGCGCGCAAGGAAACGACGGTCGACATCGGCGACACGCTCGATGCGGACGGCAAGTACGCGTATCGCTTCGTCGGCGTCGCACGCGACGGCAATGCGCTGACCGGTCCGAACGCGGACCAGCGCGTCGCGCTGGCGCCCTCCTTCCGCTGGCAGCCGGACGCCGACACGTCGCTGACACTCACTGCGACCTACCTGCAGGACCGGAGCGATATTTCATACAACTTCCTGCCCGCGCAGGGCACGGTTCTGCCGAACCCGAACGGGCCGTTGTCACCGGACATCTACATGGGGGACCCGACGTTCAACAACTACCGGAAAAAACAGGGCTCGCTCGGCTATCAGTTTTCTCACGCGCTGAATTCGATCTGGACGCTGCGCCAGAATCTGCGCTGGATGCACCTGTCGCTCGACGACACCTCGGTCTTCGGTGTCGGCCTTGCCCCCGGCAGCACGACCGACATCACGCGTGACGCCGGCTTGTTCCAGCTGAACTACAGCCGCTTCGACATCGATAACAGCGCGGAGGCACGTTTCGGCACGGGGCCGCTCGAGCACACGCTGCTACTCGGCTTCCAGTACAACCGGCAGACCACAACCGACAGCGTGTGGCTCGCGCAGGCGCCGTATCTGGATCTCTACCACCCGGTCTACACGCCGGTCACGACCGCGATCTTCTCGGGTCCGACATCGTTCGGCCACACCGACCTGTACACGGCGATGAACACATTCGGCCTGTACGCGCAGGACCAGATCAAATGGAACCGCTGGACCTTGACGCTCGGTGGCCGCGAGGATTGGGTCAACATGCGCGAAGACGACCGCGAGGCCGGTACGCAAACGAAACAGGATGTCAGCGCGTTCTCGGGCCGGATCGGCCTCACCTACGAGGGCGACTATGGACTGTCGCCATACGTCAGCTATTCGACGTCGTTCAATCCGGTCATCGGCGTCAGGATGTTCGGCGGCGGCCTGCCCATACCGACGCGCGGCAAGCAGATCGAGGCGGGGCTGCGCTGGCAGCCGCCGGGCAAGAACCTGATGCTGAACGCGGCCGTCTACCAGATCAATCAGACGAACGTCGTGACCCCCACGCCGACGAATCTCGATCCGACCGGCACGTCCTTCGTGCAGACGGGCGAGGTGCGTTCGCGCGGCATCGAACTCAGCGCGGTCGGAAACGTGACGCGGGAACTGTCGATCATCGCGTCGTATATCTATCAGGACGTGAAGAACGTGAAAGCGAACGACGCGTCGCTGAACAACTGGCCGGTCGACGTTCCGCGCCCGCGCCAGATGGCGTCGCTGTGGACCGACTGGACATGGCATACAGGAGCGCTGGCGGGCTTCGGAATCGGCGCGGGGATCCGCTATCAGAGCGCGTTGGCGGGTGCGCCGGACAACTCGCTGACGATCGCGAGCGATACGCTGTACGACGCGGCGCTGCACTATCGCACCCGCGACTGGCGTTTCGCGCTGAACGTGGCAAACCTGTTCGACCGTCACTACGTCAGCGGCTGCCAATCGTACGCGGTCTGCGTATTCGGCAACGAGCGAACCGTGCTGGCCAACGCGACCTACGCCTGGTGATTCAAGTGGTCCCTTGAATCGCCGGTCAATGCCTCCGCGGATTTTCAACCGTCCGGAGGCCGAGCAAAGTGGTTACCTAAAAATAAACAAAATCGGTCATTTGATAACACCAGTTGAGCGTCTAATCTTCACTCACCGGCCCACTGAATGGGTCCAACCCGTCAAGGAGTGAATCATGGAACAACGTCTCGACTTCTACAAAGCCAACCCCGCCGCCATCAAGGCGATGCTCGGCGTCGAAGAACGCATCGGCAAATCGGCCCTCGAAAAATCGCTGACCGAACTGGTCCGTCTGCGCGCTTCGCAGATCAACGGCTGCGCGTTCTGCGTCGACATGCACACCACCGACGCCCGCAAAGGCGGCGAGTCCGAGCGGCGCCTGGCCACCGTCGTGGTATGGCGTGAAACGCCCTTCTTCACCGACCGTGAACGCGCGGCGCTCGAATGGACCGAAGCGCTCACGCTGGTGTCGCACGAGCACGTACCCGACGCTGTGTGGCAAGCCGTGCGCCCGCACTTCAGCGACGAGGAACTGGTCGACCTGACGCTGCTGATCTCCGCCATCAATGCATGGAACCGCTTCGCGATCGCGTTTCGCAAGTTGCCGGCCTGAGCACACCGCCGCCGTGCCCCTGCGAACCCTTTGCGCATAACCCTGAAGGAACGAAGCCATGAAAATCATGCACGTCGACGCGAGCGCCAAACGCGAGCGATCCAACTCGCGGGCGTTGAGCCGGTATTTTCTGGAGCGCCTGCGTGAGGAAGGTCTGGATATCGAGGTCGATTACCTCGACGTCGCGGTCGATACGCCGCCGCATGTGAACGAAGCATTCGCCATCGCGACCTACACGCCGCCGCATGAGCGAACGCCCGCCATGAAAGCGACGTTGGCTTCATCGGATGAACTGTGCAAGCGCCTGCTCGATGCCGACGCGTTGGTCTTCGCCATGCCCATGTACAACTGGTCGATGCCTTCCGCGTTCAAGGCGTTCATCGACAGCATCACGCGCACGGGGTTGACCTACGTGAATACCGACGACGGTCGCATAGAAGGCCAGCTTGCGCGGCAGAAGGTGCTCTTCATCACGAGTCGCGGTGCCGACTTACGCGCCGGCTCGCCCTACGCGTCGATGGATGCGCTGACGCCGGCGCTCAGGGCTGCTTTCGGATTTCTCGGCGTCGCGGAACCGTCTTTTGTCGACGCGCAACCGTTGCAGTTTTCCGACCAGGCCGCGCGGATCGAAGCACTCGACCGGGCACGCACCGAACTCGCTGCAATGGCCGCGAGCTGGGCCAACCCCGCGAAATCGAAGTCGGCCTCGACATTGGAACCGGACAACGATGTCATGGCACTCGCCCAGGAGTAATCGCATGAAAATTCGTACGCTGACGGCGACGGTAGCGCTCGCCGGTCTTTCCATCGCAGGATTCGTCCAAACCGCGTTCGCCGCCGATACGGCCGCTGCACGGGAGACGACACGGGAGACGATTACGCCCGCGTTCACTGAGGCGATCGCCAACGTTCCGGGCAAAACGATGACGGCGCTTGTCGTCGACTATGCCCCCGGAGGCAAATCGCCATCGCATCGGCATGGGCAGGCTTTTGTGGTCGCCTATGTCCTGTCGGGAGCCATCCGCAGTCGTATCAACGATGGCGAGGAGCACGTCTTTCACGCGGGCGAATCCTGGACGGAGAAGCCTGGCGCGCATCATACGGTCAGCGAAAACGCGAGCGACACCGAACCCGCGAAGCTGCTGGCCATTTTCGTGGCGGACACGAAAGATAAAAAGCTGGTGACGTTCGACAAGCAATGAGCGCATAACGTCAGACGCGGTTGTTGCGGTTGTTGCGGTTGTTGCGGTTGTTGCGGTTGTTGCGCTTGTCGCACGGGCCGCGTGCAATGCGTCTGGACGGCTTCGTCAGTGTTCCCTGCATCGCTAGAACTTCGGATGACACTCGAAATTCACTGACGACGCATGCGCGGCCATCATCTCCACACCGCTCACCGTTTCGGTGTTGACGCTGCTTTGCATGCCGCGACGCTCGCAATAGTCGCGCGCCTCGCTTATCGCGTGCTCGTGCGCGCGGGCCCAGGCCATCCGCCCGCCGGTCGCGCTCGCCGCTACCGTGTAAGTGCCGGGTTTGTCGGTTGCGACAACATCGGTCGCCGATGCACATCCCATCAGGCTGGCGCACGCGGCTGCGGCCGCGATAAGCGCGCGTGCCCGACTGGACAATGCGCTTCGACGCTGCGGCACGACGGATGCGCGCTGCTGATCGAGCACGCGATCTAAGACGTGATTGACCATATTCACCTACATTTCTTTACCGTTTTATCAATGCCGAAATTATGCGCAATCAGGCGCGCCAGATCAGCCTCGTCACCTGAAAACACTGTTGCACACGCCTGAACAATCGCGGGCGCCAGCGCGGCGGCAGCCGGGCTCGACAATCCAATGCAGAAGATGAAGGAACACCGCGCGGACCTCGCCACGCGGTGCATCACGGTCGAACGTCAGGGCGATCCGCTTGCGCTTGCCGGCGCGCCCGGGGGCGCGTTCGCCGTACCGCCGCCTGCGTCCGGCGGCAGCACATCGTCCGGTGTAGGCGTCGGCGCCAGAGCCGGCTCGCCGCTGCCGTGCACCTCGCCGTCGACTGCCCTGTTGGCCGGTGCGGGCGCCGAAGCCGGCGCCTGAAGGAGCGGCGGCTGCGACGGCAGTGTGCGCGGTTCGACATCGGCGACGCCTGCAGACGCCGCGGCCGCCGATGCAGCCGATGCCGATGCCGATGCCGACGCAGTAGCAGCAGGCGCATGGCGCGTCGTACTGCGCGTGACAACCGGCGCCTCCGTCTTCGCGGACGACGCCGCACACAGATGCTGGAACCACTCGCGCAGCCTGGCCGAGCGTTCCGCAAACCAGCCCGGCGCCTGATCGGTTGCGAACCTCACGCGGCTATCCACCAGTTTCGAGCGTTGCGCACGCTGGAAAAAGTCGCCGACGATCGGCAACGCGCTGTGCGCCCCCTGCCCCCAATAGTCGCTGCGCAAGGTCACCCGGCTGTCGTTGAAGCCAACCCACGCCCCCGCCACGAGTTGCGGCTGGATCAGGATGAACCAGCCGTCGGCGTTGCCCTGCGTCGTGCCCGTCTTGCCCGCGACATCGCCACGCACGCCGAAGCGGCTGCGAATGCTCGACCCCGTGCCGCGGCTCACCACGTCGCGCATCACATCGACGAGCGTGCGGGCGGCGTCGGCCGGCAATTCCTGTTTGGGCGACGCCGGCGCGAATTCGGCCAGCACTTCGCCGTTGCGGTCTTCGATACGCGTGACCATCACCGGTTCCACGTAACCGCCAAGGTTGGCGATCGTGCCGTAGGCCGACACCATTTCCTTCAACGTGACCGGACTCGTGCCGAGCGCGAGCGACGGCACCGGATCGAGTTGGCTGTCGCGCACGCCCATCGCGCGCGCCAGTCTCGCCACCTTGTTCGGACCGACCGTTTCCATCAACTGGGCGGTAATCCGGTTGCGGGAATACGCGAGGCCGTCGCGCAAGCTGATCGCGCGCTCGCTCGGCTCATCCTCGTCGCTCGGACGCCAGACTTCGCCGCCCGCCAGCGGAATCTCGACGGGCTTGTCGATAAACGTGTCGGTGGGCTTGGCGCCGTCTTCGAAGGCCGCGGCATAGACGAACGGCTTGAAGGTCGAACCCGGCTGGCGGCGCGCCTGCTGGACGTGGTCGAACGGGTCCTCGCTGAAGTCGCGGCTGCCGACCCATGCCTTGATCTGGCCGTTGCGCGGATCCATGGCGAGGAAGTCCGCCTGCACCCGGGTCTTGGACTCGCACACCGACTTCACCAGGTCGCGATCGGACGAGACGCGCTTCATCGCGTCGTCGTCGGACAGGCCTGCGTCTTTCGCGGCGCGATAGTCGGGCGTTTCGCGCAGGAAAGTCTGCAGCAGGTCGCGGCCGTTCGCACAACCCGCGCGCGTGCCCCACGCCGAATTCGCGATGCCCTGCAACTGGTTGCCCTGCAAGGTCACGGCTTGAGTGGCCATGGCCTGCAAGCGTGAATCGATGGTGGTGCGCACCACCAGTCCGTCGGAATAGAGGTTGTAGTCGTTGCGATCGGCCCATGCCGCGAGCCACTTGCGCAGTTGCTGCGCGAAGTGCGGTGCGGGTCCGGGCGGCTCGGTTTGCCGCTCGAAATCGATGCGCAAGGGACGGCGCTCGAGCGTCGCATAGGCCGCGGGCGTGAGCTTGCCGTACTTGACCATTTGCGCCAGCACCGTGTTGCGCCGCTGCAAGGCGCGTTCCGGGTTGAGCACCGGGTTGTAGTAGCTATTGCCCTTGAGCATGCCGGTGAGCGTCGCGCTCTCCAGCACATTCAGGTCGCTGGCCGATTTGTCGAAATAGGTTCGCGCCGCCATCTCGATGCCGTAGGCGTTGTAGAGGAACGGCACCGTGTTGAGGTAAGTCTCGAGGATTTCGTCCTTGGTGTAGAGCGCCTCGATCTTGAAGGCGGTGATCGCCTCCTTGATCTTGCGGGTCAGCGTGGGGGCGCGGCCGATCTCGTCGGGATAGAGATTGCGCGCGAGTTGCTGGGTAATGGTCGAACCACCCTGGCGGTCGCCGGAAAACGTGTGCAGCGCGGCGGACGCCGTGCGGCGCCAATCCAGTCCGAAATGCTGGTAAAAGCGGTGGTCTTCCGTGGCGATCAGCGCATTCACCACATTCGGCGAGATGTCCTTGAGTTTCACCCACTCGCGGTTCGAGGGCTTGAATTCGGCCAGCAGTTTGCCGTCCGCCGAGAGAATCTGCGCGGGCTGCTCGATTTTCGCCTTGCGGATGTCGCCGATGCTGGGCGTGAACGGAATCAGGATCAGCACGTACAGAACCAGCAGCGCCGGCGTCGCGGCGCAGGCCCACGCCACGCCGCGCAGCGTGGGATGGCGCAGGTGCCATAGGCCCCGGACGATGGGCCGGTTCGCCAGGATTAGCCCTTTTTCAAGGGTCTGTAAGAATGAGGTGATCAGACGCTTCACACTTGCTACCGTCGGCTGGGAAAGGCTGAATCCTACCAAGATGCGCAGCGAAGGCCGATTTTTGCGTCGCGGAGGGCCAAACCCGGGCGCCGCGCACAGGCAGAAACCCAAGCCCACTATAATGTCGGCAATTCTGACAAGAGGTGCTTCATGATCATCAAACCGCGCGTGCGTGGCTTCATCTGTGTATCGACCCATCCGGTTGGCTGCGAAGCCAACGTCAAGGAGCAGATCGAATATGTCAAGGCACGCGGCCCCATCGCCAATGGCCCGAAGAAAGTGCTCGTGATCGGCGCTTCCACGGGCTACGGCCTTGCAGCCCGCATCAGCGCCGCGTTCGGCGCCGACGCCGCCACGCTCGGCGTGTTTTTCGAGCGCGCCGGCAGCGAGACCAAAGCCGGCACCGCGGGCTGGTACAACACCGCTGCCTTCGAGAAATTCGCCCGGGAAAAAGGCCTGTACGCGACCAGCATCAACGGCGACGCGTTCTCCGACGAAGTCAAGCAACGCACCATCGACGTCATCAAGCGTGATCTCGGCCAGGTGGACCTGGTCGTCTACAGTCTCGCCGCGCCCAAGCGCACGCATCCGAAGACCGGTGAAGTATTCAGCTCGACCCTGAAGCCGGTCGGCAAGGCCGTCAACCTGCGCGGCATCGACACCGACAAGGAAGTCGTCAAGGAAACCGTCCTCGAACCCGCCACGCAAGCGGAAATCGACAACACCGTCGCGGTGATGGGCGGCGAAGACTGGCAGATGTGGATCGACGCCCTCCTCGACGCCGGCGTGCTGGCCGACGGCGCGAAGACGACCGCGTTCACCTACCTCGGCGAAAAAATCACGCACGACATCTACTGGAACGGCTCGATCGGCGCGGCCAAGAAAGACCTCGACCAGAAGGTGCTCGGGATTCGCGAGAAACTCGCGGCCAAGGGCGGCGATGCGCGCGTCTCGGTGCTCAAAGCGGTCGTGACGCAGGCGAGTTCCGCAATCCCGATGATGCCGCTGTATCTGTCGCTGCTCTTCAAGGTGATGAAGGCAAAGGGCACGCACGAAGGCTGCATCGAGCAAGTCTACGGGCTGTACAAAGACAGCATGTACGGCACGACGCCGCACATCGACGAAGAAGGCCGTCTGCGCGCGGACTACAAGGAACTCGATCCCGAAGTGCAAGCCCGCGTCCAGGAACTCTGGACTCAGGTGACCAACGACAATATTTACGAGCTCACCGACTTCAGCGGCTACAAGACCGACTTCCTGCGTCTGTTCGGATTCGAGATCGCCGGCGTGGACTACGAGGCAGACGTCAATCCGGACGTGCAGATCCCCGGCCTCGTGCAGATGTGATGTTTGCTTGCGGGGTCATGACGGCCCCGCAAAGCGAGTGTTTTCAGTGGTCGCCCTGCGTATCAGCAGGGAAACGCCGCCTGAAGCGAGCGCAGAATGGCAAGCCCGATCGGGAAGTCGTCCGAGATGCTCGGATGGTTGGCGAAAAACTGATCCAGCAGCGGATAGACGTTCTGATTGCCGATCGCCAGGTTCTGCGGCGGGCAGAACAGCGGCGGACGCTTCTTCGACACCAGATCCCCGTTCGCCCACCCCAGCGCATTGATCGTACCGGTGATGTAAGCCGCGTAGACCGAGTTGTTGTCGGCGTGCGCCCACAGCTTGTATTGCGCGGCCGTCATCTCGGCGCTCGCGT
Organism: Paraburkholderia caffeinilytica; assembly: GCF_003368325.1. NCBI lineage: Bacteria > Pseudomonadati > Pseudomonadota > Betaproteobacteria > Burkholderiales > Burkholderiaceae > Paraburkholderia > Paraburkholderia caffeinilytica. The sequence goes on along the minus strand of NZ_CP031467.1, from coordinate 4,413,595 downwards.
TGAGCGTAAAACCGGCCATCAGCAAAGCCAGTGCAAATTTCGATACCCGCATCGTCGAACCTTCAATCCGTGTCGCAAAAGCGGCCATTGTAGGCGAGTCAGGCGGCGCGCAGAAGCGTCCGCAGCCAGGGATTTCGTAAGCATTCCGCAAATATCTTTGTAAGCAATCACCTGCGAATGGGCCTCACGACGTCGACGTCGACGTCGCCGCGGCTGAGCGGCGCTTTGCCTGGTCGCCGGAACGCGAAAGCGCGATCCACGCCGCCAGCCCCGCCTCAAGTTCTCCTTTTTTCCGCCGTAGTTCGTGAAGGTAGACCTGAAACCGTGATTCGGCTCGGGTCGCGCCGAGATGTCGCAGCAGGCGTTCCGATTCGTGCAACACCCTTCCATCCTTCACGGAAACCATGATTTCGTCACTCCGAACTCGCATTCTGATCATTTCGTCCGCTACCGTCATCGGCGCGCTCGCGCTTTCGGGCGCCACCGCCTACACCACGGTGCGCGCCAACACGATGGAGACCATCGCGCAGAACCTGAGCGCCATCGCCGGCGCCAACGCGCTGGCCATCGACAAGTGGGTGGCGGCCAAGGCGCAGGCCGTGAAGGTCACCGCTGACGAGGTCGAGCACGGCGATCCGCAAGGCTTCGTCAAGCATATGAGCGGTGCGGACGGCTTTCCGATCACCACAGTCGGGTGGAGCGACAAGACCTATTTCTCGACCAGCAATACCACGCCCAAAGATTACGATCCGACCGCGCGGCCCTGGTACAAGGCGGCCGTCGCGGCCGGCACGCTGATTGTCACGAAGCCGTATGGCGACGCGTCGACGGGCGTGCCCTACGTCTCCTTTTCCGCGCCGATGATCCGCAACGGCCAGGCGACCGGCGCGCTGAGCGGCGCCGTGCCGCTCGAAGGCGTGCGCGACGTGGTCGCCGCGGTGCATCCGACGCCCTCGAGCCTCGCCTTCGTGGTGGCGCGCGACGGCCAGGTGATCGCGCATCCCGATGCCAAGTTGATTCTCAAGCAGGCAAGCGACATCTCCGCCGCGCTCACGCCGGACGCGCTGGCGTCGCTCGCGCAAGCCGGCGCGCCGATGGAAGTCGATCTGGGCGGGGGTGCCAAGCTGCTCAAGGCGCAGCCGGTGCACGGCACCGACTGGTATCTGGTGATCGCGCTCGACAAGGCGGAGGCAACAGCAGGTCTGGCCAACGTCCTGCAGGCGCTCGGCGTGGCGATGGTGCTGCTGACGCTGGCGGCGGTGGGCATTGCCGCGTTCTTCACCTCGCATTCGTTCCGCAGCCTGTCGCAGGTGCGCGACGCCATGGATACCATCGGCTCGGGCAGCGGCGATCTCACGCATCGCCTGCCTGTGGTCGGCAGCGACGAAGTGGCGCAGATTTCCGCCTCGTTCAACGCGTTTGTCGACAAGATCGGCACGGTGCTGCTGGAAGTGCGTGCCGGCGTGGAGAACATGAAGATCGCGACCGGCGAAATCGAAATGGGCAACCGCGATCTGTCGCAGCGCACGGAAACGTCCGCCTCCAATCTGCAGAACACCTCGGCGGCCCTCACGCAATTGACCGCCAGCGTCAGGCAATCGGCCGAATCCGCCATGGAGGCCACGCGGCTGGCCACCTCGGCGAGCCAGGCGGCGGCGCGCGGCGGTGAAGTCGTGACCAGCGCGGTCAGCACGATGGACGACATCGCCCGATCCTCCGCGCGCATTACCGAAATCATCGGCGTGATCGACAGCATCGCGTTTCAGACCAACATCCTTGCGCTCAACGCGGCCGTCGAAGCGGCGCGGGCCGGCGAGAACGGCCGCGGATTCGCCGTGGTGGCGGGCGAAGTGCGCACGCTGGCGCAGCGCTGCGCGACTGCCGCGCGTGAGATCAAGGATCTGATTCAGGCCTCCGAAGCCAGCGTGGGCACGGGCGCGCAGCGTGTCCAGGCCGCCGGCACGGCGATGCTGGAAATCGTCGCCGGGATCGATCGCGTTCATCGCGTCATCGGTGAAATCGACGGCGCGATGAACGAGCAGAGCGCGGGTATCAGCCAGATCGATCGCAGCGTCGCCGAGATGGACCAGGCGACGCAGCAGAACGCCGCCCTCGTGGAGCAATCGACGGCCGCTTCGGCGACGCTGAACGAGCAGGCGCACGGCCTGTCGCGTGTCGTTGGCCTGTTCAGGCTGCGCCAGGCTGACGCCCGCGTGTAAAGCGCTTACGGCGTGCCGTTGCGGCAGTGAGCCACGTAGCCCGGGCGCGTGGCAAGCCGCTCCATGTAAGCCGTCAGTGCGGGAAAATCGCCGTGCGGCAGCGGCGTTTCGAGCCAGCGGTTGATCGAGAGCGCGATCGGGATGTCCGCGAGCGAGAACGACGACCCGGCGACGAAGGCGCCGGTTGTCTCCAGTTGCCGGTCGACGATTGCAATATGCCGCGCCCAGTTCGCGCACGACAGGTCGATCTGCTGACGATCCTGATGCACCGGCGAGCGCCGGACCAGCGCAAGAAACGCGTAGCTCCATGCCCGGTTCAGTTCGCTCGCCTGCCAGTCGATCCATTGATCGCACCTCGCGCGTTCGCAAGGATCGCCCGGGTAGAGCCATTCGCCGGCATGGCGGCCGGCCAGGTAACGGATGATCGAGTTGGATTCCCATAGCACGAACTCGCCGTCCCGGATAACGGGGACCATCGCGTTGGGATTCAACGCGACGAATTCGGGCAAGTCGGTCGCCTTGAATCCGGAGCCCCAGTCCTCCCGTTCGAACGGCAGACCGAGTTCGGCGCACGCCCACAGTACTTTGCGCACGTTGATGGATGAGGCTTTGCCCAGTATCTGCAGCATGGAATCGTGTCCGTCCGTTCGGTCGCCGTGGATAAATTCACCGGAAATCCGGTTCGAGCCGTAGCGTATCGGTGGCTCGATCTGGTGGACATAGACACTTTGCACGTCACGCGCTGGGCCACCCGGCGTCACACCGAAGGGCCGCTCAAACCGACTCGAAACCCGTCAGCACATTCACCGCGTTCACCCCGATCGCCGCGACCGCGTAGCCGCCTTCCATCACGAACAAAGTCGGTTTTCGCACGCGTCCGATCGCCTCGCCGATGCGCAGATAGTCGGCGCTACGCAGCTTGAACTGCGAAATCGGGTCTTCCTCGAACGTATCGACACCGAGCGACACCACCAGCGCATCCGGCGCGTAGTCGGCGACACGCGCGCACGCCGCGTCGAGCGCCACCGTGTAGTCCGCCCACGCCGTGCCGGGTTGCAGCGGAAAGTTCGCGTTGTAGCCGAGGCCCGCACCCGCGCCGGCTTCGTCGGCGTGGCCGAGAAAAAACGGATACTCGGTGCGCGGATCGCCGTGCAGCGACGCGAACAATACGTCGGAACGGTGATAGAAAATGCTCTGCGTACCATTGCCGTGGTGATAGTCGACGTCGAGAATCGCCACGCGTTTCGCGCCCGCGTCGAGGAACGATTGCGCCGCTACCGCCGCGTTGTTGATGTAGCAGTAGCCGCCCATATAGTCCGCCGCGGCGTGATGCCCGGGCGGCCGGCACAGCGAGAACGCGCCGCGTGCGCCCTCCCTCACGTGGCGCGCGCCGGTCAGCGCGACATCCGCGGCATCGCTCACGGCAGCCCACGTGCCCGCGGTGATCGGCACACCCGCATCCATCGAGTAGTAGCCGAGCTTGCCGTCGATATCTGCCGGCACGCGGTCCTGGCGCATGCCGCGCACCGGCCATATGAGCGGCAGCGCGTCGTGCTTGCGGCCGAGCGCGCTCCATTCGTCCCATGCGCTGCCAAGAAACGCAATGAAGCCTTCGTCGTGAATACGGTGCACCGGATCGAGTCCGAACGATGCGGGCGCAATCACGTCGCCGAGCCTCGTTTCGCGCACCCGTTCCAGGATGAAATCGGCACGGCTCGGCATCTCGAAGCAAGGCTTCATTTCGCCGTCGATCAATTCAGCATGGCCATGGTGCAGCCGGTGCCGATCGCTATACACAGTCAACATGCAATGTCTCCTTAAGATGCTTGCTGTTCGAATCCGCCACTCAATCCGCCGCGCCCGGTCGCACGCGTCGATACGACGTTCACGACGCGCCCTCCGCGGTACGGTGTTCACCATCGCTGGTCGCGAGGATGCCGTAGCAGGCCGGACGCCGGTCGCGAAACACGCCCCACGCTTGACGAGTCTCCGCGACCGCATCCAGATCGAAACGATGCAGCAGAATCGCGGGCTCGTCGCGCCCTGCTTTCTGGACCCGCTCGCCGTACTGATCGGCGATGAACGACGAGCCGTAATAGCGCTGCGGAAAGTCGCGGCCCTGCTCGCCGCCGGTGCGGTTCGCGGCGATCAGCGGCACGAGGTTCGCGCCTGCGTGGCCCTGCATCACGCGCTGCCAGTGTGCGCTGCTGTCGAGCGCAGGGTCTTGCGGTTCGCTGCCGATCGCGGTCGGATAGAACAGCAGTTCGGCACCGAGGAGCGCCATCGCACGAGCCGTCTCCGGAAACCACTGGTCCCAGCAGATGCCGACGCCGAGCGTGCCGTAACGCGTTTGCCAGACGCGAAAGCCGGTGTCGCCGGGCGTGAAGTAATACTTTTCGCTGTAGCCTGGGCCGTCGGGGATATGGGTTTTGCGGTAGCGGCCCAGCACGCTGCCATCGGCGTCGATCATCGCCACCGTGTTGTAGAAAACGTTGCCGGCCTTTTCGAAGAAGCTGATCGGCAGGACCACGTTCAACGCTGCCGCGACGCGGCTAAAGCGCGCGATGGCGGGATGGCCATCGAACGGCAGCGCATGGCGGAAGTGCTTCGAATCCTGTTCGGTGCAGAAGTACGGCAATTCGAAAAGCTCGGGCAGCAGGATCACCTGCGCACCCTGGGCCGCGGCTTCGCGCACCAGGCGCTCGGCTTGCGCAAGATTCGCCTCGCGATCCCACCCCGGCACGGCCAACTGGATTGCCGCCACGCTGACTGCTCGCATCTCGTGTCTCCTTTGTGTTCGTCTGGGAAAATTCTGCCCGAGGCGCGCGACTGAGCGATAACGGGGAAACGGTCATCGAGGGGATAAATGTGGCCAATCTGGCCGGGGCAGCATGACGCTGGAACGTGACCCGGCGGCGCGTGGCTGCGCCGCCGACGTCATGCGCTCAGCAGAAAACCGTCAGCTATGCGCAGCGATAGTCGCTCGGACAACGGCCGGTCCAGCGCCGAAACGCGTGCCGGAAGCCGGCCGTTTCGCTGTAGCCGAGCCGCTCGGCGATATCCGACATCGACAGCCGCGTACGCACCAGGTAGTCGAGCGCGAGATCGTGCCGCACGCGGTCGAGCAGCGCCTGGAAGGCGGAGCCGCTGCCCGCCAGCCGCCGTCTGAGCGTGCGTTCCGACACGCACAGCGCGTCGGCGAGCGAGCGCAGCGAACCGTAGCGGCATGGGTCGGCATACAGCAGGCGCAGGCTGCGCGCGGTGACGTCGTTGCCCGCCGCGGTGGCCCATTCGCGCTCGAGTTGCGCGCACTGTTGACGCGACATCAGATAGCTCACCGGCTCGGCGAGGGGTAGTGGTTCATCAAGCCAGCTGGCCGGAAAAATCAGCGCATTTTCGGCAGCGTCGAAGGTGGCGCGACGGCCAATCCGCTCTTCGTAGGCATCCGCATGGGCGGGCGCGCCGAACGTCACCTCGAGCGCGGATGGCGCGCGCCGCGCGGACAGCACGTCGCAGACCACCGCCCACATCGACGCGAGGCACATGTCCGTATTGATCACGGTGAGATCCGGCCGGTAGTGATAGTCGGCCGCGACGATCGCCGCGACGTCGGCGTTGCGGCGCAGCGAAACCTTGAAGTAACTGCCGAGCAGTAAGGGAAAGTCCTGGGCGCATTGCAGCGCGTCGCCGAGCGTGGGGCTCACCAGCATCGCGTAACCGAGGATGCCGTAGCTCGAGATGTGCATGGCGCGGCCGATATCGAGGCCGATGCGCGTGTCGCCGCAGGCACGCAACGCGTTGGAGAACACGATCAGCTCCTGCGCATGCGTGACGAGCCCGGACGGCTGCCGCAAATCGCCCGCGCCGACGCCGCTTCCCGCCAGCAGCACCTCGGCACCGATGCCCTGCCGCTCCAGCAAGGAGACGGCGGCGGCAATCGTATGCAGTGTCGCGACGCATTGGGCCGGCGATGGGTGTGGCGAACGTGGTGCATCGGTCATGGGCGGCTCTCAGGTTCCCTCGATCGACCGATGATATTTGATCAAATTCCCAAAAGGAAAAATCCATGCGATGATTTGATCAAATCCCATCATGCAAAATGCCCAGCTTTCCCGAACAGGCAACTCGTCGCGCAAGAAATGCAGCCGCGCGTCGCGCCGTCTTCATCAACCGACTGGAGTCAACCTTGCAAAGCGACCTACGCGATGACCTGCGCGAATTCCTGGAACATCACCGCATTCATGAAGTGGAATGCGTGATACCGGACATGACGGGCGTCGCGCGCGGGAAGATCGTGCCGAAGAACCTGTTTCTCTCGGAAGGCAAGATGCACATGTCGAACGCGCTCCTGATGATCACCGTCAACGGCGAGTTCGCGAATTTCGAGCGCTTTGTCGGGCCGAGCGATCCCGACATGGTCTGCGTCCCCGATCCGAACACGGTGCGGCTCGTGCCGTGGGCTATCGAGCAGGTCGCGGTGGTGATCCACGATTGCGTCGGGCTCGACGGCAAGCCGATCGGCATTTCGCCGCGCGCGGTGCTGCGACGGGTGTTGAAGCTCTACGAGGAAAAAGGCTGGCGTCCGGTAGTCGCGCCGGAGATGGAGTTCTACCTGATCGCGCAGAACGAGAATCCGCATGAACCGCTGCGCCCGCCGCTCGGCCGCGCGGGGCGCAGCGAAGCCGGCCGCCAGTCGTTTTCGATCGACGCCGTCAACGAGTTCGATCCGTTCTTTCAGGACTTGTCACGCTTTTGCGAGACCACGCATCTCGGCGTCGAAACGCTCGTGCATGAAGTGGGCGCGGGGCAAATGGAGATCAATTTTTCTCACGGCGACGCGCTCGATCTCGCCGACCGCGTGTTCCTGTTCAAGCGCGCGGTGCGCGAAACCGCCTACCGTCACGGCATTTTCGCGACTTTCATGGCCAAGCCGATGGAGCATGAGCCCGGCAGCGCGATGCATATTCATCAGAGCATCGTCGATAGTCAAACCGGCGAGAACATCTTTTCACTCCCCGACGGCTCGGCCAGCCCGCTGTTTTTCAACTACATCGGCGGCATGCAGAAGTACATGCCGCAAGCCATGCCGATGTTCGCGCCCTACGTGAACTCCTACCGGCGCCTGTCGCGCTTCACCGCCGCGCCGATCAACGTGCGCTGGGGCTACGACAACCGCACCTGCGGCATCCGCGTGCCGAATTCCGGGCCGGACGGCCGGCGGCTCGAAAACCGCGTGCCGGGCGTCGACGTCAATCCGTATCTGGCGATGGCGGCCACCCTCGCCTGCGGCTATCTCGGCATGGTCGAGCAGCAGGAAGCGTCGGCGCCGATGATCGAAAGCGCCTACGACCTCGAATACGAACTGCCGCGCGGTCTCGAAGATGCGCTCAAGGCGCTGCTGAAATGCACCGAACTCGCGGACGTGCTCGGCGACAACTTCGTGCAGGCCTATTGCGCGGTGAAGGAAAAAGAGTTCGAGACCTTCTCGCAAGGCATTACCGCGTGGGAGCGCGAGCATCTGCAACTGCTCGTCTGAGCGCGGCCGGCCGCTGGAAACATGCTGGAAACATCATTGGAGAAGCTGGCTTTGAATACTCGCCACGGCATCAACTGGGCGCGCGCGCAAGCGCTCGTCGAACGCGAACGCCGCGCGTTTGAGGAGGCCATGCCGAAGTCGCGCGCCCTATCCGAACGCGCCGCGCATCATCTGTTATTCGGCGTGCCGCTGCACTGGATGAACGACTGGTCGACGCCCTTCTCGCTCTATGTCGATCACGCACGGGGCGCCGCGTTTACCGACGTGGACGGTCATCGCTACGCGGACTTCTGCCTCGGCGACACGGGCGCGATGTTCGGCCATTCGCCCGCGCCCGTGGCCCGCGCGCTCGCTCTCCAGGCCGAGCGCGGCTTGACGACCATGCTGCCGGGCGAAGACGCCGCGTGGGTCGGCGAAGAACTCGCGCGCCGTTTCGGCCTGCCCTACTGGCAGTTCGCGATGACCGCGAGCGACGCCAACCGCTTTGCGTTGCGCTGGGGCCGCGCGGCGACCGGGCGCAAGCAGATCGTGATCTTCAACGGCTGCTATCACGGCACGGTGGACGACGTGTTCGTCGATCTCGTCGACGGCAGGCCGCAACAGCGCGACAGCCTGATCGGCCAGGTGCACGACCTGCTCGAGGCCACGCGCGTGATCGAATTCAACGACCTGGACGCGCTGGAAAATGCGCTGAAAGACGGCGAAGTAGCCTGCGTGCTGGCCGAACCCGCGATGACCAACATCGGCATGGTGTTGCCCGAACCGGACTACTGGCGGCAAGCGCAAGCGCTCATGCGCCGCTACGGCACGCTGCTCGCGATCGACGAAACCCACACCATCAGCTGCGGGCCGGGGGGGTACTCGGCGGCGTACGGACTCGAACCCGATCTGTTCATCCTCGGCAAACCGGTCGGCGGCGGCTTTCCGTGCGCCGTGTACGGTTTCAGCGCCGGGCTGGCGGCCCGCGCTCAGCACGCCAAACGCAGCGCACCGCCCGGCCACTCCGGCATCGGCACGACCCTCACGGCGAACATGCTGGCAATGAGCGCGATCCGCGCGACGCTCGCCGAGGTGATGACCGACGCCGCCTACGACCACATGTTCGCGCTCGCCGAGCGGATCGAGGCCGGCCTGAAAAGTGCGATCGCGCGTCATGGCCTCGCGTGGTGCGTGACGCGCGTCGGCGCCCGCACCGAATTCCAGTTTTCGCCGACACCGCCGCGCAACGGTGACGAAGCCGGCCGCCAGCTCGACCCGGAACTGGAGCATATCGTGCACCTTTACCTGCTCAATCGCGGCGTGCTGATCACGCCGTTTCACAACATGATCCTGGTATGCCCCGAGACGTCGGCGGCCGACGTCGACAGACTGGTTTCCGCCTTCGACGCCTGCCTTGCCGAACTGACCTGAGTGCGCTGGATCGCGAGTGGCGCCGCTTGACGGGCACAGCCGGCGCCAAACTGGCGGCCTTTCCAGCAGCCCCTTTCCGCAGCCCTTTTTTGCCGTTTTTGCGACCCCGTATCGAGCTTTATGAAAACTTCGCGCCATCACACGCTGCAGGATCAGACCTACGAAACGCTGCGGCAGTGGCTGACGATCGGACGCTTCGTGCCGGGCGAGCGCATCAAGATCCGTCACGTCGCCGCCGAACTCGGCGTGGGCGAGATGCCGGTGCGCTCCGCCTTGCAGCGCCTTGCGGCCGAATCGGCGCTGGTGAACGTGCCCAATTGCGGCGTGACGGTGCCGCGTCTGTCGAAAGAACAATTCGACGACGTGTTGCGCGTGCGCCTGATTCTCGAAGGCCAGGCCGCCGAACTGGGCGTGCCGCATCTGAGCGCACACGACCTGGAGACGCTGGAAAAACTGAATGCGCAAATGGCCCAGGCCCTGCGGAGCGCCGATGCCAAAGGCTACCTCGACGCCAACGAGGCGTTCCATCTGATTCTGTACCGCGCGGCCGGCTCGCCGCTTTTGCTCGAGTTGATCGAAACGGTGTGGCTGCAGGTCGGGCCGATTTCGAATCTCCTGTTTGGCGATGCGCGGTTTGCCGATACGCTCAACGATGCCCACGAAGACTTGCTGAATGCAGCGAAGGCGCGTGACGCGGCCGGCGTGCGACGCGCGATCGAGGACGATCTGAGTCATGCGGCGCAGTGTTTGCGGGCTCAGTGTTTGTAGCGGCTGGACTTGACGGCTGGATTTGCGTTGGACGTTGGCTCTCGGGATTTGTGTCAAACGCCGGACCGGGGGTTCAGGGTTCAAGTTCAGGTTTCAAGCTTCAAGCCTGACACCCCGCCTCTCGCCGCCGATGTCACCTTTTCAATGCCGCCTGTCGCCCCGCGCCTCACCGCCAACATCAAACTTTCAACGTCGCCTGTTCGAGAATCATGTCGTAGAGCGCCTGCGCCGCCGGCGACAACTGAGCGGTCTTGCGCGCCACCAGCACCAGCGTGCGCGACACCACCGGATGCGTGAGCTCGACCGTGCGCACCGTCGGATACGCGCCTTTCTGGATCGCGAGCGCCGGCACGACGGCCGCGCCCACTCCTTGAGCAACCAGGCCAACAGCAGTCGAACTGCGTTGCACTTCATAGAAGGAGCGCAGCGCCAGTTCGTTCTTTTCCAGCGCCACATCGAGCAACGCACGATTACCGCTGACCTCGCCGGCGAAAATCAGCGGATACGATTGCAGTTGCCGCCAGGCGATACGCCGCCGTTTCGCCAGAGGATGATCTTCATGGCAAATCAGCACGTAGCGGTCCTCCGTCAACGGCACGCTGGCAAGATCCGGATGATGCTCGCCGGCGATATTGATGCCGAATTCCACCTCCCGGCGCAGCACGGCTTCCTCCACCGCCGACGACGCGTGATCGAGAATCTTGATGCGGTTATGCGGATAGCGCGCGGCATACGCCTGCAGAATGCGCGGCAGATACTGCACGCCCACGGTCGGCACGCAGGCGATCGACACATCGCCGCGACGGGCGACCCCCGTCTCACGAATCTCCACGAGCGCATCCGCAAGCTCGCCCAGCAGACGGCGCGCCTGGGGCAGAAAACTGCGCCCTATTTCCGTCAGCGCCATGGAACGGGTGGTCCGCTCGATCAGCGTGACGCCGAGATACGTTTCGAGCTTGCGCAGACGTTGCGTAATCGCCGTTTGCGTGACGTGCAACGAATCGGCCGCGCCCTGAAAGCTGCCGCGATCCGCAATCGCGACGAACGCCTGTACGCCGAGCGTGTCGATTTTCATTAGAAAAATGAAGGAATTGGAATGATAAATTCATTTTACTCCGGCTTCGCCGCCTCACAGAATGAGCGGATTGGATCGATTTGACACCGCGCGCAGTGGGCGGATGTCAGCGAAAACGGTCCGGCAACCGGAACAACCCGGCATAAATCGGGACAAAGGAGCACGAGATGACGTCATCGACGAATTGGCAGGCCAAACAGTACGTGTTGTTCGAAAACGAGCGCACGCGTCCAGTCAGGGATCTGCTGGCGGCAGTCCCGGCAACGGATGTGCGAGTGGCGGTGGACATCGGCTGCGGCCCCGGCAATTCCACCGAAGCGCTGGCGGCCCGCCTGCCCGGCGCGACGGTCAGCGGCCTGGACAGTTCCGCCGACATGATCGCGGCGGCCCGCCGGCGCCTGCCGCAATTCCAGTTCGAGGTAAGCGACATTGCGACATGGGATGCCCCGGGCCCTTACGACCTGATCCTCGCCAATGCCGTGCTGCAGTGGGTGCCGAATCACGCGCAGCTGTTTCCGTCGCTGGTGAACAAACTGACGCCGGGCGGCAATCTTGCCGTGCGAATGCCGGACAACCTCGACGAACCCGCGCACCGTCTGCTGCGCGAGGTCGCTGCCGACGGCCCGTGGGCCAACAAGCTGAAGGGCGTGGAGCGCACCCTGCGCTACGGCGCCGACTGGTACTACGCCTTGCTCAAACCGCTGTGCGCGCGGGTCGATGTGTGGCGCACCGTCTACCATCACCCGCTCGCGGGCAGCGCGGACGCCGTGGTCGAATGGTTCAAGGGCAGCGCGCTGAGACCGTTCCTCGCCGAGCTCGACGACAGCGAGGAAGGCGTCTTCCTGGCACGCTACCGGGATGCGATCGCGCGGGCTTATCCGGCCCTGGCTGACGGCACCGTGTTGCTGCCGTTCCCTCGGCTGTTTATCGTCGCTACGCGCTAACGGAAACCGGCCGTCTGCCGGTCGGCGCGCGGTGTTTGTGGTGCCGGAGTCGCCAGGGTCAGTCAGGCATTGCCGCTCGTGAATTCTGCGTGATATTGTGTAACGTAAGCGGGGGGCGGCTTGCCGTCCTCACCGGAACGCAAATTTCAGCAGCGAGCGTCGCCATGAGTGATGTACGCCACCATCTGAGTCCACGTGACCGTCTGGAGCTGTTGTGCTGGCTCACATGCGGCTGCCTGGGCGCGTATTACCTGAATGAGGACTGGCCTGACGCGGCGTTTCACGTGCAGGCCGCCCATAAGTGGCTCGATCATCGGTCCCGGGAAGCAGACTGGCTGAGTATCGCCAGGCTGTCGGCAACCGCCCTGGAGATCGCGCAGCGGCATGCGAAATTTGTCGAGGCCGATTGGGCGCGGGATGCGGTCGAAGAGATTCTCGATACGGACGAGCTCGACCCTCAGGCACGGCTGGTGAAGCAGGTTCTGGCGGACTGCCAGAGCGCGCTTGCGGACAAACGCGTGGCGGACTAGTTCTTTTCGCGCGACGCTTTGAGTGAGTCGGGATGCGGCGTTGACTAAACGCCGCGAGGGCAACCCAGTAAAATAGCGGGCACCCGCGCCGCCGCGCTCCAGCCTACCCCTCGGTTCCCGATCTTGAAACGCAAAATGCCCGCGCTGAACGCGCTGAAAGCCTTCGAAGTCGCCGGCCGCACGGGCAGCTTCACGCGCGCAGCGGAACTGCTGAACGTGACGCAAAGCGCGGTCAGCCGGCAAGTCCGGCAACTGGAAGCGCAACTCGGCGAGACGCTGCTCCAGCGTCACCATCACCATCTCGAGCTCTCTGCCGCCGGCCGCATCCTCCTGCAAGCCCTGCAACAATCGTTCGACCGGATCGAACTCACAGTGCGCGGCCTGCAGGAGAAAACCCATCGCAATCGTCTGCGTATCAATGCGCCTCCCACCTTCACGAGCCGCTGGCTGATGCCGCGTCTCGGACGTCTGCGCGACGCGCATCCGCACCTCGAACTCAGCCTGTCGACCCGCGTCGACGACAATCTCGCCGAATCGGGCGTGCTCGACTGCGCGATCCGCTTTGGCAACGGCGAGTGGGAAGGCGTCGACAACCGTCTGCTGATGAACGAACGGCACATCGCCGTCTGTGCGCCCGCGTTGCTCGCACGCGAGGCAGGCCGCGCCGCTATCGATCTGAATCAGTTCACGCTGCTGCATGTGCTCGCGAGCGCCGATCAGCGTTATCTGACCTGGCAGCATTGGCTGAAAGCCGCCGGCATCGAGAACGTCGACACCCGTGGCGGCTACGAATTCGATCTGCTCGATCACGCGATCCAGGCCGCTATCGACGGGCTCGGCGTGACCATCGCCGATCGTCACATGATCGGGCGCGAGCTGGCTGAGGGGCAGTTGGTACAAGTGCTGAACGTGCACGTCGACGGCCACCAGTCGTATTGGCTCGTTACGCGCGCAGGGCAGGACGAGTTGCCACACGTCGCGCTATTCCGCGAATGGCTGCAGCAGGAAATCTGGCTGACCGAGCGCGCACTCGATTCGTCGGAGTCGGCACAACCGGGCGCAGCGGATTGATGCAGATAAAAATCGTCTGAGTGCGGACGCCCAGGCGACTCCGGTCTATTTGAGCCATCCCGGTTCCGCCCAGCATGGCGCAAAAAAAACGCGCCGATTGCATCGTATCGGCGCGTTTTTCTCTACACCGCTAACGGTGACTTTCCAGCGGTCAGGCGGCGGCAGCCAGCTCCGCCGCGTCGGGTTTAAAGGCCGTTTCGACGGCGGCGTCCATGAGAATCATCTCCGCGCCCTTCTCCGCCACCATCATGGTCGGCGCATTGATGTTGCCCGATGTGATGTTCGGGAAGATCGACGCATCGACCACGCGCAAGCCCGCAATCCCATGCACCCGCAAACGCGCATCGACCACGGAAGTGCGCGGGTCGTCGCCCATCGCGCACGAGCCGCACAGGTGATAGATCGAGCCCGATTGCTCACGGAAATACTGCAGGAAACTTTCGCGCGTATTCACCTGTGGCCCCGGCGAGATTTCCTCGACCGTGATGTCTTTCAACGCCGGCGATGCCATCACCTTGCGCACCAGTTCGCAACCCTGAATCACTTCGTCGATGTCCTTCTCCGTGGTGAGCGCGTTGATGCGGATTTTCGCGGCCTCTTCCGCTCGGTTCGACGCGATCTCGATCGACCCGCGGCTCGTCGGCCGGCATGGGTTGAATGCCAGCAGGAAGCCCGAATACGGCTCGGGTTCGAGATTCGCCTTGTTGCTCTTCGGAATCCGGTACGACAGCGGATTGAAGTACAACTGCAGGTTCGGCTGCGCTTGCCGATCATTGCCCTTGAAGAACCCGCCCGACTGATTCACGCTCATCGCAAGCGGTCCCTTGCGCGTCAGCAGATACTGGAGGCCGAGTTTGAGCTTGCCGAGCAACGGGCGCATTTCGTCGTTCAGCGTCTTCACGTTCGCGCGATAGTAGAAGCTCACACACAGATGGTCCTGCAGATTCTGCCCCACAGCGGGCAGTTCCTTGACCATCGCGATGCGATGCTTCGCCAGCAAGGCGCTATCGCCTACGCCCGAGAGTTGCAGCAGCTTCGGCGTATCGACCGCGCCCGCCGACAGGATCACCTCGCGGTTAGCCATGAACTGCCGCGTGGCGCCGTTCTGCGTCACGCTCACGCCAATGGCCCGCTGGTTGCCGTCGAATAGCACGCGGCTTGCCAGCACGTCACGCTCGACCGTCAGGTTCTTGCGCGTCAGCACCGGATGCAGATATTCGAAGCTGCTCGACGAACGCTGCCCGTTGCGCGTATTCACGTCGTAAATGCCCGCACCTTCGAATCGTTCGCCATTGAAGTCGTCGCTACGCTTGTAGCCGGCCTGGTCGCAGCCTTTCAGGAATACGTGGCATATCGGATGGACTGCGTCTTTCATCGGCGAGATGCGGATCGGCCCGTCCGCGCCGTGATATTCCGTGTTGCCGAGCGGGTGCGATTCGAGCTTGCGGAAATACGGCAGCACGTCGCGAAACGCCCAGCCCGGGTTGCCCGCCGCGGCCCAGTCGTCGAAATCATGCGGCTGGCCGCGCACGTAGATCATCGCGTTGATCGAGCCGGAACCGCCCTGCACCTTGCCGCGTGGGCAATAGATCGGCCGGTTGTCGAGCTCCTTTTCGGGCTCGCTGTAGTACATCCAGTTATAGGTTTCGTTGTAGTACGTCTTGGTGAAACCCACCGGGATCTTGAACCAGAACGAGCTGTCCTTGCCGCCCGCTTCGAGCAGCAGCACCGAATATTGGCCCGACGCCGACAGGCGATTGGCGAGAATGCAGCCCGCCGAACCCGCGCCGACGATGATGTAATCGTAGTTCATGCTCTATGTCGCCTGAGGGCGCTCAATCTATTGAATGCGTAAAACCAGTTAAAACCTGCCGGTTAAAACTCGCAGGCCAAAGCCCGCAGCGTAAAACCCGCAGGTCGACGCGGCAGGTTCAAGCCGGACTCAACCCTTGGCCGGCGCGAGGTCTTTTACGTCGGCGGGTTGCGCGGCCATTTGCAGATGCAGACGCTCGCCGGTGTACGGCGTGTGCTCTCTGACGACGTCCATGTTCAGCTCCACGCCCAAGCCCGGTTCCTGCGAAGGAATGATGTAGCCGTCCTCCCATTGAATCGGCTTCTTCAACACGGCCGCATGAAAACCGTCCCACGTGCCGATGCTTTCCTGAATCAGAAAGTTCGGCGTGCAGGCTGCGAGCTGAATGCTGGCAGCCGCGCCGATCGGACCGTTGTACAGATGCGGCGCGATCTGCGCGTAATAGACCTCGGCGATCGCTGCGACTTTTTTCGCTTCGAGCAGGCCGCCCACACGCGCCACGTTCAGTTGCAGAATCGACGCCGCACCCGCTTCGAGCAGCTTGAAGAATTCATACTTGGTGGTCAGGCGTTCGCCCGCGGCAATCGGAATGCTCGTGTGCTGCGCGACTTGCGCCATTGCGCCTTCCTGTCCCGGCGGCACCGGTTCTTCGAACCACAGCGGATCGTACTTCTCGAGACGTTTGGCCAGCCGGATCGCCGACGAAGGCACCATCTGCCCATGCGTGCCGAACAGCAGATCGGCCTTGCTGCCGACGGCTTCCCGCACGCGGCGGCAAAACGTCTCGCAGCGGTCGAGCACTTCCATCGACAACTGGTGGCCCGAATAAGCCGTGTACGGCCCTGCCGGATCGAACTTCACCGCGGTGAAGCCGCGCTTCACATTTTCAGCGGCGCATTCGGCGGCGAGATCGGGATCGTCGTAGTCGTATTCGCCGCGGCTGTTCTTCGGATACAGGTAGGTGTACGAGCGCAGACGCTGGTTCACCATACCGCCGAGCAGTTCGTACACCGGCTTGTTCGCTGCCTTGCCGATAATGTCCCAGCACGCCATTTCGAGCCCGCTGACCACGCCCATCATCGTCAGATCGGGGCGTTGCGTGAAACCGCTCGAATACGCTTCGCGCCAGAGCCGCTCGATGTGGTGCGGATCCTTATCGAGCAGGTAGCGGCCGAATACATCGTCGATGACGTGGGTCATCGCCTTCGGATGAAACGTCGCCGAATAGATTTCACCGACGCCTTCAATACCGCAATCGGTCTTGAGCTTGACGAAGATCCAGTACATGCCGCCCACGTGCGGCGGCGGTACGGCGACGATATGCGTTTCGAGCGAAACAACTTTCATTTACGCGACCCCTTTTCTATGTCGGTCGGAGTTGGCGCTTTAGCGCTTACTCCGAACCCATGCATGTTTCTCAGCGCAAGCCCAGCAACACCGCCGAGCGCCGCCATTCCGGCCACATAGCCGAAGTAAAGCTGATATCCGAAGACGCCCGGGAAGTTCTGCGTCAGATAACCGTTGATCAACGGCAGGAACACGTCGGGCGAATAACCGAGTACGGAGATCAGGCCGATGGCGAGGCCCATCGTTTCGACCGGGATATTGCAGCGATCCAGCAGCGACCAGTACAGCCCGCGAATCGCGTAAGTCAGAATGCCGATGAACAGCACGAGAAACACCAGCAGCACGTGACTCGAAATACGCGGTGCCGCCATCAGACCCAGCAGCGACAGTGCGGCGAGGAAAAGCGCGATCACCAGCACCGAGACCTTCGAATAACGGTCGCCGAGAAAGCCGCCGCCGATGCCGCCGATCGGCCGCATCCACAGCTTGAGCGTCGTGATCGTGCCGGCCATCACCACCGTCAAGCCAATTTCGCCTTCGTGCAGATAAGCGGAGAAGCTGTAAGTAGCCCAGAACACCTGGTAACCGCAAAACACGATAGCCGCGACCAGCCACAACTCGGGAATCGACGCGAGCGTTTTCAGATCGACCAGCACGTTGCTGCGTTTCTTCGTGGCGCGGTTGGCGGCGGCGTCTTTAGCGCCTTGCGGATCTTTAACGAGCGCAAGCACCACGCCAAGTGCGATGCACAGGAAAGCGTACATGTAGACGACCAGCTTGAAGCCCGCCGCCACGGGTTCGCCCCTGGTCTGCGTAAACCACGCGAACAGCGTGATCGCGACGGTCGCGAGCATGGCTTCGATCAAGCCGCGTCCGCCGTCGAGCAAACCAAAGAAACGTCCCTGCTCGTGCGTGCCGGCAATCATCGTCACACGCTTGATCACGGCGGCCCAGAAGGTCAAGCCGGTCGTCAAACCCCAGCCGCCGAAAATCAGCATCAGCATCTGGAACGACGGCGCGGTCGAATACCACAGGCCGAGCACGCCGGTTGCGATCAGCGAAAAACAGATCAGGAGACGTGGTGCGATCCGGTCGGCAAGCCAACCGCTAGGCAAGTAGCTCAGCAGAAAGATCGTGCCGAGCGACGAATACAGATAGCCGAGCTGACTATCGGTGATGTGAAACACTTCGAGCATGGTCGGCTGATAGACCTGCCGCAGATACAGAATCGGGTAGATCGCGCCGGCTGCCACGACCAGCAACATGAGCTGGATGTAGCGTTGGGCCCGGTTGGCTTGCAGTGCGGATTCCGCGGCGCTCGACTCGAGCGAAGCGGTAGTTTGAACGGGTTGAGATGACACGTGAGCGCTCCTGGAAGACACAACGCCGGTTCATCGGGCCGCCGGGTCTTCAAATATTTTTATAGGTGCAGCGGATTTGCTGCGTTTCTACGGGTTTCAAATCAACGCGTGCCGCCTGCTCCGAATCGCGCGGCACGCGCCGGTTTCTGCATCAATATCGGCGTCAGTACTTCATGACCACGAGACGGGTCTGCGTGAATTCGAGCATGCCGTGTTTGCCGTCGTCGCCGCCGAGACCCGAACGTTTCCAGCCTGCATGGAAACCTTGATACGGATCGGCCGGCGTGCGGTTTACATACAACTCGCCGGCCTCGATACCGTTGGCGATCTTCATCGCGCTACGGTAGTTCTCGGTATAGAGCACCGACGACAAACCGAACTGATGGTCGTTGGCCATCTCCAGTGCCTGGTCGAGCGTGCGGTATTTGACGACCGGCATGATCGGACCGAAGGTCTCTTCCTGGATGATTTCCATGTCCTGACGGCAGTTCGACAACAGCGTGGCCGGATAGAAGAAACCCTTGCCTTGCGGCAGCCTGCCACCCGTTTCGAGCGTGGCGCCCGCGGCAATCGCGCGCTCGACCATGCCGTGAATCGACTGCCGCGATGCCTCATTGACGAGCGGCCCCATCAGCGACGGCTGTTCGCCGCGATCGCCGCTTTCCACTGCGCTCATGTGCTTCTTCAGCAGCGCGACGAAACGGTCATGCACGCTTTCCTGCACATAGACGCGTTCGATCGCCGTGCAAAGCTGCCCGCAGTGAGTGGTCTTGGAGGCGACCAGATCGCGCGCGGCCTTCTCGAGATCGGCATCCGCCTCGATGATCGCCGGCGTCTTGCCGCCCAGTTCGAGCGACGGCTTGGCGATGTTCGCCTTGCAGTATTCGAGCACCTTGCGGCCCGCGCCGACGCTGCCGGTCAGCGTGATCATGCCGACCTTCGGATGCGTGCAGAGCGCCTCGGCGGTTGCATGATTCATCGCGAGGATGTTCACGACGCCGGCCGGCAACCCTGCCTTCTCAACGGCCTTGGCGATCTCGAACGCGGAGGTCGGCGTGTTGTTGCTGGGGCGCACGACCACGGTATTGCCGGCGATCAGCGCCGGCGCCACCTTGCGCATGAACGTATAGACCGGGTAGTTGAACGGGATCAGGCATGCGACCACGCCAATCGGCTCGCGATGCAGCACGAGGTTTTCGTCGGGTGTGTCGCTCGGGATCACCTCGCCTTCGATGCGGCGCGCCCATTCGGCGTGGTAGCGGGTGATCTGGCCGGCGTAGATCGCTTCATGGGTGGCGTCGGCGACGCTCTTGCCCGACTCCAGCGCGAGCGCCGCGCCAATGGCGGGCGCGCATTCGGTGAGCGCGTCGGCGAGCTTGTGCAGATAGACCGCGCGCTCCGCCGCAGGCAGCTTGCGCCAGCCCTTCTGGGCGGCCGCTGCGGCGTCGACCGCGGCAATGGCCTCGGCTTCGGTGGCGCCCGTGACGTGGGCTATCACGGCTTCGGTGGCGGGGTTGGTGACGGCGATGAGCTCGTCGCTTGCCGCGTCGATAAAGCAGCCGTTAGCAAAATTCCGATCGAGTCGCATGTCGTCTCCTGAAAAAGCGGGTGCGGTGGCGCGTTGCCTTCGGTTATCGCCTTCATGCCAAAGGCGAATGAACGGAATTTTTCTCCGGGGCACGGCGCCCCACAAGCGAATAATTCGCGGGATAAACATTCGAAAAAATCACGTTTATCCAGGGATGTGCCTCATACGCGATTCCCGTCTCGAATAGCAGAATCCGGGCTTTGCCAAAAGCAGCGGCCCTTGCAGGCGGTCGAACCCCGTTTCGAACCATTGGGCTGCTCATTACCAATGTCTGGAGCTCACAATGAAAAAGAATGTCATCGCCACCGCCGCCTTCACCGCGCTCGCCTCGCTGGCGGCCTCGTCCGTCTTCGCGCAAAGCAGCGTGACTCTGTACGGCGTGCTCGATGAAGGCATCGACTACACCAACAACGCCGGGCATGGCGCGGTCTGGGAAATGGCGAGCGGCTATGCGCAAGGCAGCCGCTGGGGCATGAAGGGCTCGGAAGATCTGGGCGGCGGCATGAAGGCGGTGTTCCAGCTGGAAAACGGCTTCGACGTGAATTCGGGGCGGCTCGGCCAGGGAGGCCGCCTGTTCGGCCGGCAGGCCTATGTGGGCTTGAGCGACAACCGGTTCGGCACGGTCACGCTCGGGCGCCAGTACGACTCGGTGGTCGACTACCTCGCGCAAACCACCGCCAATGGCAACTGGGCCGGCTACCTGTTCGCGCACCCGTACGACAACGACAACACGGACAACTCGTTCCGTCTCGGCAACAGCGTGAAGTATGCGAGCCCGGAAATCGCGGGCTTCCAGTTCGGCGGCGTCTACAGCTTCAGCAACGACACGAACTTCGCGAACAACCGCGCCTATAGCTTCGGCGGCCAGTATGCGAACGGCGGGCTGCTCATCGCAGCCGCGTACCTGCAGGCGAACAATCCGGGCGCGGGTTCGACGGGCGCGATCACCGCGAACGACGCGAGCTTCATCGCCGGGCGCATGCGGGTGTTCGGCGGCGGCATCAACTACACGTTCGGCGCGGCGACCGCCGGTTTTGCCTATACCAATTCCAACTATAAGGACCCGACCGGCAACGGCTATATCGGCATCCCGCTGGCGGCGTCCGGCGTCAGGTTGAATACGCTGAAGTACCAGAACTTCGAAGTGAACGGCAAATACCAGTTCACGCCGGCCTTCTTTATCGGCGCGCAGTATGTGTACACGATGGAGAACTACGATGCGTCGACCGGCAGCGTGAAACCGAAGATTCACTCGGTCGGCTTGATGGCGGACTACAACCTGTCCAAACGCACGGACGTATACGTGCAGGGCGAATATCAGAAGGTTGCCGGCGACTCGACTAACTCGATTCTCGACAACGCGTTTATTCCGGGCGTGCAGGCGCCGTCGTCGACGGGGAATCAGGTCGCCGTGCGACTCGCGCTGCGCCACAAGTTCTGAGGTTTAGGGGACTGGCGCGCTGGGGCCGCACTATTGGCGGCTCCAGCGCCGTGGCTGTTCAAACTTTCTTGATGTTCACGTTCCGCATTCGAAGACAGCGAAACAGATCTCAGCAGGCGTTCGCCTACCCCGCTGAAGTTTTCTTCACGAACGCGCCCACCACCGCCTCGAGTTCCTTGGTGATGGAGGTCATCACGCCCGCTATCACGGCGAACTCCCGGCCGGTCACATTCGAGCGGCTCGCCACGATCTGTCCGTTGAACGAAACGATATGCGCTTCCTTGGCGATCGCCTTGATCCGCTCGATGAGATCCTGCTGGCCTTTCTTTTGCGCCCGCGCAATGCGCCGGCTTTCCTGCTCGTAGACCGCGGTCACGGCGTGCAGATGCGTCAGCAGCGGATCGACGGCGCCGATCAGCGCGTTCAGGGCTTCGTTGGCGCGCGACGAGGCGCGCTCGATCGTCTCCAACGCCGCCGAGGCCAGCGCGATAAAGTCCGTGATCTTCTTCGCGACGTTGCCACTGCCGTGAAAAGCTTCCTGCAACGCCGGCGAAAATAGCCCCGGCAGACCGTCGCGGCCTTGCACCAGTGTCGTGTGGCTGTCCGAAAAGGTCCGTAAGGTTTCCCGCGCGATAGCGATCGCCCCGTCAAACTGTTGAAACGCCAACATCGACTGCAACACGATGCGTTGCGACAGCATCCGTTGGCGACCCGCCATGTTGATCAACGAGCTCAATACCTCGCTGGAGACATCCGCTTCGGACGGCGGCGTCTGAACCCGTTCTTTCGTGATGCTCATGTCATCTTCTTATGATTCGATTGACCCCTTCGTGCCAGCCGGCATCCGCGCCGTGCGACCGCCATCGGCAGACATGCATGGGCGCGGATGCCGAATTGCCTTACTCCGTTGCGTGCGCGTGCATCACGTTGCCGTGCATCGACCACGCCATCCACGGACGGCGCAGTGCGACGATCGCGAGGAACGCGCAAGCCGCCAGCGCGCCGAAGGTCGCGAAGCCCATCTGATAGCTGCCCGTGCTCTCTTTCGCGATGCCCATCACGACCGGCAGATAGAATCCGCCGATACCGCCCGCCGCGCCGACGATACCCGACATCAAGCCGGTGCGGCCGGCCCAGCGATGCGGCACCAGCTGGAAGGTCGCGCCATTACCCAGGCCGAAGGCCACGTACAGGCACAGTAGCAGCACAATCCCGCCCACCATCGACGGCATTGCTGCAGCAAAAACGAAGTCGCACAGCGAAATGACCGCGAGCAGGAAGGTCAGCGCGCGCACGCCCGACACCTTGTCGGCGATCAGGCCGCCGAGCGGCCGCACGATCGCGCCGGTTGCGGCCAGCAGCGCCATGAACAGGCCCGCGTCGATCTTCGACAGCTGATACAGGTTGGTCAGCAGCAGCGAAACATACGACGACATGCCGACAAAGCCCCCGAACGTGATGCTGTACACCAGCATGATCGCCCACGTGTCGCGCTCCGACAGCACCGAGCGATAACGCTTGGGCAGCACGGCAATCGCCAGCAGCGCACCGATCACCGGCAACAGCAGCACACCGGTCTTGCCGGAACCGAACATGCCCGCTTCGACCAGCAGCACGAGCACGATCAACCCCGCGAGCGTCGCCGCGAAACTGCCGAACGCGCGCAGCACGCTGCCGGATTTGATGCCGGAATCGTTGGCCCAGAAATACAGGGTGATCGCGGCAATCGCGAGCAACGGCAGTGCACCGGCCGTGGCCATTTGCCAGCCGTAGTGCGTCGCCAGTTGCGGGAACAGGAAGCCGTCGAGCACCGCGCCGATGTTGCCGGCTGCGGCAAGACCCAGCACCAGGCCCTGCACCTTCGGCGGATAGTTGCTGCCGGCCATCGGCAGCGCCACCGCGAAGCTCGCGCCACCCACGCCGAGGAACACGCCGAGCACCAGCAGCAAGGTGTACGACGGCACGAACGGCAACAGCGGCAGCACGATGGTCGGCACCGCCGACAGCAATACGCCCATCAACGCGATGCGCTTGCCATGCGCCGATTGATAGAGGTTACCGAGCGTCACGCGCAGGATCGCCGCCGACAGCACCGGCACGGCAACCAGCAAGCCTTGCTGCGCAGGCGTCATCGCAATGCTCTTGCTGATGAACGGCGCGAGCGGCCCGTATAACACCCAGACAGTGAAGCCGGTGTCGAAATAGAGGAAACACGCCACCAGCGCGCGCCAGTCCCCACTCTTAAGGGAGCTCATCACATTTTTCATTAGACATCCTCATATTTACGGGTTGTTCGCTTACCTGGTACACAGCGCTGAGGCACCGCGCACCGGAATGATCACGATGTTGAATACCGGACTTGATATGCAATCTCCATGCCATCCGGATTCTTTTTCTGATGCTTGACTGCGTACTCTCTGGAACCGTGATGGCGCGTCTGAGCCGGCCGCCTTAAAAATCAATAAACGTCGCGTACGTAGCGCTTTTCCTGCGCTAAACGGCCCACATAATCGGCGGCCTTTTCCTCACTCATACCGCCGTGCTCAGCGACCACATGCTTGAGCGTCGCGTCGACGTCTTTGGCCATCCGGTTCGCGTCGCCGCAGACGTAGAAATGCGCACCTTCTTCGAGCCATGCCCACAGTTGTGCACCCTGCTCGCGCATGCGGTCCTGCACATACACTTTCTCCGTTTGATCGCGCGAGAAAGCGACATCGAGCCGGGTCAGCACACCGCTGTCGCGCATCGCTTCCAGTTCGTCGCGATAGTAGAAATCCGTGGCCGCATGTTGTTCACCGAAGAACAGCCAGTTGCGTCCTTTGTCGCCACGTGCACGCCGCTCGTGCAGAAAGCCGCGGAACGGTGCAACGCCGGTGCCGGGGCCGACCATGATGATCGGCGTATCCGAAACATGAGGAGGCCGAAAGTGTGCGGATTTCTGCACGAATACAGGCACATTCGCGTCGCCGGCGCGGTCGGCGAGAAACGTCGACGACACGCCCTTGCGATGGCGGCGGCCATTGTTGTAGCGCACCGCGGCAACTGTCAGATGAACTTCTCCCGGATGTGCTTTCGGGCTCGATGCAATCGAATACAAACGCGGCTGCAGACGCTTGAGCATGCCCGTCAATTCGGCGGCCGTCAGGTTCACGGGAAATTCGTGGAGCACGTCGGCGAGTTGCTGGCCCCATAGCCATTGCTTGAGATCGGATTTGCGCGCCGGCGTCAACAGGTCGCGCAATGCGCCGTTGCTGCTCCGCGCCGCGATAAAGGCGAGCGAGTCGGGGCTCGGCCGCGCGATCTCGTAGTGCTTGCCGAGTGCGTCGGCAAGGCGCATGTCGCCCACGCCGGAAACGTTCACCGTGGCGTCCGCACTCACACCGCTCAGGCTGATCAATTCCTCGACCAGCTCGGGACAATTGCTCGGCCATACGCCCAGCGCATCGCCGGCTTCGTATTCGAGGCCCGAGTCGCCCGTGCTCAGCGAAAAGTAGCGCGTATCTTTCGCGGCGCCCTGCTTGTTCAACTTCAGGTTCGTGACGAGGCGCGATGCGGCCGGACGCGTCTTGGTGGGCACGGCGCCAGGCACCACCGCGTTGATCATGCCGCCCGCGGGCACCGCATGCAGCGCCGCATCTTCCTCCTTGATGCGCACGATGATGCTTTCGAGCCACGCGTCGGCATTCTCCTGATACTCGCTGTCGCAATCGACGCGATCCATCAAACGCAGTGCGCCTTGAGCGGCAAGACGTTCATCCAGACGGCGGCCGTGACCGCAAAATTGATCGTAGTTGCGATCGCCGAGCGCAAGCACGGCATAGCGCAGGCCTTCGAGACGAGGCGCTGCGTCGCCGGCCAGTTGAGACCAGAAACTTTGCGCGTTGTCGGGCGGATCGCCGTCGCCGAAAGTGCTCGACATCAGCAGCACGTATTGCGCTTTCGCGAGCGCCGAGGCCTGATAGTCCGCCATGCACGACGTGCGGATTTCGAAGCCCGACTCCATCAGACGCGTGGCATAACGCTCGGTCAGCGATTCGGTGTTGCCGGTTTGCGAGGCCCACAGCAAAGTCACTTTGGGTCGCACACGCAAGATGCGCACACCGGACGCCTGTGCCGGGTCGGCATGCGACGCGGCAAGCGAAATTGCCGGCACGGCTGCCTGGGTTCCGCTGCGGCTATAAAGTCCGGCCAGCAAGCCATCCACGTACAAGCGGTTCGCCGGATCAACCGGCGCGCCGGCCGGGAGGACCGGCACGCTGCCGACGCCCTGCGCTTCAGTCGAACGCAGGCCGCTGACGAAACCGGCCAGATACGCGCGCTCGGTATCGGTCAGCGACGGCGCGGGTGTCGGCGGAAGCTGCAACAGGCGGGTGAGTGCATCGATACGGGGCATGTCCAGATCCTCGGCGTTCGCCGATAGGGCGTTTGCCGGCGCAGCGCCGGCTGTCACGATGGGCGCGTCGGTGAGCGTCTCGTCATCCGCATTCGAAACCGGTTCGAATGCGTCGGCCGCGACCGGGCTGAGCGCAACGGCGCAGAATTTAAGTTCAGGTTGCTGCGAGACCGGATCGATGGCGTCGCTCGTCACGGCGTTGATGCACAGGTCGTCGCCGAAGACGTCGTTCCAATGCATCGGCGCGAAGCAGTTGCCTGGTTGCACGCGTTCCGTGACGACCGCCGGCAACACGGCACGCCCACGGCGCGAACGGATTTCAACCGGATCTTTGGCCTTGATGCCGAGCGTGGCGGCATCTTCGGGATGAATCTCGACAAACGGTCCAGGATTCAGCTTGTTGAGCATCGCGACCTTGCCGGTCTTGGTCATGGTGTGCCATTGATGCTGCAAGCGGCCCGTATTCAACACGATCGGAAATTCACGGTCAGGCAATTCGGCCGGGGCTGCAAAGGCGCGGGTAAAGAACACGGCTTTGCCGCTTGCAGTCGGAAACACGAGGCGCGGACGGCTGCCGTCGGGCAGACTCTTCAGCGTCTGGCTGACGCCGTCGTTGAGGTAGCGAACCGGATTGCGATCGGCGGCGGTGTCCGAAGAAAGCGGCCATTGCAACGGTGTTTCCTTCAAACGGCGATGGCTCGCGCCGCGCAGGTCGTAGCCCGTTTTCGGGTTCGACGCACGCGTGATTTCCGCGAAAACCTCTTCGGCGCTTGCATAGGTGAACGCATCGGCGAAACCCATTTCACATGCGACGCGCGCGATGATCTGCCAATCCGGCAGCGCGGCGCCCGGCGGCTCGATGCCCTTTTGCATCAGCGTCAGGTTGCGCTCGGAGTTGATCATCACGCCTTCGGCTTCGGCCCACAATGCGCCCGGCAACAGCACATCGGCGTAACGATTGGTCTCGGTGTCGAGGAAGGCGTCCTGCGAAATCACGAGTTCCGCGGCGCGCAAACCGTCGATCGCCGTCTGACGATTCGCGACGCTTGCCACCGGATTGGTGCAGATGATCCAGCACGCCTTAATCTCGCCCGCGGCCATGCGAGTGAACATATCGATCGTGCCGTTGCCGACTTCGGTTTTCAGCGTGCCTTCCGGAATGCCCCACAGGTCTTCGATAAACGCGCGATCCGCGTCGACCAGAACCGAACGCTGCCCCGGCAAACCGGGTCCCATGTAGCCCATTTCACGGCCGCCCATCGCGTTGGGCTGACCCGTCAGCGAGAACGGGCCGCTGCCGCGGCGGCAGATCCTGCCCGTCGCCAGATGCAGATTGCAGATCGCATTGGTGTGCCACGTGCCGTGCGTGCTCTGATTCAGGCCCATGGTCCAGCAGCTCATCCACTCCGGCGCCGCGCCGATCATCCGCGCCGCCTCGCGGATGCTTTCTACGGAAAGACCCGTGATCGCCGACACTTTCTCCGGTGTGTAGTCCGAGAGGAACGCGGGCATGGCGTCCCAGCCTTCCGTGAACTCAGCGATAAACGCCGCGTCCGTGTGACCGTTTTCGTGCAGCAGATGCAGCAAGCCGTTCAGCAACGCGAGATCGGTACCCGGCTTGATCTGCATGAAGAGATCGGCCTTGTCGGCCGTGGTCGTGCGGCGCGGATCGACCACGATCAGTTTCGCACCCGCCTTCACGCGGTCCATCATGCGCAGGAACAGAATCGGATGACAGTCGGCCATGTTCGCGCCGATCACGAAGAACAGATCGG
The DNA here is from genome assembly GCF_003368325.1 of Paraburkholderia caffeinilytica. Lineage (NCBI taxonomy): Bacteria > Pseudomonadati > Pseudomonadota > Betaproteobacteria > Burkholderiales > Burkholderiaceae > Paraburkholderia > Paraburkholderia caffeinilytica. Next base: position 4,386,324 of record NZ_CP031467.1, on the reverse strand, counting down.
CATGGTCGATGTCTTCGTACGATCCCGGCGGGCCGTCCGCGCCGAGCGAGAGCTTGTAGCCGCTGCCCGCGCTCGCCATGCACAGGCGCGAATTCGATTCGATGTTGTTGGTGCCGACAAAACCCTTGGCGAGCTTGTTGACGAGGTACTGCGCCTCGATCGACATCTGTCCCGACACGTAGAACGACAGCGCATCCGGTCCATGTTCGTCGAGCAGGCCCCGCAAACGCGCCGCCGCGGTGCTGATCGCCTGCGCCATCGGCAGCGGCGCGGGGTCCTGGTCGCGCGCGCGGCGCACGAACGCGTCTTCGAGGCGGCCCGACTTGCGCAACGCCACGTGCGCCGACTGCCCCTTGGTGCACAGCCGTCCGAAGTTCGACGGATGCTCCTTGTCGCCGGAAATCTTCACGACCTGGCCGTCCTCGACGTGCAGCACCATTCCGCAGCCAACGCCGCAGTACGGACATACGGTTTTCGCGTTATTGGAGGACATGGAGAGCGACGTCGTTCGAAAAGAGTCAGACGGTTTCGACAACGACAGGAATCGAAGCGAGCTTCGAGCGCCGCTCGTCGAGCGTCGCGGGCCGGATCTGGCCGCGTTCCTCGACGAAGGCGACATTGCTGTCCGACTCGCCGCTGTTGACGAAGTGACGGAAGCGCTTGCGCGTTTCGGGATCGGTGACGGCCCGCTTCCATTCGCATTCGTAGGTGTCGACCACGTGCTGCATTTCCACCTCGAGCTCCGCGACCACGCCGAGACGATCGTTGACGACCACGTCGATCAGATACTGGAGACCGCCTTCGAGGTTGTCGCGCCATACGCTGGTGCGTTGCAGACGGTCTGCCGTGCGCACGTAGAACATCAGGAAGCGGTCGATGTAGCGCACCAGCGTTTCCTTGTCGAGGTCCGAGGCGAGCAGTTCGGCATGGCGCGGCTTCATCCCGCCATTGCCGCAGACGTACAGATTCCAGCCCTTCTCCGTCGCGATGATGCCGACGTCCTTGCCCTGCGCCTCCGCGCATTCGCGCGTGCAGCCGGATACGCCGAACTTGATCTTGTGCGGCGTGCGCAGGCCCTTGTAGCGGTTTTCGAGTTCGACCGCGAGGCCCACCGAATCGCCCACCCCGTAGCGGCACCACGTCGAACCGACGCACGACTTCACCGTGCGCAGCGATTTGCCGTACGCATGGCCCGATTCGAAACCGGCGGCGATCAGTTCTTCCCAGATGAACGGCAGTTGTTCGACGCGGGCACCGAACAGATCGACTCGCTGACCGCCGGTGATCTTCGTGTAGAGGCCGTATTTCTTCGCTACCTGGCCGACTGCGATCAAGCCGTCGGGCGTCACTTCGCCGCCTGCCATGCGCGGCACGACCGAGTAGGTGCCGTCGCGCTGGATGTTGGCGAGGTAGTAATCGTTGGTGTCCTGCAGCGCCGCGTGCTCTTTCTTCAGCACGAATTCGTTCCAGCACGAGGCGAGAATGCTCGCCACCGCCGGTTTGCAGATATCGCAGCCGAGACCGTGTCCGTGCTTCGAAAGCAGCTCGCCGAAGCTGCGCACGCCCTCCACCCGCACGAGGTGATACAGCTCCTGCCGCGAATACGGGAAGTGCTCGCACACGTGGTTGTTGACCGCGAGGCCCTGCTTCTTCATCTCGGCCTTCATCACCTGCGTGACGAGCGGCACGCAGCCGCCGCACGACGTGCCGGCCTGGGTCGCGCACTTCAGGGCGCCGATGTCGGTCGCGCCCGCGCACACGGCGGCGCACAGGTCACCCTTCGACACGTTGTTGCACGAGCAGATCTGCGCGCCGGCGGGCAATGCCTCGACGCCGAGCGCCGGTTTCGCCTGACCGTCGGACGATGGCAGGATCAGGAATTCGGGCGACTCCGGCAACTCGATCCGGTTCAGCATCATCTGCAGCAGGGTGCCGTACTCGCTCGCATCGCCGACCATCACGCCGCCGAGCAGATACTTGCCGCACTCGGACACCACCAGCTTCTTGTAGATCTGCTTGCGCTCGTCGCTGAACTGGTATGTGCGGCTGCCCGGCGTGTTGCCGTGCGCATCGCCGATGCTCGCGACGTCCACGCCCATCAGCTTCAATTTGGTGCTCATGTCGGCGCCGGCGAATTCGGCCGAGTCGCCGTGCAGTTGTTTCGCCACGGCGCGCGCCATGTCGTAGCCGGGCGCCACGAGGCCAAACAGCTTGCCCTCCCACAGCGCGCATTCGCCGATCGCGTAGATGTGCGGATCGCTGGTGCGGCACGCGTTGTCGATCACGATGCCGCCGCGTTCGCCGAGCGCCAGCCCGCACTCGCGGGCAAGATCGTCGCGCGGACGGATGCCGGCGGAGAAAACGATCATGTCGGTGTCGAGGTGGCTGCCGTCCGCGAATTGCATGCGATGCGTGCCCGTCTCGCCATCGACAATCGCCGACGTGTTCTTCTGCGTGTGCACGGTTACGCCGAGCTCTTCGATCCGGGTGCGCAGCACGCGGCCGCCGCCTTCGTCGACCTGCACCGCCATCAGGCGCGGCGCGAACTCGACCACGTGCGTTTCCAGCCCCATGTCGCGCAATGCCTTCGCGCATTCGAGCCCGAGCAGGCCGCCGCCGACCACCGTACCGGTCTTCGAACGGGCGCCGCATTCCTGCATCGCTTCGAGGTCGTCGATGGTGCGATAGACGAAGCAGTCGGCGCGCTCACGCCCAGGCACGGGCGGCACGAACGGGTAGGAACCCGTCGCGAACACCAGCTTGTCGTACGGCAAGGTCTCGCCGGTCGATACCGTGACGATGCGCGCGGCGCGATCGATCGCCACCGCTTTCGCATTGAGCTTCAGCAAGACGTTCTGGCGCTCGAAGAAACCCGGCTCGACGAGCGACAGATCGTCCGCCGTCTTGCCCGCGAAGAATTCGGACAGGTGCACGCGGTCGTACGCCGGGCGCGATTCCTCGCACAGCACGGTGATGTCGAGGCCGTGCGCCGCGTCTTGCGCGAGACATTCGACCAGTTTATGACCGACCATTCCGTGACCGATAACGATGATTTTCATGACCGCGGCTTCCTCAATGTGCTGGGCTGGAATCGCTGCCGGCTGGCTGGCGCGCGAAAGCGATTCCGGAAATAAAAACGGCGTCCCGCGAACCCAGTCGATGACTGAATTCGGGGGACGCCGTTGTCCTGACCTGTGCTGCGGCGAGTACGCTGTTTTTGCACTCGCAACGGATCCACGTTGATCCGCTGGCAGGGCTTAACGCAAAGGCCGTGCCAATTGTGCGAAATTCCCGCGGCAGCGCCGTGGCGCGGGGCTCAGCGACAAATCACACGAGCGTGCCGCCGGCGCGGTGCACGGCACGTCTTGATGCAGCGAGGCACAGGGATGGTGCGACGCAGCACCGTGCGCGTGCGGATCGGGGCGCTGCGAAGCATGCGCTGCCGCCGCATTTCCCGGACTGCCGGTCAAGCCTGGCAAGGCTCGGGCGCACCTTGTCGCGTGGTGGCCTGGTACTTGCGAGAGTGAGTGCTGAATGAGCGCTGAAAGCCTTCCGGCAAAGTAGCCGGGAGCGGGTGCAATTCGGCGCAACACCCGAACGGGACCCGAGGCGAAACCTGAGAGGCCATGGCCATACCCGGTGCAAACCCCGGTGATTCAGACCGCGGTGTTTCGCTCCGCGTACTTTTCGCGCAACTCGCGCAACGATAACGAGCAGCAAACGGACAACGGCGTCCCCTCGTGAGCATCACGAGCGGACGCCGTTTTTATTTGGCGCTGACGGTACGGCTACCGTGAGCCATTGAGAAAGCTAAGGACATCACGATGAATACAACGATCGGCAAGAGCACGGGCAAGGTCACCTTATTGAGCGCCGGTCCGGGCGACCTCGACCTGCTCACGCTCAAAGCCGCCAAAGCGCTGGCGAGCGCCGACGTCGTGCTGCTCGACGACCTCGCCAATCCCGAGATCGTCACGCTCGCGCCGCAAGCGCGGGTGATTCGCGTCGGCAAACGCGGCGGCTGCCGCTCGACCCCGCAAGCGTTCATCGAGCGCCTGATGCAGCGCTACGCACTCAAGGGCTTGCACGTGGTGCGCGTAAAAGGCGGCGAGGCGCTGCTGTTCGGCCGCGCCGGCGAAGAACTGGCCGCCTTGCGCGGCGCGGGCATTCCCGTGGAGATCGTCAACGGCATCTCGTCCGGCTTTGCGGCGGCCGCGGGCCTCGGCATTTCGCTGACGCATCGCCGCCACTGTCACGGCGTGAGCTTCATCACCGCGCACACGGAAGATCACGGCGAGCCGGACTGGGCCGCACTGGCCGCGACCCGCACCACGCTGGCGATCTATATGGGGATGCGGCGCATCGAGAGCCTCGCCACGGCGTTGCTGGCGAGCCTGCCGCCCGACACCCCGGCCGCCGTCGTGCAATGGGCGGGCGGAGCCAACGAGCGGCGTCTGTTGACGCGTCTCGATCGACTGGCCGCCGACGCCGCGCTCGAAGGCTTCGGCAGCCCGGCGGTGATTCTGGTGGGAAGCGCGATCGGCGAAAGCGTCGAACGCGGGAGCGAGGGCAGCGAAGAATGGCGCGAGAACCCGGCCGCCATGCAGACTGAAGCCCGGGTCGCGGACGACCGGGTCGCGCAAGCCGCGTGAATCGCGCCGATGTGAGCAGGGCCGGGCATGCTGCGAGAACGGCCGGCGGCAGCAAAGCCTGGCGAGTTGTCAGGCTCGGGATTCAACCATCAGTACGTCAAACCCCGTGCCGATGCCGTTGATCCTCGCCGCGCCAACCGGGCGTGGCCGGTGTCAATCGCCAAAGCCCAATTCAGCTTCAACCGCTTGCCCGACGCGCAGCCACGCTCCGGCGCCACGCGCGACGAGCGCATTGTTGCCGAACGTCACCGCACCACCCCGCTGCGGATTCGCCCGGTAGGCGGTCATGGTGTCGGTGGGTTCGTTCGGCCAGTCGGGGTCGGGCGCACCCTTCGCCTGATCGATGGTCGGCATCGGACAGCGCGAGCACGGCTTGACCAGTTGCAGTTGCACGCCCTCGTCTTCTGCGCTTTCGACACTCAAACTCTCGACATAGTCCTCTTCGTACGCATCGAGTCCCGTCAGCACGACATTGGGGCGAAACCGGTCGATCGGAATCGACGGCGCGCCCTTGCTGTTCAGGCGCACGTTCAGATCGTCGAGCGACGCCTGGCCGATCACCAGCAGCGGAAAACCGTCGGCGAAATGCGTGGTGGCGCCGCCGACGCCGGCGGTGTAGTCCGGATCGACAATCCGCTCGCGTTCGGGATTGAAGCGCAGAAGCCGCGCCGGCACGCCGAGAAAGCCTGAAAACCATGCGGCGCTCGTTTCGCCGGTGTCGAGCCCGTAGGCCGCGTCGCGCCAGACCGAGGTTTGCACTTTTTGCGGTGCGCTGAGGCCGGCAGCGTCGAGCGGCGTGCGCAACTCGCTCATGCCCGGCGCGCGGATCACGAGCTCATGTTCGCCGAGCTCGACTCCGATCAGCGCCATGCGGGGATACGCGCGCTGCGTGAGCATCGCGCCGTTCGGGTCGGTGACCATCCAGCATCGATCGTATTCGAGGCCCGTGGCGAGCAGGCGTGCCTGGTTCAACGCAATGCCCGCGCAGGATTTGATTGGATAGACGAAAAGCTCGCTGATGGTTGGCATGATATGGGCGGTATGGGGAACACGCGTTTTCTGTGTTAATGCCCGATTGTAGCGGCGCATTGAGCGGTACGCCCCGGAACGCCTGCGTCGCGACGGTTTGCGCCGCGCGATCCCGAATCCGCCAGGACTCGACGCGCTGCCTGAAGCCGGGCGGGCAATGCGATCGTTTCTTCCGGCCGCGCTTGGACGTAAAATCGCCCAGGCGAAGCGCGCACGCCCATGCCTTACCGGACTGAATCAGCGAACTGAAACAGCGGATTGAGCCGGTGGACTGAATCAGCGGATTGAGCTGGTGGATCGAGTCACAGCATGGAACGTGTAGAAGCATCCCTACCATAAACGAAACAGGAAATTCATTATGCTGAGCAAACCCGTGTTGACTGTTGCCGAAACGACCCGAATCCTCGAAGCCGCCCGCGCGGAGGCCGAGAAGAACCATTGGGCCGTCGCCATCGTGGTGGTCGACGACGGCGGCCATCAGCTCGGCATGCTGCGTCTGGACGGCAGCGCGCCGGCGAGCGCGTACATCGCGACGGAAAAAGCCCGCACTTCGGCGATCGGCCGCCGTGAAACCAAGGTATACGAAGACATGATCAACAACGGCCGCACGGCCTTCCTGAGCGCGCCGCTGCAAGGCACGCTGGAAGGCGGCGTACCGGTGATCGTCGACGGCCAGGTGGTCGGCGCGGTCGGCGTGTCGGGCGTCAAGTCGGATCAGGACGCGCAAATCGCCAAGGCGGGTATTCAGGCAATCGCCGCTTAAGTCCGGATCCACTCGGAATCCGTTCAAGGCGGCGGCAATAAGAACGAAGCACAACACGGACCGATGCCCCCTCATCGGTCCCATTCAAGGATGGAGCAGTCGATGACTCAGATGAACCCGCGCGGTGGACTGCAAGTCGCCGCCAACCTCGACCAGTTCGTCGAAACCGAAGCCCTGCCCGGCACCGGAATCGACAGCGCCGCATTCTGGTCAGGTTTCGACGCCCTCGTGCACGAGCTGGCGCCGAAAAACCGTGCGCTGCTGGCCGAGCGCGATCGCCTGCAAACCGAACTCGACACCTGGCATCGCGCCAATCCGGGTCCGGTGCGCGATCTGCGCGCGTACCGCGCCTTCCTCGAAGGCATCGGCTACATCGTGCCGTCGCCCGCAAGCGTCAACGCCACGACCGACCACGTGGACACCGAAATCGCCGAACAGGCCGGCCCGCAGCTCGTCGTGCCGTTGTCGAATCAGCGCTATGCGCTAAACGCGGCCAACGCACGTTGGGGCAGCCTGTACGACGCGTTGTACGGCACCGATGCGATCCCCGAGACCAACGGCGCCGAAAAGCAGAAGGCCTTCAACCCGGTGCGCGGCGCCGCGGTGATCGCTTATGCCCGCAAGTTTCTCGACGAAGCCGCCCCGCTCGCGAGCGGCTCGCACGCCGACGCCACGCTGTATGGCGTCGAAAGCGGCACGCTCGTCGTCACGCTGAAGAACGGCAAGACCGCGCTGAAAACGCCGGCGCAGTTCATCGGCTATCAGGGCGACGCGAACGCGCCGTCCGCCGTGCTCCTGAAGCACAACGGCCTGCACTTCGAAATCCAGATCGACGCGAACGATTCGATCGGCAAGACCGATTCGGCGCACGTGAAGGACGTGCTGGTCGAAGCCGCGGTGAGCACGATCATCGACTGCGAAGACTCCGTTGCCGCCGTCGACGCGGACGACAAGGTCCAGCTCTATCGCAACTGGCTCGGCCTGATGAACGGCACCCTGACGGAAGAAGTCACGAAGGGCGGCAAGACCTTCACGCGCCGTCTGAATGCCGATCGCGAGTACACCGGCGCGGACGGTTCGTCGAAGGTCACGTTGCATGGCCGCTCGTTGCTGTTCGTCCGCAACGTCGGCCATCTGATGACCAATCCGGCCGTCCTGACGAAAGACGGCCAGGAGATTCCGGAAGGTATTCTCGACGGCGTCGTCACCACGCTGTGCGCGCTGCACGACCGCAAGCACAAGCTGAATTCACGCACCGGCTCGATCTATATCGTGAAGCCGAAAATGCACGGGCCGGCTGAAGTCGCGTTCGCGAGCGAACTGTTCGCGCGCGTCGAAGACCTGCTCAAGCTGCCGCGCAACACGATCAAGATGGGCATCATGGACGAGGAGCGCCGCACCAGCGTCAACCTGCTCGCCTGTATCGGCGAGGCGTCCGAGCGTGTCGCGTTCATCAACACGGGGTTCCTCGACCGCACCGGCGATGAAATGCACTCGGCGATGGAAGCCGGCCCGATGATGCGCAAGGGCGACATGAAGTCGAGCGCATGGATCGCCGCGTACGAGCGCAGCAACGTGCTGGTCGGTTTGAGCGCGGGCCTGCGCGGCCGCTCGCAGATCGGCAAGGGCATGTGGGCCATGCCCGATCTGATGCACGCGATGCTCGAACAGAAAATCGCGCATCCGAAGGCCGGCGCGAACACCGCATGGGTGCCCTCGCCGACCGCCGCGACGCTGCACGCGCTGCACTATCACCAGGTCGACGTGCAAGCGGTTCAGCAGGAACTCGAACGCACGGACTACGCGAACGTGCGTGACGAACTGCTCGACGGGCTGCTGACGATTCCGGTCGTCGCCGAGGCGAAGTGGAACGCGGACGAAATCCGCAGCGAAGTCGAGAACAACGCGCAAGGCATTCTCGGCTACGTGGTGCGCTGGGTCGATCAGGGCGTGGGCTGCTCGAAGGTGCCGGACATTCACAACGTCGGCCTGATGGAAGACCGTGCGACGCTGCGCATCTCCAGCCAGCACATTGCGAACTGGCTGCACCACGGCGTGGTGACGCGCGAGCTGGTCGAAGAGACCTTCAAGCGCATGGCGAAGGTGGTCGACGAGCAGAACGCGGGTGATCCGCACTATCAGCCGATGGCGCCGGGCTTCGACACGCTGGCGTTCAAGGCCGCGCAGACGCTGGTTTTCGAAGGACGTGAGCAGCCGAGCGGCTATACGGAACCGTTACTGCATAAGTTCCGGCTGGAAGTGAAGAAGGCCCGGTAAGCGTTTGTTGCGCGGGGCTTGGGTATCAGGCTCGAAGGCTCGATCTTTCGGGCCCGCCTGAGTTCCAGCCGCGAACCCGGCCGGAAAGAAAGACGGGCGCCGCAACATGCGGCGCCCGTTTTAATTTGCGCGGTAGTGCTGCGCGTTGCTTCTGCGTGACGCGTTTGCGGCGGTGAAACCAGCCAGTGCGTTCGAGCAGCGCTGATCGACGACGCATTCGTGCGATCGATTAGCGCCATGCGCTCGTGCCTGAACTAGAACCGCCTGAAATCTTCAGGCTTCCGAAGAAGCCTTCGTCTCCTCGGTCTCCGGGCACTGAAGCCGATTAAAGCAGTTTTAAGCCGTTTTAAGCCGCTTCAGCCGTGTACTGCGCCGACGCGCCGGCCTGATTCGCCTGCAGATAGGTTTGCAGATACGCCTCGAATTCCGCCTTCACTTCCGGATGGCGCAGCGCGAATTCCACCGTCGCCTTCAGATAGCCGAGCTTGCTGCCGCAATCGAAGCGCGTGCCGAAGTAGCGGTACGCGAGCACCTGCTCTTCCGTCAGCAGCGATTGCACCGCATCGGTCAATTGCAGCTCACCGCCCGCGCCCGGCTTGAGCGCGCGGATATGCTTGAAGATGGTCGGCATCAGCACGTAGCGGCCCACCACGCCGAGGTTCGACGGCGCCTTGTCCGGCGCCGGCTTTTCGACGATGCCCGACAGCTTGATCACGTTGTCTTCCCACTCGCGGCCATCCACGACACCGTACGAGCGGCTGTCTTCTCGCGCGATGGTTTCGACGCCGATCACCGAGCTGTGATAGTGATTGAAGGTGTCGACGAGCTGGCTCATCACCGGCTTCGAGCTATGCAGCAAGTCGTCAGCCAGGATCACGGCGAACGGGCTCTCGCCCACCAGTTTCTCGGCGCACAGCACCGCGTGCCCCAGACCGAGCGCTTCAGCCTGACGCACATAGAAGCAGTCGACGTTGGCCGGCTTGATGCTGCGCACGAGATCGAGCAGCTTCTGCTTATTGCGCGCCTCGAGTTCGGCTTCGATCTCGTAAGACTTGTCGAAGTGATCTTCGATGGCGCGCTTGCTGCGGCCCGTCACGAAGATCATCTCGGTGATGCCGGCGGCAATCGCCTCTTCAACCGCGTACTGAATCAGCGGCTTGTCGACGATCGGCAGCATCTCCTTGGGGCTTGCTTTGGTAGCCGGCAAAAATCGTGTCCCGAGGCCCGCTACGGGAAACACGGCTTTGGTGACTTTCAGCATGGTAGGCATTCCCACATCGGTTAGAAATTAGTGTGTTCGCGGGCCTGGCGGCCACTCAATGTCGCCGAAAAGACTAACAAAAAATTAATCCATTTCACGCGTGAATTTTTTCGATTCAAATAAATAAATCGATTCGCTTTCGATATGCCGGATCGCGGCATCCATCAGGAAACAATTACGTGATCGCCTTGAATTATTTTCGGGAATCCCGAAAAATTTACGCATCCGGCGAAGCGGGTCGCGGACGGCCTCAAGCGCGTCCGGACCCGAATCTCGCAGGGGTCAGAGCACTTCGGACACCGATCATTCGTTCTCGTCGAGTTGGGGCAGTTTGTTCGGGTTCATTCGAAAACGGCGGATCGGCTCGTTGCGCAGCGCCTCCCGGTAGGCGGAGGCGGCGACAAGGATCAGCAGCACGGCGATGCCGGCGAGTAAATGCAGGTTCATGACTTCACCTCGGGTCAAGAGATTCCGTGTCTTAAATTAGCACAACAAAAGCAGCAAATAATTCGATGTAGCAAGCGCTTATGCTCAATTACAATTCGTCACAAAATCGCCATTTAATTCGATTCGCCACGCTTTTTTTATCGATTTTTTTGCCTCCGCCGTGCACTAGCATGTGATGCACCGCGGGCGCGCACGGCGTGCCCGGGCGTAAGCTTTTCTTCTTTCAGAATAAGGACCGCGCATGAGCGACTCAGCACTGGATGCCGCCGGCTCATCCTTGCCCCTTTCCCCGTCACGTCCGGCCGCCGCGCCGCGCGCGCAGAGCGAAACGCGCGCCGACAGCGCCGGCAAGGAACATGTGATCGACGCCATGCGCGGCTTCGCCGCGCTGCTGGTCGCGTATTTTCATTGCCGGCAGGTCGAATGGGTCGGCATGCAGACCTTTCACCAAAGCGTCGGCCACTCATTCGGTCTGAGCACGATTGCCGCCTATCTGACCTTCCCGATTGCGTGGGGCTCGGCGGGGGTGCCGATTTTCTTCGTGATCAGCGGCTACTGCATTCATCGCGGCGGCGCGCTGCGCCTCGCAAAAAATCCCGACTACCGGCTCGACACCGGCAATTTCTGGGTGCGCCGTTTCGCGCGCATTTATCCGGTGCTGCTTGCGGCGCTCGTGCTGACTTTGGCACTCGACTGGGTCAGCTTGCAGTTGCCGCCGGTCAATCACAAGATCCGCGAAATCGGCCTGCAGGCATTCCTCGTCAACCTGTTTTCGCTGCAAGGCGTGGCCGGCAAGACGTTCGGGTCGAACGGCGCGCTCTGGACGCTATCGCTCGAAGTGCAGTTCTACGCGATCTATCCGCTGCTGTTCGCGCTGCGCCGGCGCCTGGGCGTGACTTCCGTGCTGGCGATCGTCGCGGTGATCAACGTGGTTTCAGCCTATGTGCTCGAGCGCCACGATATCCAGTTCTTCACGTCCTATTGGTTTTCGTGGATGCTTGGCGCGTGGATCGCCGACGCAAAGGCCCGCACTGCGCCGGATGTCCGTTCTCCGGTCTGGCTCTATGTGCTCGCCGTGGTATTCGTCGCGCTTGGCTGCGTGGCGTTCCGTTACGGGCAATATGGGGCTTTCCAGTTCTGGGCACTTGGCTTCGCGTTCTACCTGTATAAGGCGCTGGAGCGCCCTCAGGGTGGTACAGCCGATTCGGCCGGCATGCGCGTCCTGTCGCGCTTCGGGGATTTCAGCTTTTCGCTGTATCTGATCCATCTGCCGATCTTCGTGCTGCTGTCGTCGGTGCTGTTCCGGTCGTCGCTGCAGATGTCGATCTGGCCGTCGTTCGGTTACATGCTGGTGGCGGTGCCGGTGGCTTACGTGTTCTACCGGCTGGTCGAGTTGCCTGCGATGAAGTGGTCGGCGAGTTTTAAGTCGCGATAGGGAGAGGTTTTGCGGTCTCTCTTTTTGCTTATCCCGGCACTACCTGTCGTTTCGCCGCGTCTGGTTTGATTGTCACACTTGCCTCGCCCCCCATAGGGGACGGCGCAATCCTGTGAGAAACCAGTGAGGTGCAACGATGACAGTTTCACTAGTAGGTTACGGCCCCACCCCTTTCAACGATCCGGACACCAGCGCGGGGCAAGGCGATTCCGCAAATACTCAGCAGGAAGCAGCGGTGAAGCGGGATAACGTTGCGTCCCGGCAGCAGATGAACCAGCAGCCGTCGAACGCAACGTCAGGTGGCCCGCTCGTGAATCAGCGAACACAAGGCCCGTCATTTCAGGACCCGCAGGGTAGCCCGGCAACCGGAGGGGACAAGCGGAACAACCCCGCAGGAATTCGGAGCGTAACGTCCAGAACGCCGACTGCAAAGGTGCTCACGTACCAGCGCGCACCCACATCCAGCGTTGCAGCCCCCCTCTCCCATGCGAGCCCTGCTGGCGGGCGAGTCAAACGGCAAACACCTTCACCTGTCGAACAGAATGAGCAGACCCGCCAGGCTTACGCGACTTCCGCGGCAAGAAGCGACGGCATCACTATTCGCCAGCTCGAAGCAGCGACCGGGCAGCCGGACTCACTGCCCGCCCATTGCGTGGGCCTGGCTTTTGCAAATATGCATGTATTGTTCGACGGTCAAGCGCACGACCTGATGGGAGCAACAAATGTTACTTATCAACGGCTTCGCGACCCTGCCACGCGGGAGTCAACGCTATTGGACATTCACTGCCTGCAGGATATAGCCGAATATGGCCCGCCCGGCAATGCGCCGGGCTACGAAATACGGGGCGATGGGCGCCCAAGGGATGGCAAAGGCACCGTCGAGGATTTGAGAGAACACTTTTCGACTCCGCAACCGAGTCGAGATGGAGTGGGCACACTGCAGGACAGGTTCGCGTACCTGGGTCTCCAGCTAGATGAGGATAAGGGCCATGTGGTACTTATCCAGCACGTGAACCCGTCGGCGGACTATCGGAACGATGAGTACCAGCTTTACGACTCGAATCAAGGAACGTTCAGCTATCGGGGCTTTGAAGCACTGGCTACAGCCGTCAATCGGCTCTACACGGATGGCTATAAGGCATATGGCGGCATTGAAGGGATAGAGACGTTCTACTTCGGTGATACGAGCACGTTGCAACCTTACCCGGGTTTCGATCCGGAGTTCGAGCGGGCGATGCTGAACGCCAGACTTGATGTTTACGCCCCTGAATGGGTTCCCGTACCCTCACAGACGGATCCCACCCAGTTACCTCCGCTGCCCGACTTCGATCAGCCGGGTCCGTCGGGCTGGGATGGCGGACGGCATACCGAGCTCAAGCGATCCACCGGCGCCGACAGCCCGGATCATCCGTTCGCGCTCTTCCGCCCGTCCCAGACGAGTCCGGACGAGCTCAGGAAGCAGCAGGGCTTTTCGGTCGCAGACACCCAGCTGCGCAACGTCAGCCTCGACCTTCACGACGCCATCATGGCAGGCAACCCGGCCGCGACGGACGGCGGCGGCTACGTTGGCACGTTCACCGCCCGGGATCAGGCGCAAGCGCGTATCGATGCGACAGACAAGAAGGAAGGCTACATCTATTACGTCGCCCCATCGCCCAACATGGTCGACGTACCGGGCAGTCTTGGCAGCGAGCACGCCCTGGACCCGCACAACGGCGAAGTCGCCGCGATGGGCCATATCGACTACACGCAGATCCGCGGCTGGCAGAAGTACGGGAACGGTAAGCTGGAGCAGTATGTCGCCAACCCGGACTACCGCTACGACATATACGACCAGACCCGCACTGCCGGCAAGCGGCCGCAGCTCGCGAGCTTCTCGCCGGACAACCCGGCGTGGGCAGACGCCGACCATCGTCCGTTCGTCACCCCGTTCCAGCAGGACGGCAAAACGCTCTACCGGCCCAACGAGAATCCCGCGCTGGCGCAGGCGAGGTTCTACCAGCATGCGAACGCCGATATCCAGCAAAGGGTGAACGACCAGGCGCATCACCTCGACTATCAAGGTCCGGTGACCATCTGGCCGGCATGGGGGGGCAACAACGGCGCCAGCCATCCGGTGCGGCTGAACTTTACTGCGGGCTATCCCTCCATTGACCGGTCGGCGGCCAATAGCGGAGGCGATCAATTCCGCATGGACGACGACGGCCGCATCCATCTGGCAAGCGATAACAACAAGGTGCTGCGCATTGACGGCAACGGGAACGCCTACATCGGCTCAAACCCGGGCAGCAACAGCCTCAACGGGGTATTTGTACATGATCCCAGGAGTGGCGCGCTGATTCACGCTGAAGACGGCAAATTGCTCACGGAAGGAGCCTTCGCCTATACGCCCTTTGTCGAGACGCCCCAAGGGAGGTCCGGTCTGCTGCAGCGGCAGAGCTGGACGTTCAGTGATTCGTCCGGAAATACGGTGCAGCCGCCGGTCCCTCTTGCCGCGTTCAGGAACTCCACAGCCGGCAGTCCTGAGCAGCTCTATCGGTTCTACGACAACCCGGACAGCGCGCTACCTGACGGCACCTCGCATTTCGTCACCAGCGTGCCTGGCGTGAAGTCGCATGACGGCGACAACTTCATGTTTTATCCGGATCACATCGCACAGGGCGATGCTGCCGCCGCGCGCAAATGGCTTGCCGGACATAACGCTGCATGGCTGTTCAAGGATGGTTTCTACGCGGTGGCAAGCGGCCCGGATACGCTTGAGGTGCGCACGCTGGGAGGCACACCGGTATGGAGAGCGCGGATCGACCCGGCGACCGGTCACGAAACGTACGCCATACTGCAAAACGACATCTCGTCGAATTACGATACGCCCTCCCGAACGTGGCAGCGTATGCTGGACAACGAGAAGCGCGACGGGACGCTGTACCAGCAAACGGGGCAGAAGTACATGTGAGATGCTGATGGCCTTGAGCGTGATGTCGCGTCGATAACGAGATGCGCGGCCGAGAGTACCGAGGTCGGATCGATACCGACTTTCTCTCGGCCACGCTAACGATAGGAACCGACCGGGTTCCTGTCTACCCTCGCCTTAATTCAGCCGCTCAACCGCCCGCGCAGGCCCCTCAACGCCCCGCCACGCGCTTCAGAATCCGCTCGACACCTTCCACATAGGTCGCGGTCCCGAAGCGGCTCAACGCCGTCTGATAGCCGTTCCTGACCAGCCGGTTGCGCAGGTCGTCGTTCGAGCGCAACTCGGCGAGCGTATCGGCGAGACCATGCGCGTCGCCGGGGGTGCATAGCACGCCGTTCTCGTAATCGTCGATGATCTCCAGCACGCCGCCCGCGCGTGCCGCCACCACCGGCCGCTGCGCCAGCATCCCCTCGACGATCACCCGGCCGAACGGCTCCGGCGTGATCGACGTGTGGACAACGGCATCGACCGCGCACATGCAAGCCGGAATATCGTGCTGGAAGCCGAGGAAATGCACCCGGCCACCCAGGTTGTGCGCGGCGACGAAAGCATGCAGTTCGATCTCGTACGCGTCCTCGCCGAACAGCGGCGCACCCACCAGCACCGCATGCATCTGCGGATTGAGGACCATCGCTTCGAGCAAAACGTGTTGGCCCTTCCAGCGCGCGAGGCGGCTGAACGAGCCGACCAGGAACGCATCCTGCGGCAGGTTCAGGCGCTGGCGCAGCGTCGCTTGCGGGACCGTGCGCAAGGCGTCGAACGGTGTCGCGGAAATGCCGTTGAACACCACGTCGATACGCTTTTTGTCGAACTGCGTGAGCTCCGCGAAGGCGCGGGCGGAGGCCGCCGAATTGGCGATCACGTGCGTGAGACCGAGGCGCGCGCACCACTTGATGATCGCCAGCTGCTTGCCGCCGAAATGCTCGGGGCTCACGATATCGCGCAGATGCCAGACCACCGGCCGCCTCGCGAGCTTGCCGGCAATCGCGCCGATCACCATCGCGCGCTGGGTGTTGGCGTAAATCACCTCGGCGTCGCGCGCGCGTTTCGCGGTGGCACGCACGAGCGACAGCAAACCCTTGAGCGCCTGGCCCTTCGGCAGCGAACCGCCCTGCTTGCGCACATTGCGCAACGCGCCGGCATCCAGCACGTTGACCGTCACGCCGGCTTTGGCCAGAGCGGTGCGGAATGGGCCGTCGTCGAACAGCACGACTTCGATGCGCGAGCGCAACGCCTTGACGATTTCCAGCAGCGACAGCTCGGCGCCGCCGAGCACGCCGCTCTGGTCGACCGCGAGAATGCGCGGTGCGTCGGCACCCGGCTCTGCTTTGTAGGGGACGTACGGCGGCAGCGTCGCCGAGCGCAATGCGGGCACCGAAGCCCGAACGTGGGCGAAGAAACGCTCGCGGAAATTCGCGGCCGAGAACTGCTCGGCGTTCGCGCGGCAATCCGCCGGCGAAAAACGCTTTATGTGGCCGTCGAAACGCTCGACCGCCGCTATGATCGACTCGACGTTCTGCTCGTCGAAGAACATGCCGGTGGGCCGCGACTCGGTCAGATCGCGCACCGTTTCAAGCGCTCCGCCCTTGCCGTAGGCAATCACCGGCGTGCCACACGCCTGCGCTTCGACCACTGAAATGCCGAAGTCTTCTTCCGCGGCGAACACGAAAGCTTTCGCGCGGCTCATTTTTTCCTTGAGCACCTTGAACGGCTGATAGCCCATGATCTCGACATTCGGCCCTGCCTTTGCACGGATCTTCTGCATGTCGGGGCCGTCGCCGATCACCACCAGCTTGCGTTCGGGCATCTGCGCGAACGCTTCGACGATCAGGTCGATCTTCTTGTACGGCACCATTCGCGAGGCGGTCAGATAGAAATCATCCTTGTCGGTGCACAGCGCGAACGCTTCGACGTCGACAGGCGGAAAGATCACCTGCGCCTCGCGCTGATAAACCTTCCTGATCCGCCGCGCGATGAAGTCGGAGTTCGCAACGAAGCCGTCCACCGAATTCGACGTGCGGATATCCCAGTTGCGGATGTAGTGCAGAATCAGCCGCGCCATTGCGGACTTCGGGCCGGCGGTCAGCTTCGACTGCTCCAGGTACTGGTGCTGCAGATCCCACGCATAGCGAATCGGCGAATGCACATAGCTGATATGCACCTGGTCGGGACCGGTGAGAATTCCTTTCGCGACGGCGTGGCTGCTCGATATCACCACGTCGTAGGCCGAGACGTCGAGCTGCTCGATCGCGAGCGGCATCAGCGGCAGATACGTGCGGTATTTGGTGCGCGCGCGCGGCAGCTTCTGGATGAACGAGGTCGTGACCGGCTTGCCGCGCAAAAAGCTGCGATCGTCGAGAAAATCGACGAGGCTGAACAGGTCCGCGTCCGGAAAGCACGCGACGATCTGCTCGAGCACCTTCTCGGCGCCCGCATAGGTGACGAGCCAGTCGTGCACGATCGCGATGCGCACAGTCTTGTCGCCACGCACGGCCGCGCGGCGCGACGGCGTCTGAACGCCGGGAACGGTGGTGAGTTCAGCCAGCGCGCTGCGCGTCGCGGGTTGCAGCACGGCTTCTTCAAGGACTTCGTGGTTCATGCGCTTTTCCTCGGATTCAGTCGCAACAGCAGTGAACGCGCAAGATCGCGCAAAGCGGGTGTCATCGTGATCGACCAGGCGACGTTCGCGCCTACCATCAACAGGCCGGCGACGATCGCGATAGCGAGATTCGGCAGGAAGCTGGCGAGCCACAGGCTGGCCAGCAGAAAAGCAAGGTGGGCAAGCATGTCGAGCGCGATCTGGCGTGCGTGTATCGCCGACAGCCGCAGCAGCACGGCGTAGTCGAAGAGCGCCCGGCCGGCCACGGCCATCGCCGCGCCGGTCAGACCGAAATGGCTGATGCCGAGCCACAATGCCCCTGCAAACAAGGGCAATTCGAACAAGCCGACGCGTGCGGCGGTGGCCGGATTGACCTGTGACTGGATCAGAATCCGCGTGACGTTCGCCTGGCCGACGAGCCACACGGCGACGATCATGATCCGGCCCACCGGCGCGGCCACGGTGGCGATCTCGTTGCCGACCCACAGATGCAGGAACGGTTCGAGCACCAGCATCGCGACCAGCGCGACCGGCGTGAACACGCCGTTAAGGAATTCGAGCGATTGCCGCGTGATGGTGTCCGCATCCGCGCGGCCCACGGCCGAGAGCCGTGGAAACAACGTGCGCACCAGCGCGGTCGGCACGATATTCAGACGCGTCACGAGGTTCTGCGGCACCGTGTAGTAAGTGACGAAACGCGCGCCGAGACTCGTGCCGAGCATTACGCGATCGAGCGATTCGGCGATCATGTTGGTGACGCTCGCGATCAGCATCCAGCCGCCGAAGTTGAAGAGTCCCTTGGCCACGCCAAGCTGCGGCGGCAGAACGCTGCGGATGTCCAGCACCTTCAGCGCGGAGCGGCCCAGCAGAATCGCCGCGAGAATCCGCGCGAACACCGCTGCGGCGAGCACGTTCTGCAGGGTCGCCCCTAGCCACAGCGCGGCACCGAGCGGCAGCAACTGGAACAGAAAGGTGCCGATGGTCTGATTGGTGTTGTAGACGCCGAAGCGCTCCGCGCCGTTGATCGCCCCGGCGAACACCCACGACACATTGGCAATCGGAATCGCCACCGCGAGCCACGGCAGCGCCATGTAGACCTCATGCTGCAACTCGGGCGACACCTTGGTGAAGTACGCGGTGTACAGAAACGCGCCGAAATAGATGATCAGGCCGCCGATCACGCCGGTCGCGAGATTGAGCCACGTCGCGCTCCAGAACACGCGCGCACTCTCGTCCTTGTCGCCCGAGGCGCGCGCCTTCGAGATGTGATTCTGCGCGGCCATGCTCATGCCGAGATCGAGAATCCCGAAGTAGCCGATCAGGGTCCACACGAGACTGATCACGCCGTAGCGCTCGACGCCGAGCAGCTTGATATACGACGGCACGGTCACGAGCGAGACGAAGGTCGGCAGTACCAGCCCGAAGAAGTTGATCGCTACGTTCTTGAGAATGCCTTTGTCCATCGGATGCCTTGGATTTGACTACGTTTGCCTGGTATTGCGCAAAAAGTGGCGAAAAAAGTGGTGAAAAAATACGGTCATGCCATGCGTTGCGTTGCCTTACTTTGCGTTAGGGCTTCCAGCGATACATCATCACTTTCCCGCGCGCGTCTTCCTCGACGAACACCAGGTACTCGCCATTGCCGCGCTTCGCGGCGCTGATGCCGTTAGGCACGTCGACCCAGCCCGACGCGCCGCCCACTTCCGGGCCTGGACGAATCACGCCAATCTCCTTGCCGCTGTCCTTGTCCCACACGTGCACCGCACCGACAGGCTCGACGCCGAAGAGGTATTGCCCCTCGACCGTGAGGCCGATGATCGTGGCGATGGGTTTGGTTTGCGTGGTCCACGGCAGCGTGATCGAATAACGCTGCACCGGATTGCCGCTCGACCATTTGTCGTAGCGCACCAGCACACGCCCCACTTCTTTCCAGAAGCCGCGATCCACCGGCGTATCGGGCGTGTAGCCCGTCACATACATCGTGTCGGTGTCGGGCTCGTAGATCGCGCGATGCAGTTCGGTGAAGGGCTGCGGCACCGGGTACTGCGTCAGGTTCGAATACGAGTAGATGGGGTTGCTCTTCGCATCGAGTCCGCCGAAGCGGAAGCGGTAAATGCCCTTGTTATCGCGGGTGCGCCAGATGTCGCCGGCGTTGTCGACCCACCAGCCCCAGCCCCCCGCGAGCTTCGTGCCGCTCGTGTTGAGCGTGAATTCGTCGGTGTTGAACTTGCCGTCGCCGTTCACGTCGCGCCAGATCCAGTCGCCGCCCGGCGGCGCATTGGGCACCTTGGCGACCGCGCGCTCACGCCCGGCGATGAAGCCCGAGGGAATCGCCGTCTCGCCGTCGTGCTGCGGGTCGAAGCGATAGATCTTCAGGTGGTCCGCGTACATGTCGGTCAGGTACAGGAACGTGTGCCCCTTCAACTTGCGAGCGATCGGCAAGCCGGGATATTGATCGGTATGAAAGACGGGGTCGTCGGGATACTTGAAACGGTTCGACAGAAAACCCGCATATTTCCAGTCCTGTCCCGCGGGCTTCGAGGGATCGAGTTCGAAGCGCTTGTTGCCGGTATAGACGCTGTCCGGACGCGACGGATCGATCCATGCGCCGTCCACGAACAACAAGCCCTGCACCTGCCAGTTCTGCTTGCCGTCCGGCGCATAGCTTTCGAGCGTGGCGCCGAGGCCCGCGCCGATCGGGTCGTAACGTGGTCCGATGCCGTTGGTCGACACGTAGACGTTGCCGCGCGCATCCACGCCCACACCCGTCAAACCATTGAAGCGCTGCGGTCCCGGCTTGCCGGCGACGCCGCTGAAAATGCCACCCCGTTCACCGAGCGAGCCCGACTCCGCATAACGGCCATTGCTCTTGCTGAAGAACAGCACCTGCTGGCGCGGGCCGTTGTCCGCGATCAGAACGCGGCCTTGCGCATCCAAAGCGATATCGACCGCGACCGTATCGGCGGGCAGCGTGAACGTTTCGTCGATGCGCTTGCCTGCGGCGGTGTAGTGCTCCACCTGTGGCGCCTTGTCGTTGCGCGTGCCGCTCAACACCCAGAGCGTGCCGTCGGGGGCGAGCGCGATACGGCCCGGCTCGTGCACGGTCCAGGTCGATTTCTGCTGCATCGATTCCGCGTCGTACACTTCGATGCGATCGCGCGCTGTGTTCGCCGCGTAGAGCGTGGTGTCGTTCGCCGCCAAACCGCCGATTTCGGCGCTCGTGCCGGTCGGCACTTCATTCATCATCAGAAAGCCGGCTGCCAGTTGCGCATGCGGATCGGCGCTCTTCGCGGCCGGCTGGAACGGTGCGGCGCGTTTCGGATCGGCGATCTGCCGACGCGAAATGCCGAACCATTGCTTGCCCTTCTCCGGCCACACGCCCTGCTCGACCAGACGTCCCTTCTCGTTGCCGACGGCGATCGCCACGAAGGCGTACTTGCGATTCACCGCGATCGCGCTGCCGCCGCCGTTGCCCCAGCCATGCGTGCCGCCCGCGAAGCCGAGCATCTTGCCGTTCTGGTAGACGCTCGCTTCGGCGCCGCTCTCGTCCCACGGCGCGTTCGTATAGACCTTGCCGTCGGGCGCGACCGCAATCGCGGTGATATTGATCTGCGCCCACGTGCCGTCGCCGAAACCGAAGGTGTTGCCGATCCAGGAATTTTTCGCGTTCAACACGGTTTGCGCGGATGCCGTGAAGCTGACCGATGCCGCCGTCATTCCGGCCGCACAGGCGAACACAGCAATCCAGGTTTTGAACGTGAAACGGGCCAAAGTTATTCCTCCAATCCGGGCCGTGCCGCGAACGGGCAACGACCCGCGCGGATGCAAAATCCAGTGAGATAACGGCTGAGGCCGCTAGAAGCGGCGTAAGAACACGAGACTGATTCCCGCAAGACACGACGTATAAGACAGGGCCTGGAAAGCAGATTCGACGCGGCGCCCTCATTCACACGCGGGTCCGGACGAACACGAACGCGAGGCGCGTGACGCACGCACCCTCCCTGGCCACGCAGTCCACACGGCTCACATTACGCGGAAAGAATGCCGCGACGAAAATCGAAAATAATTCAAAAATATTCAGCGCTTTAAGCGTTGTGAAAGAAAATGATTTAAAAATAGATTAAATGAAAATAACCGCGGAGGCGTGCGTCCCGCCGCATGCTTGCGCCCCATCCTTACCGACACAGACTGATTCCGGCTGCACTTCTTACGGATTGCGACAAGCTCGGGACACAAGCATAAAAATCCATTGAGAATGAATAACGAAACACCCTGTTGCAATCTGATTCATTTATCCATTTCATTCCCGTTTTTTCATCAATTTCTTTTCCCTAGAATCGAATTCACTTCCGTTGCGACGCGAAGCGAGCGCGCCCTTGCCCTCAAGCCCTGTTCCTGACTTGAGAACGCTGAGAGGGCTCGCGCGATCCTTCGCCCGGCCCATCCGCTTCACACCATGGACGGTTCATGACTGCCAGCGCACTGCCCTTAGCGCCTTCTCACTCTCGCCGCATCGTGCAGCTCGACGGTTTGCGCGCTATCGCCGTGCTCGCGGTATTCGCCCAGCACGCCTTGAAAGCGCCGCTGTGGATGGGTGTCGATCTGTTTTTTGTTTTGAGCGGTTTTCTGATTACCGGCATCCTGCTCGAGCGCAAGGCGCGTCAGCAGTCGTATTTCGGCTATTTCTACGCACGCCGGGCGCGGCGCATCCTGCCGCCTTATCTGTTGCTGATGGTGGTGTCGTCGATTCTGTTCGGCTTCGGCTGGGCGGAGCACTGGCAGTGGTATGCGTTCTTCGCGACCAATATCGGCGACGCGCTCAATCAAAGCGGTCACGACAGCCTGAATGTGCTGTGGTCGCTGGCGGTCGAAGAGCAGTTCTATATTTTCTGGCCGTTCGTGATCCTGTTGCTGCCCGAGCGCGTGCTCGGCTACGTGGCGGCGGCGCTGATCGTGCTGGTGCCGGTGCTGCGCGCGCTCGCCACGCCCTGGTTCGATTCGTTCTGGCCAATCTATTACCTGACGCCGTTCCGCATGGACCTGCTGGCGGCCGGCGCGCTGCTCGCCGTCGCCGTGCGGCGCGATCGCCATGCACTCGAACCGTTCAAGGGCCTCGCGGTGCTTGGTTTTTTCGCCGCGCTCGCCGTGCTGGCGTGGCTGCATCTGCACTATCCGCGCTTCCGGGCGGCCAATACGCCGCTCTCGAACGCTGCGCTCTATAGCGTTTCGCTGGTGTTGTGTACGTCCGTCGTGGTCATCGCCCTGCAAAGCAAGGGCATCGTCAAGCGGCTGCTGTGCAACCCCGTGCTGGTCTACATCGGCACGATCAGCTACACGATCTATCTGATCCACCTGAGCGTGCTGTACACGCTGTGGCCGCTGCATCTGAACCGCTATCTGACCGCCGCGCTGGCACTCGCGATCACCCTCGCGTACGCCAGCATCACGTGGTTCGCATTCGAGAAACGTTTGATCTTCGGCTCGGCAGGCAAAGCCCATGCGTCCGCCGCGAGCGTGACGGGGGGCGCGTCGCAAGCGCCGCAAAGCCGCGCATGAGGCGCCGCGCGTGGCTCGCCGCGGGCGTGTCGGCCGCTGCGTCAGTGCTGGTTTCGCTGGCGCTGGACGCGCATGCCGGCAATCCGGCGCCACAGGTGCTGGTGGACGCCTACGGCGATTCGACCACGCTCGGCATTACGTGCAGCGACGGCCACTGCGGACCGCAGGCGCAAAACGCCGTGTCGTATCTGCAGGACGAATTGCAGTCGAGGCACGGCGAACGGGTGCGCGTCACGAACTACGGCGTGGGCGGCACGACGGCCAGCCAGTTGCGCGACGGCACCGGCAACCGCCGCGCCGGACCGACCGCCGGCCTGCCGTGGCAGGAGCGGCTGGCCGCTTCGTCCGCGCAGATCGTATTGATCAATTACGGCATCAACGAAGTGATGCAGAACCAGACGCCCGAGCAGTTTTACGCGGCCGAAACCACCCTCGTGAAAACGGCCCGCGCGCTCGGCAAGGAACCGGTTCTGCAGACCTCGAACCCGATGCCCGACAACCGCCTGAACGCGCGGCTCGCCGCGATGGTCGCGATGACGCGCCGCGTGGCCGCCGAACAGCAGGTGCCGCTCGTCGATCAGTTCGCGTACGTCAGCAATCTGCCGGACTGGAAGACGCTGATGTCCGACGGCGCGCACCCCAAGCCGGCTTTGTACCGGCTCAAGGCGGAACAGGATTTTCAGGTCGTCGATCCGCTGGTGCGGCGGCTGCTGGACGGCGCGCTTTGACGCTTCTTTTCAGGTGCACTTCTCTTTTTCTTTTTCCAATATCGAAGGCAAGCTATGAGCCAACCACGCAAAGCGATCATCACCGGCGTATCCGGACAGGACGGCGCCTATCTGACCAAACTGCTGCTCGACAAGGGCTACCACGTGACGGGCACCTACCGGCGCACGAGCTCGGTCAACTTCTGGCGCATTCGTGAGCTCGGCGTGCTCGACCATCCGAATCTGCGTCTGGTCGAACACGATCTGACCGATCTGGGCTCGACGCTGCGCCTGCTCGAAGGCGCGCAGGCCGACGAACTGTACAACCTCGCCGCGCAGAGCTTCGTGGGCGTCTCGTTCGATCAGCCCGTGACGACCGCCGAAGTGACCGGCATCGGCGCGCTGAATCTGCTCGAGGGCATTCGCATTCTGGATCCGAAGACCCGCTACTACCAGGCCTCGACGTCGGAAATGTTCGGTCTCGTGCAGGCGGTGCCGCAACGCGAGGACACGCCCTTCTATCCGCGCAGCCCGTATGGCGTGGCCAAGCTGTTCGCGCACTGGTCGACCATCAACTACCGCGAGTCGTACAACCTGTTTGCCAGCAGCGGAATTCTGTTCAATCACGAATCGCCGCTACGTGGCCGCGAATTCGTCACGCGCAAGATCACCGACACCGTCGCGAAGATCAAGCTCGGCAAACAGGACGTGCTGGAGCTCGGCAACCTGAGCGCCAAGCGCGACTGGGGCTTCGCGCTCGAATACGTGGAAGGCATGTGGCGCATGCTGCAAGCCGACGAACCCGATACCTTCGTGCTCGCCACCGGCCGCACCGAGACGGTCCGCGACTTCGTGCGCATGGCCTTCGCCGCGGCGGGCTATCAGATCGAATGGTCAGGCAAGGAAGAGCGCGAGACCGGCATCGACGTGGCAACCGGCAAGACGCTGGTGCGCGTGAACCCGAAGTTCTATCGCCCGGCGGAAGTGGACCTGCTGATCGGCTGCGCGGACAGGGCCCACGAGAAGCTCGGCTGGAAGCCGGAGACCACGCTTGAACAGCTGTGCCACATGATGGTTCATGCGGACCTTGGCCGGAACGAGCATCACGAGACGTTCTGATCCTGAGTGGCGGCTGCTCGCGCGGCCGTAAAAAAACCGCGTAAAAAAAGGCCTGAACGTAATGATTCAGGCCTTTTTTCTATTGCGTCAGGAAGCCTTCAATGCACCCCGCCCGCCCCAATCGCCTCGCTATACACCGACGCCACCCGCTTCGCGATCACCGAATTGTCGAAGTTCTCGCGCGCATAGCGGCGGCAAGCCTCGGCATCCGGCAACTTCAGTGAACCGTTCAACGCGCCTGCGAGACCGTCCGCAATCGCCTTCGCGCCCGTCGCCGGCAACACCAGATCCGGCGACAAACCCGCCACCGCTTCAGGCAGGCCGCCCACCGGCGTCACCAGCACCGGTGTGCCGGACGCCAGCGATTCGACGGTAATCAGCCCGAAGCCTTCCAGCGCCACCGTCGGCACCACGCTGATATTCGCCGCCCGGTACAGCGCAGCCAGATGCTGGTCGGGCACGAAGCCCAGCAGCTTCACGTTGTTCTCGAGGCCCGCCTCGGCGATACGCGCCTGCAACTCGCCTTCGAGCCGCCCCTTGCCCGCGATCAGCAGCAGCACATCGGGCTCCGTGCGCTTGAGCAACTTCACCGCATCGATCAGATCTTCGAGGCCCATGCGGCGCACCAGACGCCGCACGGCCAGCACGATCGGCCGGTCTTGCGGCAGTTGCAGCTTCAGACGCGCTTCGGCCGGCGTGATCGGCAGATTGAACTGCTCGACATCCACGCAGCCCGGCACCACGCGCACGCGGTCCGGGGCGATGCGATAGCGCGACGTCAGAATCTTGCCGAACGCCTCCGACAACACGATCAGGCGCGACGAGCGTGCATACACCGATTGTTCCAGATAGCGCTTGGCGCGCTGGCCGAGCGAATCGGCGCCTTCCACGTGACTCTCGTCGGCCCATGGTCCCTGAAAATGCGAGACCTGCGGAATGCCGCGCGTCACGTCGAGACCCGGAAACGTGTACAGCGCGAAGTGCGATGAAATCACGTCGGGACGCGAGGTGCTGATCTCATGGCGCAGCGCGCGGCGTGCCGCCATCAGGCGCAGCGGCAGCGATTGCGCGGCGGAGCCGAAGCCGTTGATCGCGCCACCGGTGTCCGCAGCCACTTTCGGCGAGCCGGCTACCACGCCGCGCACGGCGACGCCCGCGCCCGGCAGCGCGCCGACCAGCGAGTAGTACATGCGGTCGAGGCCGCCCGCGCGCTCGGGAAACCAGTGCATCCCGATCTGCAGCGATTTGATTGAACTCGTCGTCATGATTGTTGCCCCTGTGCGTTGTGTGCGTTGTGTGCGTTGTGTGCGTTGTGTGCGTTGTGTGCGTTGTGTGCGTTGTGTGCGTTGTGTGCGTTGTGTGCGTTGTAGTGGATCATTCCGCGCCCTTCTGTCCGGCCAGCGTGTTCAGCGTCAGCGCATCGGTCTTGGCGACCACCGCGGCTTCGGCTTCGCTGCGCCGGCGGTCCTTCTGCTGTCCCGCCAGTTGCCGGTACAGCGCGATGTATTGCGCGGCCATCCGCGCCCAGCCGAAGCCGGTTGCGAGTTCGTTGGCGGCGGCGCCCATCGCGCGGCGCGCGTCGTCGTTTTCCGCAAGACGCGCGACGGCGCCCGCCAATGCCTTGGGATCGTCCGGGTCGTCGAGCACGATGCCGCACTCCGGCGTGATGATTTCAGCACCGCCCGCCGTGCGCGCCGTGACCACCGGCAGGCCTGCGGCCATCGCTTCGAGCAGCGACAAGCTCATCGCTTCGTAGCGCGACGGAAACACGAACGCATCGACCGAATGCATCAGCACCGGCATTTCCTTGACCAGCCCAAGAAAATGCACGCGATGCGCAATGCCGAGCGCCTTCGCCTCGTCCGGATACGGGCTGCCCGGCAGGAACCCGGCCACCGCGATCTGCACGTGCTCGGGCAAATGCTTGAGCGCCTGCAGCACCGTGCCGAGGTTCTTGCGCGGCGTGCGCAGGTCGCCGACGAACAGCAGCAGGAACGCGTCCGCCGGCAAGCCGAATTTCGCGCGGTCGCCGGTGGCGGCCGCGAAGCCTTGCGTATCGACGCCGTTGTAAATCACGTCGACCCGGTTATGAGGCGTCAACCCGATCGCGCGAATTTCGTCGGCGACCTTTTGCGACACCGCCGTAATCACCTTCGAGCGCCGGTAAGCCCAGCGTTCGAGCAATGCGTTACAGCGCGTATAAACCGACTGATACGCGGACCACACGCCCTTCGTGAACCCGAACGGGTAGTATTTGCTGCCGAACCAGCCGCTATGCACGAAGTGCGAGGTGTTGACGTCGGCGGGCATCCACGTGATGAAGCCGTTCACGTGCAGCACGTCGAATTCGCGGCGATGCGCGCGCAGCCATAGCGCGCTTTTGAACGCGAACACCTGTTGGCGCAGCAGATTGGTGGGCCACCAGCGGCCGATCTTCACCGGCGCCCAGCGGACGTTCGGATGCGCGAGCAGGTCCGGCGCAACGTGCGACGCGACCAGCGTCACGCCGATGTTTTCCTCGAGGGCGGCGCGCGCGATCTCGTGGTTGACGCGCCCCTGGCCGTCGTTATGGCGCACGACGTGCGTGACAATGGCGACTCTCAATCAGTGCCTCCGTGGAAAAATAGCGTGCGTCTGCGGTTCATCTTTTCGTAGTGCACCGCGGATAGGATCGAAAAAACACTCATGAAAAGCAGCAGCCCGCCGGTGCCGACCAGCGAATTGGTGAACACCAGCATCGCGAAGGTCGCGAGACTGAGGCTCAGGCAGGCGGAAACGAATTTGTCGTTGCGCAGCTTGAACGACGCGAGCGCCGCCCGCACCACCAGCCACACGATGCCGGACATGTAGAGCAAGGTGCCGGGCCAGCCGAGCACGAATGGGATGTTCATCACACCGCTGTCGAAGTTGCCGTACTGGCCGAGCTGGCCGCCGTCGTTCGAGAGCTTGGTCGAGGTGCCGGTCGCGCCCATGCCTTCTCCGGAGACGTCGGTAAACGCCGTCTTCGCGAAGGTCGCGTAGAACTCGTTACGCGCGGCGTAGCTCTGGTCGTCGCTCAGGTTGACGAGCGTGTTCAGGCGGGCCTGCATCCGCTCGGCGACGGGGCCGACCGTGAGCAGCGGCACGCAAAGACCGGCAAGCAGCACCGCGCTCGCCACGATCCGCACGCGCACCTTGTTGTTCGCCTTGACCAACTGGATCAGGAGCGCGATCACCCAGCCGCCCCACGTCGAACGCACGAGGCTCAGCGCGAACGAAAAGAAGCCCAGCGCCGCCGCGACCCACCGCACGCGGTGCTTCGCCGCCATCACGTAGACCATCGCGCCCATCATGGCGAACGCGAACGGTCCGGACGAGTTCATCGTGCTGAACACGCGCACGCCCATCGGCACGGGGTCGCCTTGCGAATTCATCTGCGAGCCGAGCATCCACAGCGCGTCCCACGGCGGCATGATGAAGAACTGGATCAGGCCATAGCCGCCCATCGCGAGCATGCCCCAGATAAAGGTGCTGACGATGGTGTCGCGATACTTCGGGTACTGACGCGTGTGCGCCATGATGTGAAAGCCGATCAGGATCGGATAGAGCCAGTTCGCAAGGTCATAGGTCGCGGCGAGCGGCCCGCTCGACATCACGCCGATCATGAACGCATAGGCGAGTCCCATCAGAATCAGCAGCACCGGCAAGCCGCGCCGCTGCGACAGCACCTTGTAGTAACGCAGCAGGGAAAACGCGCTGATCATCGTCACCGCTAGCGGCGCGACCTGGATCAGGCTGGTCGGCGTGAACGAGCCTTTGGACCAGTCGGCGAGACGCCGCACTTCCGGGCTCAGGAACCACAGCCACCACATGAAGCCGATGTAACGCGCCGGGCTCTTGAAGTAAAGCCACAGGCCCGTCAGGATCGCGAGCACAGGAAAACCGAGCGTAAGCACCGTGCCCTGATGCGCGATGATCAACATCACGGTGATCAGCCACAGCAAGGCCTCCGGCAGCCACTCCTTGCGGGCGCCGGACAGGACCCGCTCCGCGTTATCGCCGCCTCGCGCAATCGTCGACATCGTTTAGAGACCTCCGCGTGATTCGCGCGGGCCAGGGCGTTGGCCTTGCGCGTGGCTGCCCGCGCGAACGCGCGCCGGTTGGTTCACGGCGGCACGCGGCACCGTTGCCACTGTGTCGGCATCGGCAGCACCGGCCGTCACGCGTCCGCGCGACGCAACGCGCGCCCGCAGCATCTCCTGCGTAATTCTCACGTGCTGCATCGCATAGTTCCGCGTGGTCAGATCGCGCGACAGCAAGCCGGCCGCCGCGGCCTGTGCCTGGCGCAACGCGTCCGCGGGCGAGGCGGCGAGCTGGTCCACCGCCTCGCGCAACGCCTGTGGGTTGAACGGCGGGATATACGCCGCCTCGCCCGCCGGAAAATAATCCTGCAACGCGCCGACGTTGGTGACCACCATCGGCTTGCCGACCGCCGCCGCTTCCAGCATCACGGTGATGCCCGAGGCGTGCGAATTCGGCCGCAGCGGCACGACGATCACGTCGGCCCAGTCGTAAAGTTCGTGCTGCTTCCTGATGCCGGAGAACAACGCGATCTCGACGTTCGGCGCGCGCAGCGAAGCGGGAATCCGCCGGCGTGTCGCGAGCTTGACCGTGTAGCGCGCATCGTTGCCGAACGCCTTGATGAGCGTCTCCCAGTCGCGGTCGCGATCGTTGCCGATGGCGGCGATACGGATCGGCGTGTGCGGCTGCCACTCCGTGGGCGCCTTCACGGGAAAGTCCTGCGTGTTCAGGCCATACAGGAGCGGTTTCGCGTCGCGCTTGAAATAGCGCTGGCACAGTTCGGCGTTTTCAGTGGCGAGCGTAGTCAGCTGGTCGGCGCGCGTCATCAGCTTGCGATACAGCCAGCTGCGCAGAATCCCATAGGAAGGCCATTTATCGAGCAGCCACACGCTTTGCGCCAACAGCAAGGGGCTGGCATTAGCGCCCGCCTTGCGGCCGCTCAGCAGCAGCATCAGAGCGGCGGATAGCCATTCCTGCTCGGTATGCGTCCAGATCACGTCCGAGCGCAGCATCTCGTCGCGATTGCGCCACGTATGGATGAAGTCGAACCCGAGCGCCGCCTTCAGCGCGCGGCGCAGCAAACGCACCGGTTTGCTTTCGCGCGCGTCCTGCGAATAGGTCAGCCTGAACGCGTCGGATTCGGCATGGTGATAGCCGTACAGGCAGCCGATGTTGTCACCCGGCCGGTAAAAGCGCGGGTCGGCGCCGTAAAACAGATGAACGTGAACTTTCGTACTCATGCAGACACTCCGCTCTGCCGGTGGAAAGGGGCATCGGCCTGCGCGGACAGGCGCCGGTGCCGATGCACGAACGTGCAGGACGATTGGGGCACGCGGAATCTCGCGGCGGTCACGCAGTCCGGGACAGCGCGCGGCGCGCCTCGTGCGCGCCGGTGCGCACCGCGCGCCAGCGCGACAGCCTCAGGCTCGCCTGTTTCGAAACCAGTGCGAGCGCGGCATGCGTGAGGCCCGGGTAGACGCGCGTGCCCACCAGCGTCCACCACCACCACGCGGTTTCGCGGCGCAGCGGCGGCAATTGATCGCGCAGGATCAGATGGAAGTTGAAGGCGGCATTGCGCAACGCCGCCATGGTTTGCGCGTCGCGCCGGTCGTCGTCGAAACGTTCGGCCGGGAAATGGTCGACGGCCACGCGCGGGTCGTACGTCAGCTTCCAGCCGGCGTTCTTCACGGCGAGGCTGAAGGCCATGTCGTTGTGAACCTGAGCGCCCGCGCCGCGCAGGCGCTGATCGAAACGGATCGTGCGAATCGCGTCGCGCCGGTAGCTCATGTTGGCGCCCTTCAGGATGTCGACTTCGCGCGCACCGCCCACACCCAGGTGATGATTGCCGATGATCTTGCCGTGCGCCGTGACCTTGCCGACCAGCGGCCGCTGGCCGTCGAGCACGCGGCCTTTTTCATGCACCCAGTCGCGGCCGCCCAGCGCACCCAGGCGCGCGTCGCTTTCGAACGCGGCGGCAATGCGCTCGACCCAGTCGACGTGCGGCGCGGCGTCGTCGTCGGTGATCGCGATCACGTCGCCGTTGGCGGCATCCAGTCCGCGATTCAGGGCCGCGACCTGGCCGGGCACGTCCACCAGCGCGACGGACAACGACAACCCGCCCGGCACCGCCGGGTCGCGCAGGCAGGCATGGGTCGCTTCGTCGTCGGCGCGCGCGACCACCACCACTTCGTCCGGCGCGCGCGACTGCCGTTGCAGCGCCGCGAGGCAGCGCGCCAGGTC
This sequence comes from Paraburkholderia caffeinilytica, assembly GCF_003368325.1. Lineage (NCBI taxonomy): Bacteria > Pseudomonadati > Pseudomonadota > Betaproteobacteria > Burkholderiales > Burkholderiaceae > Paraburkholderia > Paraburkholderia caffeinilytica. The sequence goes on along the minus strand of NZ_CP031467.1, from coordinate 4,355,208 downwards.
GGCCGGGCGGCGGTAAGTCGGAACCAGTACCGTCACTTTCATCGTGATGTCCTTTGTAATCGTGTTCGCGGCTGAATCGGAACACCGGGCTCAGCCAGCTGGCTCTGCGCCCAGGCGCCCAGGTACTCAGATTCAGGTGCTCAAATATTCCTCGACCGCGGCATAGCCACGGGCGTAACCGCCGCGCGCACGCGCCGGCATCCCGTTGAAGATGCCGCCCTGCACATGCACGCCGGCTGCGCGCAGGCGCTTCAGCGCTTCCGCGATTTCGCCTTCGTTGTGCTCGCCCGAGCGGATCACGAAGAAAGTCGACCCGGCATAGGCGCCGATGATCGATGCATCGGTCACGGCCAGCACCGGCGGCGTGTCGATGAGAATCACGTCGTAGCGCTTGGCGAGGCCGTCCAGATACTGCGGAAGACGCGGCGACATCAGCAGCTCCGACGGATTCGGCGGACGCCGGCCGCACGAGATGAAGCTCAAGCCTTCCACGTTCGACGGGCGGATCGCTTCCTCGAGCGAGATCTGCCCGCTCAGCAATTCCGACAGACCGTTGTCCTGTGCACCGCCCATGTAACGTTCGAGCACGCCGCGACGCATGTCGCCGTCGATCATCAGCACGCGTTTGCCCGAGTTCGCCAGCAGCACCGCCAGATTGACGGTCAGGAAGCTCTTGCCGACGCCGGACATCGGACCGGTCAGCATGACAATGCGGTTCTTCGCGTCCAGCATCGTGAACTGCATGGACGTGCGCAGGCTGCGCAGGCTTTCGATCGTGACGTCCTTCGGCCGCGCATTCGCCAGTACCGAGCGCAGGCGTTCGCCGCCGCGCTGGAAGCTGCTTTCGAGCACCGCCTGCTCGGCGCTCAGGGGCACGAGACCGTACACGGGCAGATGGAACGCGCGCTCGATATGGTCGGGGTCGTCGATCCCCTTGAACATATTGCGGCGCAGGAACACGAAACCGGTGCCGCAGATCAGGCCCAGAATCACCGCGGCCGAGAGGATCAGCACCTTCTTCGGCTTGACCGGCACGCCCGGGCGCATGGCCTGGTCGACGATATGCACGTTGCCGCCGGTACCGGCCTTCTGCACCGACAACTCCTGCACGCGATTGAGCAGCAGCACGTAGATGTCTTCCGCCACCTTCGCGTCGCGTTGCAGCTGCACGGCCTTCACTTCGGTGGCCGGCAGATCGCGGAAGCGATCAGCGTATTTGGCGCGTTGCGCCTCCAGTTCGGCCATCTGCCGGCGCGCGGTCACGAGCATCGGATGGTCGTCGCCGTAACGCTCGGTCAGTTGCGCCATCTGCAGACGCAAGCCGGCGATCTGCTGTTCGTACTGCACGCTGCCTTCGAGGTAGACCTTGGCTTCGTCGCTCGCATTGATCGAGCCGGATTGACGCTGGTAAGCGGTCAACGCGGCCTCGGCGCGTTCGAGATCGGACTTCAGGCGCGGCTCTTCGCTCTTCAGGAAATCGAGCATCTTGCTCGCGTCGACCTGCTTGTTCGACACGTGCTGGCGCACATACGACTGCGCGAGCGCATTGGCCACCAGCGCGGCGTGCTCCGGACTCTTGTCTTCCAGCGAGATCTGGATCACGCCGGTCTGCTTGCCCTGCTCCTGTACGGTGATCGCCGACTGGAACGCGGTGATCGCGTCGAGGTCGTTAAAGCGCGTCACCGTGAACTCTTCACCCGGACGGGCCACCAGCTTGCTGACGAGGATCGTCACGCCGCCGCCCTGCTCCTGCTGACCGACCTGGCCGCGCAGCAGCAGCGAGCCGTTCTCTGCGTAGAGTTCGTAGTGCTGCTCGTCGAACACCTTCATCGTCAGCTTCGCGCCTTCGAGCGCCGGCACCACGTCGATCGAATCGACCTCGGCATCTTCACCGCCCCATGCGTACGACGACAAACCCAGCCACGGCGGCGCCGGTTGCCCCGGGCTCGCCATGCGCGCGGCGATGCTGCCGAGCAGCGGAATCGTCTTCGGCACGACACTGAAGTTCAGCTTCAGTTGCTGGACCACCGGACCCACGACGCCGCGGCTCTTGATGATTTCGATTTCGGCGTCGGTCGGCAGCGAAGTCGAGCCGGTGGTGATCGCCGCGCCCGTCTGCGTCTGCGTGAGCGCCTGCGAGGTGTTGTCGGACTGCTCGACCCGCACGTGCGCATCGGCCGAATAGATCGGCTTGGCGAGGAAGCAGTACGCGGCTGCCAGCCCGACGATCACCGCGGCGATCGCGATCAGCCACCAGATGTCGTCGAGGATCACCTGCACCAGTTGCCCGAGGACGACGTCCTCTTCTTCGGTCTTGATCGGACCGGCCATGTGTGGAGAGATTTGAGTGCTCACAATTCGATCCCGTTTCGGTTGCTTCGGCGTGGGCTTCAGCGTGTGCCCTGGCATGTGCTTGCGCGCTTGCCCTGGCGTTTGCTTCGGTCCCGCGCCCTTTGAGAGCGGCGCGGGCCTGTCGACGGCTCAGACGGCTATTTCGTCAACTGCTTCAGATAGAACAGCGTCTGGACGGTCGGCAGAACTTGCTGCAACACACGGTTGAACGTGGTCGAAGCGGCGGTGCCCACATACACGACGTCCATCGGCTGCAACTGGAACTGGGACGACAGCATGATCGCGTCGGGCTGCGTCATGTCGAGGCGGTACACGTCCGGCGTGGTCGGATGCTCGCGCATGCCGCGCATCACGAAGATCTGGCGCGGATTGGCGTCCGTGTCGAGAATGCCGCCCGCCTGGGTGAGCGCGTCGGCGATCGTCAGGCGGCCCTTCACCATCGGCAACTGGATCGGCGATTTCACTTCGCCCATCACGAAGATGCGGCTGTCGCTGCGATCCGGGATGTTGATCACGTCGCCGTTTTGCAGCATGACGTTCTGCGTGGTGTCGCCCTGGTCGAGCATGCGGTTGGCGTCGAGCACATACAGCTTGTTGTTGCGCGTGAGGCGCACACGCTGAATGTCGGCGTCGGTGTTGGTGCCGCCCGAGCGCGTGATCGCGTCGACCAGCGTGAGCGGCACGTCGCTGATGGCGAGCGGGCCCGGCGTCTTGACGTCGCCGGTCACCTGCACTTTCTGGCCGCGGTACGACAGCACGCGCACGTCGACCTGCGGATTGCGGATGTAGCGCACGAGGCCGGTGCTCAACTGATCGCGCACCTCGCCCACCGTCTTGCCCGCGGCCTTGATACGGCCGACGAACGGGAAAAAGATCGTGCCGTCCGGGGCAATCGTCTGACCGTAGGGATCGGCCTGGCCCGGCAGCGCGGCCGTGTACGGCTGCTGCAAGGCGCCTGCGACGCTCTGCGTGGTGTTGCCGCCCGACGACAGCGTGCTGCCCTGCGGGGTGGTCAATTCAGGGTGGTCCCACACGGTGATGCCGAGAATGTCCTGCGGCGCGAGCCGGTACACGTACTGCGACGGGTCGGTGAAGTGCGAGGCCGGCAACGCCTGCTGCGCGGCGCTGGCTTGCGCCTGCGCTTGCGCGGCAACCAGCGGGCCGTCGATCAGATGAACCGGATAGGTTTCGTTGGCTTGCTGCCCCTGGTGCTGGCCGTCGTCTTTCAGACGGGACGTATCGAGGTAATTGCCAGGTGCGGTAGCGCAGGCCGACAGAAAGGACGTCAGCAAAAGCGTGGCGGCGAATTTCGATTTAAGACCCGTCGATTTGAAGCCCGTCGAATCGATGTTCGCGAATGTGTGTGCAGTGCGTTGTTTCATCAGCATATTTTCTTCAGCCATCCCATGACCAGGTGTTCGATGAGCACGAGACTCTCCCTATAATCGGCCTCCCTGCCGCCGTGCGGATCGGCGACGTCGGAGTCGGCTTCCCACTTGCCGAGCGGATAGACCTTGCCGCGCGAGGCCGGATCGAGCGCTTCGACCGCGCTCACCTGCGCGCGCTCGCTGACGAGCACCAGGTCGGCTGCGCGCACGAGCCGGCGGTCGAGCCGCCGCGAATAGTGGATGCCGGAGGCGACGCCCTGCTCGGCGAGCAGGCGCCGCATCACCGGGTCCATGGCGTGGCCGTTGGTGGCGCGCAGACCCGCCGAATGAAACGCGATCGGCGCTGACGAGGGCCGCGACGGCGCGTGCTGCCGGGCCTTGAACAGCATCTCGGCGGCGGGCGAACGGCACACGTTGGCGTGGCAGACGATCAGAACGTTGGCGAACATGGCGGGCTCCTGAATGAGGCGTGGCGGCGCGGCGGCTTACTGGCCAATTTACTGGCCGGCCTCGACCGTATCGACCGTATCGACCGCGTCTGCCGTGACCGGCAGGCCGTTCGCGCCGACCTTCGCCGGTGCATTGCGCAGCGCGTGCTGACGGCCGATCGCGTGATACTCGATCCCGAGTTCGAGCAGCGCGTCCGGCTCGTACAGATTGCGTCCGTCGAAAATCAGCGGCGTGGTCAGGCTCTCCTTGAGCGAACCGAAGTCCGGACTCTTGAAGACCTTCCATTCGGTGAGGATCACCAGGGCATCGGCGCCCTCGGCCGCTTCCATTTCCTCGTTCACGAACGACAGACGTGCATGCTGTTGCGGCACGTCCTTCAGATCGAGCGCGAACACGCGCTTCGATTCGTCGATCGCGACAGGGTCGTAGGCCTTCACGCGCGCGCCGCGGCGCAGCAGTTCGGCGATCAGCGGACGGCTCGGCGCTTCGCGCATGTCGTCGGTGTTCGGCTTGAACGCGAGGCCCCACACGCCGAAGGTGCGATCCGAAAGGTCTTCGCCGAGGCGATCGACGATCTTCTGCGCGAGGATCTTTTTCTGCGTGTCGTTGACGGCTTCCACCGCTTCGAGAATGCGCAGATTGGCCTTGTGGTCGGCCGCCGTGCGAATCAGCGCCTGCACGTCTTTCGGGAAGCACGAGCCGCCGTAGCCGCAACCGGCATACAGGAAGTCGTAGCCGATGCGCGGATCGGAACCGATGCCGCGGCGCACCGCTTCGATATCCGCACCGACGCGGTCGGCCAGATTCGCGAGCTCGTTCATGTACGAGATACGCGTGGCGAGCATCGCGTTGGCTGCGTACTTGGTGAACTCGGCCGAACGCACGTCCATGTACAGCGTGCGCTCGCGATTGCGGTTGAACGGCGCATAGAGGCGCTTCATCAGCTCGCGGGCCTTCTCGCCGGGTACGTCCTCATCGCAGCCGAGCACGATGCGGTCGGGACGCGTGAAGTCTTCCACGGCCGCGCCTTCCTTCAGGAACTCCGGATTCGACACCACGGAGAACATGTGGCTCGCGTGGCGCGTGGCCAGTTCCTCGGCGATCACGTCGCGCACGCGCGAAGCCGTGCCGACCGGCACCGTCGATTTGTCGACGATCACCTTGAAGCCCGTCATATGGCGGCCGATATTGCGCGCGGCGGCGAGCACGTATTGCAGGTCGGCGGAACCGTCTTCGTCGGAGGGCGTGCCGACCGCGATGAACTGGATGTCGCCGTGCGCGACCGCGGCCTCGACGTCGGTCGAGAACTTCAGGCGGCCGGCACGGCGATTGCGCGCGATGATCTCCTGCAGACCCGGTTCATGGATCGGCACGCCGCCGTTGTTGAGCACGTCGATCTTGCGCTGATCGACGTCGAGACAGAACACGTCGTGGCCGATGTCGGCGAGACATGCGCCTGTTACGAGGCCTACGTAGCCACTACCGATGATCGTCAGGTTCATGTATTACACCTCGGAAAATGGAGTTGATTCGGAAGAGCGGCCGCGTGTCGCGCGGCTGCTGCTCAATATGCGTTGCTGCCCACAAAGCCCTTCCACAACGTCAGCACGACGATCTTGATGTCGAGCCAGAAGGTCCAGTGCTGCATGTAGTACAGATCCAGCTTGACGCGGCCCATCATCTTTTCGATGCGATCGGTCTCGCCGCGATAGCCGTTGATCTGCGCCCACCCGGTGATGCCCGGCTTGATCCGGTAACGGTGCATGTAGCCCTTCACCAGGTCCTTGTAGATGTCGTCGTGTTCGAGCGCGTGAGGGCGCGGCCCCACTACCGACATCTCGCCGCGCAGCACGTTGATGAATTGCGGCAATTCGTCGAGGCTGGTGCGCCGCAGGAACGCGCCGACCGCGGTGATGCGTGGATCGCGCCGCGTGGCCTGAGTGATCTTGCCGGCCTCTTCCTTGTGCATCTTCATCGAGCGAAACTTGTAGATCTCGAACTGGTTGCCGTCGATGCCCTTGCGCTTCTGGCGGAAGAACACCGGACCCGGCGAGCTCAGCTTCACCATCACCGCGATCACCAGCATCACCGGCGCCAGCGCGGTCAAGGCCCCCAATGCGAACAGCCGGTCGAAGACCCGCTTGGGCAGCACGCGCAGATCGGTGATCGGCGAGGCGGCCAGGTTGATCGCCGGCACGCCGAGCAGATCGACCATCGGCTGATTGAAGAGCGTGAGGCTGCGCACATCCGGAATGAAACGGATGTTCACGAAGTCATGCTTGAGGTCCATCACGAAGCGATGGATCGCCTTCTCCTTCGAGATCGGCAGCGCGAGCCACAGTTCGCGAATCGCGCGCTGGCGCACCAGTTGAAGCATCCGCGCGTAATCGCGCTCGACCGGCACGCCTTCGATCGCGTCGCTCGCATCCGGGTCTTCATAAGGGTTGATCGTGCCCTCCTCGTCGAACACCACGACGGGACTAAAACCCGCTTCCGGACGGCCACGCATCTGTTCGATCAGAAAGCGGCCATACGGTGCGCCGCCGACGATCGCCACCGCGCGCTGATTGAACCCTTCGCGGCGCAGTCCGCGCAGGATCGAATAGACGATCACCTTGGTGACGATCAGCAGCACGATCGTGGCGATCGCCCAGTAGAAAAGCCACAAACGCGACAGGCTGTCCGAACGGTGCAGGCTGAAGCTGATCAGGATGCCGGTGATCTCCACCATGACCCAGCCGCCCGCGACGCGGCACAGCAGGTCGTACAGCGGCTTGCCGCGCCACGACTGATAGATCCCAAGCGCGGGGAAGAACACCACCACGAGCAGGCAGTCGAACGCGAGCGACACGCTTTGGACGTCGTCAAGCCACGCCAATTTCCCGCTGTGCACGGCCGTCGCGATGGCCGCGCCGAGCGCGACCATCGCGATGTCGATGATTCTCGATAGAACGCTCAGCATGTGCTGCCCCTCAGTTCGTCAGTCAAGTGCCATCCGTTGGTTGGTTGAATTCCCGTCACGCTCATCACGTCCTGCCGCCGGAGGCGCAACGCCGGTATTCGCGTCTGCGAATCAATGCGCGACGCGAAACTGATTGAACCGGTGTTAATTGCCCCGCCGCCCTTCAGATTAAAAAAATTCCTGAACGGACGATTCGGGGAGCAGGTGTCTGAATGAGTGAATACCCTTGTACAGGTATAGATAAAGCGATATTAAAATTCGGACTGCAAGACAGCAAAATATCTCAAAATGTATCGGTCAAAGTTTCGGTATTTTTTCTGAATTTTGTTCGGCAATTGTTACCGAATCGGCGTTTGGCAATCTCATTCAGCGCCTTTCTGGAGGCCGAATCGGGCAAATCCTGCCGTTTTCCTACGAAGCTTACGCCTCGGCTTTCGCCCTCATTCTGTCGCATGCCGGCAGATAAAAAAATGACCCTCGATTTTTTTCGGTTAATTTTTCTTTTTAAAAAATCGTTTGGACATTTTTTCTTCACGGAGCGGATAATTTTATTAGACGATTTATATAGTTTCCATTTAACACGCTTTTATTGATTCCGTACTTCGTGATAAAACTCGACGCATTCACCCAGCCTCGAGGAGTCCATCATGACAGCTCCGGTTACGGCCACGCCCGCCGACACCCGGTCCACGCAAGCTATGCCCCTTAACGTCAAGCTCAAGGTTCACCCCGTGATTCTGGCGGGCGGCTCAGGCACACGGTTGTGGCCGATGTCGCGCGAGCAGCATCCGAAACAACTGATTGGCCTGCTCGGCGACGACTCGCTGCTGCAATCGACCACCCGCCGGCTCGACGGGCTCGAAGCCGGTCATCCGCTCGCCGAGCAACTCGTCGTGGTGGCCAACGAAGAACAGCGCTTCACCACGGCCGAGCAATTGCGCACGAGCGGCAAGCCGACCCGGCTGATTCTCGAACCTGCCGGACGCGATACGGCGCCGGCGCTGACGGTGGCCGCCCTTTCGATCGCCGCGCAGGACGGGGACGGCATCATGGTCGTGATGCCCGCCGATCACGCGGTGACCGACAGCGACGGTTTTCAAGCGGCGGTGGTCGCCGGCGTGCACCATGCGGCAGCGGGTCATATCGTGACGATGGGCATCGTGCCGACGCGCGCGGAAACGGGTTACGGCTACATTCGCATCGGCGCGGCGCTTGGCATGCCTAATGACGCGCGCGCAACGGACGCCGATACGGCCGCCCGGATCGGCGCGCACAAGCTCGATCGCTTCGTCGAAAAACCGCATCTGGAACTGGCGCAGCGTTATATCGAATCGCAGGAATACTGGTGGAACAGCGGCATTTTCATCATGCGCGCGTCGACCTGGCTCAAGGCGATCCGCCATTTCCAGCCGGCGATTTATGAAGCCTGCGAAGTCGCCTTCGCAAGCGGCAAGGCGGACGGCGATTTCTTCCGCCTGCAACGCGATGCGTTCAGCGCCTCGCCGTCCAATTCGATCGACTACGCGGTGATGGAGAAGCTCGGCAACGATCAGACTGCCGCATCCGGCGTGGTCGTGCCGTTGCAAGCGGGGTGGTCGGACGTGGGTTCGTGGGACGCGATCTGGGACATCTCGGAGAAAGACGCCGATCGGAACGTGGGCCGCGGCCGCGTGATGTTCGAAGGAGCAAGCTCGACCTTCGCGCATTCGGAAGGACGCCTGATCGCCTGCGTCGGCACGCAGGATCTCGTGGTGGTCGAAACGGCCGATGCGATTCTGGTCGCCGACAAATCGCGCGTGCAGGACGTCAAGAAGATCGTCGGACGGATTCGCAACGATGGCGGACTCGAAGCGACCAACCATCGCAAGGTGCATCGCCCGTGGGGCAACTACGATTCCGTCGACACCGGCGAGCGCTTCCAGGTCAAACGCATTGTCGTGAAACCGGGCGCGCGGCTTTCGTTGCAGATGCATCATCACCGCGCGGAACACTGGATCGTCGTGCGCGGCACCGCACTCGTCACACGGGGTGAAGAGCGCTTCATCGTCTCCGAAAACGAATCGGCTTATATTCCGCTGGGCGTCACCCACCGTCTCGAGAACCCGGGCAAGATGCCGCTCGAAATGATCGAGGTGCAGTCGGGTTCGTATCTCGGTGAAGACGATATCGTGCGCTTCGACGACACGTATGGACGTCAATGAAGCACGCGACTGACGGATGCCGCTGACGCTCGCCAATCAGGACCGCCGGTGAAGGATGCCGGCGCGTCACGCTGAACCACGGTTGAACCATCGTCGAATCCGAGCCAATGCAACGTTCTGGCGAAGTCCATCAACGCCAGTCAATGCCAGTCGCAACACTCATGATTCACAACGGATAAAGCGGGAACCTGCGGCAGTTGCTCCTGACGGCCGCGGGGTACTGCTGCGCTGATCGGCGCGCTTGCAGTCGTGCTAACTGGCGCATTTACAGCCGTGCCAGCCGCTGCATTTATAGCCGCGCTTACAGCCGTGCTAGCCGCCGTGCTCATCCCGCATGGGAGATGAGTTCTGGGTACGACGGAAAACGATCCGATGCACTGCTTTCGGTCGTGGATGCGGCCGGTTCGCCGGGATAACGGCGCAGCGGTCCGCGGAACGCATTGAGGGGACCGTGCAAAGGCCCGCCGTGATTCACCGCGACCGGCTCCGGCACATGACGCATGGCCGGCAACGGACGCGCCACCGCAGCCGCCGCTCCATTCACATTAACTGCAGGCGCGGCCTCGGCTGCCGCCTGTGTGCGGCATTCACGGTCGATCCACTGCCGCGCCCATTCGAGCGCGTGTTGCTCCGCCGCCTCAGCCTCGGCAAAGCGCGGGCCGACGAGGCCGGAACGCTCGACGCGTTTGCCGTCCTTCATGATCTCCGCCCACGCGCGATACATGGCGTTGGGCACCTGCTCCGCCGCAACGTAGATCACATAGCCGCGCCGGTCGGCGACTTGTGTGCCGCGTGGCGCGAGGCTCATCGACAGCGAGCTACGCTGATCTTCAAGCTGTTGCGTGCGGCGTGCCGACATGATGGCCGAATCCAGGCTGTGCATTGCCGCGTCCACCGCCCGCACCTCCTCCATGTCCTGCAGACCGGCGCGCATGGCGGGCCGTGCCGTAGGTGCCGAAGGCGCGCGCGATGCCGGCGGCAGATTCGTCAGCCCGGACAACTGGCGCGTGATATCGGCGAACGGATCGGCCGAACGCCAGGTGCTCAGGCTGCTCGACACGCCGGGCGCCTGCCATGACTCGGGACTTTTCCACGACACACCGCGCAGACCTTCGTCGCGAACGCTGGGGGTTTCTGCTGCCGGTGCTGCCGGTTTGGCCGCGACGGGCGGCGCCGGTTGCGGGACGTACGCGAAAGTGCGCCCGGTTTGCGATAACAGCCGAACCATCTCGAGCAGGGTGCCGTTCAACTGCCATTCTTCAAAACGGCGCCGGCATGTAGGGCCCGACGGATAACGGCCCGGCAGCTTCGACCAGGGTTCGCCAGTTGTCAGGATCCACAGAACGGCATTCGCCACGATGCGCGGTTCGGCGCGGGGCCGGCCGCGTCGGTTCAGACGGACGGCCGGCTCATCAGAGACAAGCGCTGCCAGCAGCGCCCATTCGTCATTGCTTAGCTCATCGAAAAACATTGGGTTTTCTCCACGCGGCCTGGCCGGGCCGCGGCTTTGGGCGGCCACGGATTCAACTTTCACGATCCGTGTGCAGCCCGCGGTTGCACAAATATGTTTTGTACGTTCTGTTTGCGGGTCAATGTCGCACTGGGTTAGTGCGGTTTGTCCCTATTGCGAAGCACAAAACGTGGTCTCACTCGTGCATGGGAGAATTTGTGCACGAAGCATACCATCACCAGGGTTTGCGTGAATATCCTTGAGACAAGTGTTACGGATGGAAACAAACTTGTCCTTTTTGCTGCGTCATTTCTCGTATTGCCGTAACAGAACTATCGTCGGTTCCGGCACCGAAAGACGCTATTGCACAGCACAATGGCGCGGCAACGAAGACGAATGGCATTTACGAAATCGACATTTGAGTCACAACGCATTTCGATGCGTTTTGAACGTATTTTTCCCAACAGGGAAATGCCGGGGCGCGGTGTTTCGACAGCACCTGAGTGCCATCGGGGCGCAATGGTGGTTGGGGCGAACGCAGCGCTCGCGCATGCCGTTCGCCTTCCCTTCGAGGCCGTGCGAGCGCAGGCCGATCGACCTGCTTCTAGCGGACCGGGTTCGCCGCGCTCTCGCCCACCACGGTCGTCCACGGGCGTACGCGCCAGCGCGCCACGAGCCCCGCAAGCACATAGGGATCGGCTCTGGCAAAGGCTTCGGCGGCTTCGGGAGAATCGCCTTTGAAGAGCAGAACGGCCGTGTCCGCAGGCTCGGCCAGGGCTCCGGCCAGTTGCAACTCACCGCGTTCCGATGCCGCCCAGGCGAGCGCCAGATGGGCGTAGCGATACGTGCCACGCCGTTCGAGGTAGTCCGGTACGAGTTCATACATCAACAGGTAGTGCATGGCGAGCCTCCTTGGGCTTGTGTAACGGTGACGACCGGCGGCGCATGGGCGCCGGAAATTCAGTCAAGATTACCCCTATGATCGTCAACGGGATTTTCTGCCGATTTCTTATTCATTTGCATCTGCAGCAATGCAAATCGAATGTTTGGAATTTGATCGCCCATATGGAATCATGGCGGCCTAATTCATTTCCATGCGCATCACCAATTAATCCGGATTGCATAACATATTCTTACACGACCGCTACTCAACCGTTTTATCTCCCGGAGCGCCGCGATCCCCGCCGCGTAGGGGAAAACCAGCGTGAGCGCCTGTCAACCGGAATGCCCTTTTGTCCGTTCTGGCAGACAGCATTTGCCGTAATGGACGTGCCGAGGGGGCCTGGACGCCGTTGACGCCCAGGCGCATGAACGATCAAAAAACGTTTTCACCACCGATGGAGTGTCACATGAAAATCCAATCCGCTATCGCTGCGCTGGTGCTGGGTACTGTCCTCGTTTCGCCGGTGTTCGCGCAGAACAGCCAGCAAACGAAAATGGCCGACTGTAACAAGCAGGCCGGCGACAAGAAAGGCGACGACCGCAAGGCCTTCATGAAGACCTGCCTGTCCGCCAAGCCGGCCGCCGCCGCGCCGATGAGCCAGCAGGACAAGATGAAGGCGTGCAACACGCAAGCCGCCGGCAAGAAGGGCGACGACCGCAAGGCCTTCATGAAGACCTGCCTGTCGTCCGCACCGGCTAACTGAACACGAGGCAATCGGCGTGGCCCGCACGCCGATTGCCTAACCGCGCATTGCTCGAACAGGGCCACGCCTTTTTCCGGCGTGGCCACTGTCTTTCTTCTGTCCCTCCCCCTGTTCTCCGTCACCGCGGATCCGCCCCGCGGCCGCCCTCGCGCGACCCACGCCTTCGCAGTCCAGCCGCGCGAACGCGGCGTTTTTCTTCTATGATGGCTGCGGAGACGGCCCACCCCCACACACAACATTAGACGGGCCGCCATCTTGTCGTTGGTGCTGCACAGCACCGCTCGGAGGCAAGGATGGTATCGAAGCATAAAAACCGCTGGTTGAGGCGGTGGCTGGTCGTCATCATATTCTGGGCCGTGCCCGTGGCGATCGTTGCGGTCAGCGAGATCCGGGAGGAAATGGCATATAACGCCGTCGACCTCGAGCGCGCGCTGACCACCTGGAATTTCACCGACGCACAACGCGCCGCCGGCGCGCCCGCGCGCTGCCACGGCAAGCCCGACGAAGCGCAAGCCGCCGGCTGCCCTGCCAATGTGCTGGCCGCCAATGCGCCACGTCAGCAGGACGCCCGCAACGAATACAGCGTGCGCCGCTCCACGCTCATGGCTTACCTCTGGCACGCGTTCGTCGGGTACTGGATCGTGCCGGCCGTCGCGCTGTTCCTGATCGGCGTATTGATCGGCATGATTCGCCGCGCGCTGCGGCGGCCGCCGGTCAAAAGTCCGGCAAACCATGGATGAGGATGCGTGCGGGTGCTGCGTCGAGGCAACACTTTCAGTTCGATTTCAACGCGAACCGTGACCGCGAAAAAATCGGTAAAAAACGGTCCACGATACGGTTTGCGCCCGGCCGCCGAAGCGCCGGTCCGTGCGCGGCGGAATTCGCCGGGAGCCCGTTCGAACGCGCTGTCCGAGCTTCTCCCAACGCTCTCCCGCGACCGGTCAAAATTACATCGACGCGCTTTACGATGGGTCGCAAACCCCCGCCACACAAGGCTTTTCGCCAAACGACGAAGTACGCCCCGCGCGCTTGCGTGTGATATAACTCAAAGGCAACCCGGCAGCACCATATGAGGTTGTGCCCAGGAACCATGATGGAGAAAAACGATGCAAAGACGAAACTTCATGTTGAAGACTACCGCTGCGCTCGCTTTCGGGGGCCTTGCACTCGCCGGTTGTACGACTAACAGCGGCAACCCCAGCACGCCCTCCACGGATGCCTCCAAACGGCAGTCGATCGACGCCAGCGTCGACGGCACCATGTCGCGCCTGTTCACGACCGTGAAGGGTTCGCGCGAACTCGTTTCCAAGGCGCGCGGCGTTCTCGTGTTTCCGTCGGTACTGCAAGTGGGCTTCATCGTGGGCGGCCAGTATGGCGAAGGCGCGCTGCGCGTGGGCGGCGGCACGGTGGGCTACTACAGCACGGTTTCCGGTTCGTTCGGCCTGCAGGCGGGCGCGCAATCGAAGGCCATCGTCTTCCTGTTCATGACGCAGGACTCGCTCGACACATTCCGCAATGCCGACGGCTGGTCGGCAGGCGGCGACGCCTCGGTCGCGCTGGTGAAGATGGGCGCCAACGGCGCGATCGACACGACCACGGCGACCGCGCCGGTCGAAGTCTTCATCTTGACCAATGCCGGCCTGATGGCCGATGTCTCGCTGCAGGGCACCAAGGTATCGCGCCTGAAGATCTAGGCGCCTGGCCGCTCCCGAGTCCTGAGGGCCGCGGCAATAAAAAACGGCGATGCGCATTGCACGTCGCCGTTCTGTTTCATTGTGCCGCGTGAGCCCGTCTTACGCCGCTCAACTCCCCGACGTGTCGATCACCTTGAAGCGCGAACGCTTCTGCGCGCGAATCACCGACTGATACGCATCCACATACTGCTGGGCCATCCGGTGCGACGTGAAACGCTCTTCGAAGCGTTGCCGCACGCCCGCCCGCGGCATCTTGTGCAGGCGATTCACCGCCGCCACCGCTCCGATTTCGTCCTCGACGATAAAGCCGGTCACACCGTCGTCCAGCACTTCCGGCACCGAGCCGCGGTTGAACGCGATCACCGGCGTGCCGCAGGCCATCGCTTCGATCATCACGAGGCCGAACGGCTCCGGCCAGTCGATCGGGAACAGCAGCGCATGCGCGCCCGAAAGAAACTCGGCCTTCTGGTTATCCGCGATTTCGCCGATGAACTCGACATACGGCAGATCCAGCAACGGCCGGATTTCGCGCTCGAAGTATTCGCGGTCGGCGGCATCCACTTTCGCGGCAATGCGGATCTGCATCCCGCAGCGCCCGGCAATGCGGATCGCGGTATCGACGCGTTTTTCCGGCGAGATACGGCCGAGAAACGCGAGGTATTTCTGCTCGACCGGCTGCGGCGTGTAGAGCTGCTCCGGCAGACCGTGATAGACGGTGGTAAGCCACTTGGCCTGCGGCAACGGATGACGCTGCGCATTTGAAATCGAGATCACCGGCGCGGTGTTGAAGGTGTCGAACACCGGCTGTTGCTCGGGCAAGTCGAGGCGGCCGTGCATCGTCGTGACGAAGGGCGTCTCCTGGCGCTTGAAGACCGAAAACGAGTAGTAGTCGAGGTGAAAGTGCAGCACGTCGAAGTTCTCGGCCTGGCGGCGCACCAGTTCCATCAACAGCATGTGGGGCGCGATGCGGTCGCGGATCCCCGGGTCCAGACGCAGCGCGCGCGGCCAGACGGGTTCCAGCTTCGCGCTCGTGACGGAGTCGCCGCTCGCGAACAGCGTCACGTCATGGCCGAGATCGACGAGCGCCTCGGTGATGTAGGACACGACGCGCTCCGTGCCGCCGTATAGCTTCGGCGGCACCGATTCGGTCAAGGGGGCGATCTGCGCAATCTTCATATTTTGTCTCCGTGAACTGACGGCTCGCGCCGATGGCGGTGCACGTCAGCGGCGCTGCTGATGACAGCGCCGGTCCTTCTCCATCAATGCAGTGAACGCCGGGCGTCCTCCTGCACCATCCGCATCACAGCATTATTCACCAGGGCTGAACGAAAAACCGTCGGCTTTGCAATTCCTGTGCGCTGTTACATTCAGCTTACATCCGAGGGTGTGCCTATTATCCGCTTCGGCACGTCGCTCCGTTACGTCACTTACCTCCCGCACTTACCCATGCTCCTTCACCAAGTCGCTTAACCACGGCTATCGCGCCGGCCATTTCCACGCCGGCAGGTCGCGATCGTCCGCGTCCGTGATGCGGGTCGCGCCGAAGTGCTTCTCGAGCACGATCGACTGGCTGCCGTCTTCCCGTTCGAGCGCCGCGATCAGCCGCACCGCATGCGACACCACCAGCACCTGGGAATGCGCGGAAGCGCGCGCAATCAGGCGAGCCAGCGCCGGCAGCAGGTCCGGATGCAAGCTCGTCTCCGGTTCGTTCAGCACGAGCAACGCGGGCGGGCGCGGCGTCAGCAGCGCGGCCACCAGCAGCAGATAACGCAAGGTGCCGTCCGACAGCTCCGCGCCCTTCAGCGGCCGCAGCAGGCCGTGTTGCTGCATCGATACTTCGAAGCGGCCGTCCTGCGAGACGACGTCGAGGCGCGAACCGGGAAAGGCGTCGTCGACGGCGGCATCGAGCGCAACCGGGTCGCCGATCTCGCGAATGGTTTGCAAGGCCGCCGCGAGATCCGCGCCGTCGTTGGCGAGCACCGGTGTGTGCGTGCCGATCTGCGGCAGACGCGCGGCCGCTTCGGCATCGGTGCGGAAGTGATCGTAAAAGCGCCATGAGCGAATCTGCTCGCGCACCGTGATCATCTCGGGAGCGGTCCGTGGGTCGGAGAACTCCGTCATCATGCTGTCGAAGCTCGCGACGGGTTGAGGAATGGTTTGCCACTCGCCCTGCTCGTCACGCGTGCGCAACGCCGCGCCGTGCCGGTCGACCAGCAAGGCCGACGGCCGCAACACCGGGCCGCTCCAGATGCACTCGCGTTTGATCGTGGGGTCGAGCGGAAAGCGGGTGACCCCGTCGAGCGCCGGCAACCCAAGATCGATCGCATAGCCGAACTCATCGCCGGAAAACCCGAGCCGCAGACTCACCGGGTCTTTCCGGCGCGTGCCCTCGACGGGCAATTCGCCGGCCAGCACCGCGCGCGAGAAACGTTCGGGACCGGCCCACAAGGTGGATTGCAAGCCACCCTCACGGGCAAGCGACGTAATCACCCCGCCGCGCGCCGTCTCGGCCAGCAGACGCAGCGAACGATACACGCTCGATTTGCCGCTGCCGTTCGCCCCCGTGATGACATTCAACTGCCCGAGCGGCACGATCAACTCGCGCAGCGACCGGTACCCCGCGATGGCCAACGTCCTCAACATGCGCCCGCCTTTCGATCAAACACGCGCTGCCAGGCGCTCGATAAAACCATTCCGTTCAAACGCACCATCACTTGTGCCCACCGCCCTTGCCCGGCGTCTGCACGGGCACGCTGCGCAAATCGTTCAGGAAGGTATCGCGCCACACGCCGAGATCGTTCTTGCGCAGCGCCGCCATATTGATCTCGTGACGCCGCTGGCGCGCATCGAGCGGCATTTGCAGCGCGCGCTGCAGGGCTTCGCACATGCCGATCGCGTCGTGCGGATTGACCAGCAGCGCACCGGTCAACTCCGCCGCCGCGCCGGCGAAAATCGACAGCACCAGCACGCCCGGATCGTCCGGATTCTGCGCGGCGACATATTCCTTCGCGACCAGGTTCATGCCGTCATGCAAGGGCGTGACAAAACCGATCTGCGACTCGCGAAACAGCGACATCAGCTTCCAGCGGTCGTACTGCTGATTCAGATAGCGGATCGGCGTGTAGTCGAGGCCCGAATAACGGCCGTTGATGCGCCCCGCCTCGTATTCGAGGTCCTGGCGGATCTTCTGATAGGTCGCGACGTCGGAACGGGTCGGCGGCGCGATCTGCACCA
Organism: Paraburkholderia caffeinilytica; assembly: GCF_003368325.1. NCBI lineage: Bacteria > Pseudomonadati > Pseudomonadota > Betaproteobacteria > Burkholderiales > Burkholderiaceae > Paraburkholderia > Paraburkholderia caffeinilytica. The sequence continues at coordinate 4,337,831 of NZ_CP031467.1, read as the reverse complement.
GCGTGACGTTGCCGCGCCATTCGGGCGAGCGTTCCAGCAATTGCTCGAAGGCGCGAAAACGCTCGACGAGCCCCTTTGAATAATCGAGGCGGTCGACGCTCATGATCAACTTGCGGCCCTCCAGGCTCTGCTTCAGATCGAGCACGTGCTGGCGGCTTTCGTAGCGCCTCGCCTGCTCGGCGATCTCGTCGGGAAACACGCCGATCCGATAGACGCCGGTTCGCAGCTTGCGACCGAAGGCTTCCACGTGATTGCCCTCGCTCACGGCGCCACGGGCGTGGCGCGTCACGTAGTCGTGGAAAGCGAGTTCGTCGGTCGCGGTCTGGAAGCCCAGCAGGTCGTAGCACGACAGCGATTTCACCAACTCTTCGTGCGGCGGAATGTTGAGCAGAATCTGCGGCGCGGGAAAGGGAATGTGCAGGAAGAACCCGATGCGGTTCGTGATGCCTTCGGAGCGCAGCGCTTCGGCGAACGGAATCAGATGGTAGTCGTGGATCCAGATGACATCGTCGGGTTCGAGCAGCTTGATCAGCTTGTGCGCAAGCCATGCGTTGACGCGACGGTAGCCGGCATACTCTTCGCGCTCGTAGCGCGCGAGGTCGTTGCGGTAGTGGAACACGGGCCATAGCGTCGCGTTCGAAAAGCCGCGGTAGTACTGGTCGTAATCCTTGCGCGTAAGCCCCACAGTCGCGAAGGTCACCGCGCCGTCCTGCTCAAGTGTCGGACCGGCGTTGGCGACGGTCTCGCTCACCACGTCGCCGCTCCAGCCGAACCACACGCCTCCCGCGTCCTTCAGCGCGCCGAACACGCCGACCGCGAGGCCGCCCGCCGAGCCCTTGGTCTCCGTCGGCGTCGCGACGCGATTCGACACGACGATCAGTCGGCCCATGTTGGTCGTCCTCCCTGGCAGATTCGTGAGTCAGATGGACAGTTCGACCGCTCGGGTGTCCGATCAGTTGCACTCATCTGTTTGCCGATGCGATCTCGGGACATGCGCAAGCGGCGCGCCAGCGACGGTAGTTCATGGAACTCGAAGGTCGCGCCTCGCAGGCGGCACTGGCGCTATCGAACTTTAAAGCAGCGGTGCGCGGTTCATGGTTCGATGCATCCGCCGCGGCACGCCTCGCGGGATCGCAGGCGTTCGTCCGCACGGACTGGGGAAAGCTGCCCGAGGCAGTCGTTTCTGAAAGCAGGCGACCGGCTTTGAGCCGGCATGGAAGCGGATTTCAACGCGAACTGAAATGCCCGGTGTGCCTGGCGTGCCCTGCTTGCCCGGTGTGCCCGACGCGAGCACGCGGCGCGGACGTCAGTCACGATTCACAGCACATTCAGATCAAACGCACAGCACATTCAAATCAACCGCGCGATCAGTTGCCGCTCTTGCAAGGGAATGCCTTGCCGAGCCCGAGCGAGATCGCCGTACTCGCGTTATAGCCTGCGACGATCGGATTCTCGGCGATGTACTTGCGCACCGCGTCGGTGAGTTGCGCCGAGCGCGCGTCCGGCGGCAGGCAATAGTACTGGCCGACGCGCGGCCCGGTGGTGCCGCCGATCGCGTCGATCGTATTGAAGATGCCGTCGGCGGCGCCTTCGATATACGCGGCACACGCGCTACGCGATGCCACATCGGTTTTCGTGCACAGCTTGTTGAGGTCGCCTCCCGTAAACGCGGCTGCCGATAGCGGTACGGCAAGCGCGCTGGCGAAAATCAAAGCCCGCAGCATGGTGTTCCTTTCCAGGGTCGTTTATCAGGCGGTCTTGCGCCGCATCGAACCGGCGCGCCTCGCAACGCGCCAAGTCGTCATTCTGCACTGTTTTGTGGAGCGGCAGGCATGCCAACAGGCGCTATCTTCAGGCAATTTTTTTGGTTCAGGTATCCGGCGGCTGGGTATTCGGCGGCCGGCGATCCGGCAGCCGCCAGCCAGATACCCGTCGATCAACAACCAGGCGGCCGGCGCTCGCGCGACTGGCGACCCGGCGGCCGGATGACCGGATGACCGGCGACCTGCAATCCGGCAGCCAGTCCTCCGGCTCGTCGCACAGCTTACTTCTGTTGCATCTGCTGCAGGCGCGCGGTGAGGCCTTCGACCACATCCGGCTCCTTGTAGGTCTTCGCGAAATCGAGCGCGGTGAGGCCAATCTGGTTCTTCACCGTGAGGTCGGCGCCGTTATCGAGCAAAAGCTTGACCGTCGACACATGACCGCCGCGTGCGGCCATCATCAGTGGCGTGGTGCCGTTCGGCGAGCCGGCGTCGACGTAGGCCGAATGGTCGAGCAGCACCTTGACGATATCGTCGTGGCCGTTCGCCGCCGCGTAGTGCAACGGCGCCCAGCCCTTCTTGTTGACCTCGGCGTCCTTCGCGATCAGCAGGTTGACGAAGTCGAGGTCGCCATTCAGCGCGGCCATCATCATCGCGTTTTCGCCCGCCTTGTCCTCTATCTCGATGTCGGTCTTCGGATTGGCGATCAGCACCGCGCCCACCTTGTCCGACTTCTCGCGCGCGGCGATCACCAGCAGCGGGATGCCCTGGTTGTCGACGCTGTTCGGGTCCATGCCCTTGGCGAGCAGTTTGTTGACGCCGTTGACGTCGTCGAATTTGACCGACTTGATGAGCGAGTCGATCGGCGCGGCCTGAACCGGCGCGGCGACCAGCGAACTCAAAGCCGCGCAGGCGAAGGTGGCGGCCAGCGCGAGGCGCGAGGCGTAGCGGCGCGCCGAACCGCGTGCCGTTTGCACGGCTGAAGTCTCTTGAAACGCGGCGATCGAAGTCGGATGATTCGTCATATTTTGCTTTAGGAAACTTCCCTATCCTTTTGATATATATCAGCTTTGCGTCACGCGCCAGCGGGCGCGGGAATATTGAAGAGCCGGAAAAAGTTTTGCGTCGTCGCGGCGGCCAGCGCCGTCTCCGGCATCTCGCGTTGCTGCGCGATGAAGCGTCCGACATAACTTACGTACGCAGGTTCATTAGGCTTGCCGCGATACGGCACGGGCGCGAGATACGGCGAGTCGGTTTCGATCAGCAAACGTTCGAGCGGCACGCGGCGCGCCACGTCCTGCACGTCGGTCGCGCTCTTGAACGTGACGATGCCCGACAGCGAAATATAAAAATTCTGCGCCAACGCCTGCTCGGCGACCGCCCACGGCTCGGTAAAGCAATGCATCACGCCGCCCGGCTCGCTCGCGCGCTCCTCGGCCATGATGCGCAGCGTGTCTTCCGACGACGACCGCGTGTGGATGATCAACGGCTTTTTCGTGGCATGCGCCGCGCGGATATGGGTGCGAAAACGCTCGCGCTGCCATTCCATATCGGCGATGGTGCGGCCCTCCAGGCGGTAGTAGTCGAGCCCGGTCTCGCCGATCGCGACCACCTTCGGATGCCCGGCCAGCTCGACAAGTTCGGCGAGACTCGGCTCGCGCATGTCCTCGTGATCCGGATGCACGCCAACCGACGCATACACGTTCTCGTACTGGCTGGCGATCTCCAGCACGGAAGGCAGCGTCTCCAGATCGACCGATACGCACAGCGCATGCGTGACCGAATGGCTGCGCATGTTCTCGAGCACCTGCGGGAGGCGGTCGGCGAGTCCTTCGAAGTTGATATGGCAGTGCGAATCGACAAACATGATGATGTCCTGCTGATAAATGTGAATCTGTCCGCCGGTCAGGCGGCGGCCGGCCCGAGCCGCTTGCCGAGAATCACCAGATCGCGCTCCACGCCGTCCAGCACCGCGACGCGCGGCAGCGAGCCCCACGTGTCGAAACCGAAGCTGCGGAACAGGCGCAGGCTCGCTTCATTGTGGCCGAAGATAAAACCCAGCACGGTATCGACGCCGAGCGCCGGCGCCGCCGCGAGCGAAGCCGCCAGCAACTGCTTGCCGAGCCCCTTGCCGCGCGCGCGCTCGTCGAGATAGATGCTGACTTCGGCGGTGCGCTGGTAGGCCGGGCGGCCATAGAAATCCGAGAAGCTCAACCACGCGATGACGCGGCCGGACTGCTGCGGATCTTCCACCACCCACAGCGGACGCTTGTCCGGCCCGTGCGCATGAAACCACGCCAGGCGGCTTTCGACGCTCACCGGCTCCAGATCGGCGGTGACTTGCCGCGACGGCACGGTCGAGTTGTAGATGGCGACGATCGCGGGCAGATCGTCGAGTGTGGCATCGCGGTAGGAAAGGCTCATGGTGATTTGGCGTGAGATGGAAGACGAATCAGCGGACAGAGACGCGGGCCGGCGCGGCGCAGTCAGGCGCGCCAGCCTTGCACACACCGTCCGCCCACAAAAGATTTACGCGAACAACTCGCGGTAGCCGATAAACAGCTCCTCGAACACCAGCCGAGCGTTCAGCGGATGGTTCTCGACCGCGCGCTGGCGCGTCACCGTGCGCATGAAGCGCGCGAACGCGCTGGCATCGGCTTGCGACGCACAGCGCGACAAGGCCGTCGACGCCTGCGGAAAATAGCGCGGCGTGCCGGCCGTGCGCTGCGCCAGCAAATCGTACATCCAGCGCTGGAGCCAGCCGAGCACGAGCGGCACCGGCAGTTTCTGCAGCGCCTCGCCGCAGGCGAAGGCGTCGCACTCGGCGCCGGCGGCCAGTTGCTTCAGGGTCCAGTCGCGTAGCGCGCGGTTCTCGTCGCTCGCCAGCGCGAGGGCCGTGAGCGGCGCGCCGCCGGCCTCGGCGAGCAGCGCGGGCGCTTCGGCGACGCCTTGGGCCGCGAGCCACTTCGTGGCGACGTCCGGCGCGGGTACGGTCATCGGCCACTGGCGGCAGCGGCTGATGATGGTGGGCAGCAGGCGGTCGATGCGCGCCGACACCATCAAGAACACGACGCCCGCCGGCGGTTCTTCGAGTGTTTTCAGGAGCGCGTTGGCCGCGGCGATGTTGAGCCCCTCGGCGGGATACAGCACGACCACGCGGGCACCGCCGCGATGCGACCCCACGCCGACGAAATCGAGCAAACCACGAATCTGCTCGATCTTGATCTCCTTGCTGGGCGCGCGGGTCTTCTTGCCTTCGTCGGCGTCGGCTTTCTCGGCTTTTTCGTCGGCGGCGTTAGCGAGACCGGCTTCGGCGGCCAACGCTTCCGGCACGACGATTCGATAGTCGGGGTGATTGCCCTGCGTGAACCAGTTGCACGCCACGCATGCGCCGCACGGCTCGCCGTTGGCCTGCTGCGCCTCGCACAAAAGCCCTTGCGCGAGGTGCTGCGCGAAGCGCAGCTTGCCGATCCCCGCCTGGCCATGCAGCAGCAAGGCGTGTGGCCAATGCCCGCGCAACTGCTGCAGGCGGCTCCAGTCATCGGCTTGCCACGGATAAATCATCGTTTCTCTTTTAAATCAATCGGTTGACGCAGCTTTATGAAGCATCAGGCGAACTTCGTCGACCGTTATAAATCAGGATTATATTCTTTTATAATCAAAGGACTGCAATCAATTCTTCAAGCTGCTTCTGAATACGCGCGATGGTTTGCGAAGAGTCAATGATAGCGAACCGGTATGGCGCTTCTTCCGCGCGTCGCAGATATTCGGTACGGGTGCGGTTGAAAAACGCCTCCGACTCGCTTTCGAAACGATCCGGATCGCGCGCGGCGCTGCGCCGTTCGCTGGCGATCTCCGGCGTCAGGTCGAACAGCACCGTCAGGTCCGGCTGAAAACCGCCCTGCACCCAGCGCTCCAGCGTTTCCAGCTTGTCGCGCGGCAGGCCGCGGCCGCCGCCCTGGTAGGCGAAGGTCGCGTCCGTGAAGCGGTCGGACAGCACCCAGTCGCCGCGCGCGAGCGCCGGCTCGATGACTTCGGCCAGATGCTGGCGGCGCAGCGCGAACATCAGCAAGGCCTCCGTTTCGAGGTCCATTTTCTGATGCAGCACGATTTCGCGGATCTGTTCACCGAGCGACGTGCCGCCCGGCTCGCGCGTCATCACGACCGAGCGGCCGGTGCTCGCGACTTTCTCTTCGAGGCGTTCGCGAAACCAGCCCAGGTGGGTGGTCTTGCCGGCACCGTCGATGCCCTCAAACGTTATGAATTTGCCCCGCGCCATCATTGCCCTCGAATGTATTTGTCCACGGCCTTGTTGTGATCGCCGAGAGTGTCGGAAAAGATACTGCTGCCGTCGCCGCGCGAAACGAAGTACAGCGCGGTGGATTGCGCCGGGTTCATCGCCGCCTGCAGCGATGCGACACCGGGCAGCGAGATGGGCGTTGGCGGAAGCCCCATCCGGGTGTAGGTATTGTAGGGAGTGTCGGCCTGCAGGTCTTTCTTCCTGATGTGGCCAGTGTAGCTGTCGCCCATGCCGTAGATCACGGTCGGGTCGGTTTGCAGCGGCATGCCCACGCGCAGGCGGTTCGCGAACACGGCCGCCACCATCGGCCGGTCCGATTTCTTGCCGGTTTCCTTTTCGATGATCGAGGCCATCGTCAACGCGTCGTAAGGGGTCTTGTACGGCAGATTCGGCGCACGCGCGGTCCACGCTTCGTCCAGACGCAGCCGCATCAGGCGGTACGCGCGACGGTACACGTCCAGATCGCTGGTGTTCTTGTCGAACAGATAGGTGTCCGGGAAGAAAAGCCCCTCGCCGTTGCCGAGCGACGCTTCCGGCGCATTGATCGCGTTCATCAGATCGGCGTCGCTCATGCCGACCGTGTCGTGCTTGAGCGCCGGATTGGCGTCCAGCTCGGCGCGCATGCGCTTGAAGGTCCACCCTTCGATGACGGTCGCCACGTATTCGTTGACGTCGCCGCGGGCGATTTTCTGCAGCACTTCGTACGGCGTGATGCCCGTCTTGAACTCGTAGTTGCCGGATTTGAGATCGCTTTGCAGGCCGAGCAGGCGCGTCATGACGACGAACAGCTCAGGCTCGACCGGCACGCCGCCACGGTTGAGCTGCAGCGTGACGCTGCGCAGGCTGCTGTGCGGTTTGACGGTGACATCGAGTTGCGCGGGGGTCAAATCGAGTGGGCTGGTGGCCCAGTGATAGCCGCCTGCGATTGCGGCTGCGGCCAGCACAACGACGATTGAGCCGGCGACGAAACATTTCTTCAGAAGGGACATGCGAAACGTGGCTGGGTTGGACCTCATATAATACTTGTTTGCCTTAGCTAAAGTCAGAATTGACTGTTCTCGGAATCCATGAACACACCGCTCGCTACCGCTTCAGGCACGCCTCCAGTTGCTCACACGGGTACCGCCACCACGGCGCAGGCTTCCGCGCCCGCCGGACTTCCTGTCTTGCCGCGCCCCGCCGCTGACGAATTCGACGCCGTCATCCGGCAAGGCGCCTATATGCCGCTCGCGCAGTTCGGCGTGATCGACGCGACCGGTGACGACGCGGCGAGCTTCCTGCACGGCCAGTTGACCAACGACACCCAGCATCTCGACGCGGCCAATGCGCGCCTCGCCGGCTATTGCTCGGCCAAGGGCCGGCTGCTGGCGTCGTTCCTGACCTGGCGCACTGGCGAGACGATCCGCCTGCTGGTGTCGAAAGACGTACAGGCCGCCGTGCAAAAACGGCTGTCCATGTTCGTTCTGCGCGCCAAGGCCAAGCTCGTCGACGCGAGCGGCGAACTGGCGGTGGTGGGCCTCGCCGGCGACGTGCGCAAGGCGCTTTCCGGCGTGTTCGACGCGTTGCCCGACGGCGTGCACGTGCAGGTGGACGGCACGGCGGGTTCGCTGATCCGCGTTCCAGACGCGCTAGGCCGACTGCGCTATCTATGGGTCGGCCCGAAGGCCACGGTCGAGGCGCACCTGCCCTTGCTCGACGAAAAACTCAGGCGCGTGTCGCCGGCGGTGTGGGATTGGCTCGACATTCGCGCGGGCGAACCGCGCATCACGCAACCGGTGGTCGAGCAATTCGTGCCGCAGATGGTCAATTTCGACGTGCTCGGCGCGGTCAATTTCCGCAAAGGCTGCTATCCGGGTCAGGAAGTGGTGGCGCGCAGCCAGTATCGCGGCACGATCAAGCGGCGCACCTCGCTTGCGAACGTGACGGGCGAGCTGGAGACGGTCAAGGCCGGCGCCGAACTATTCCACTCGGCCGACCCGGGCCAGCCGTGCGGCATGGTGGTGAACGCGGCGTCGGCGCCGGAGGGTGGCGTCGACGTGCTGGTGGAGATCAAGCTGGCGGCGCTCGAGGGCGGCACCGTGCATCTGGGCACGGCGGATGGTCCGGCGCTGACGTTCCTGGCGTTGCCGTACGGGTTGCCGGCCGAGGTTTAAGCGCCCGAACCGGAGCGGCGCGACCAGGCGCCGCTGCCAGAAGCCTCTGCCTCTGCCTGGCATCTGGCGCCTGGCATCTATCCCGGCCTCTGTTAGTCCATCGCCTCCACCAGGAGACTCCCCCGATGTGCCTGATCGTCTTCGACTGGCGACCCGATGCGCTCGACGGGCCGCTCTTCACACTCACCGCCAATCGCGACGAGTTCTTTCGCCGTACCGCCGAGCCGATCGGCTGGTGGCATGACGCGCCGACCGTACTCGCCGGCCGCGACCTGCTGGGCGGCGGCACGTGGCTCGGCATGTCGCGCGATGGCCGCTTCGCGGCGCTGACCAATTACCGCGCGCCGCATGAAATGCGCGCCGATGCGCCGACCCGCGGCACCTTGGTCAGCGATTGGCTCAGTGACTCGGGCAACGGCCCGCACGAAACGCCGCTCGACTATCTGCAACACGTCGCGCGCACAGGCGACATCTACAACGGCTTCAATCTGCTGGTCGGCGACTGGACGCGCCGCGAGCTCGGCTGGTACTGCAACCGGTCGAGCACCACCCCCACGCTGCTCGAGTCCGGCACGCACGGCATCTCGAACGCGGTGCTCGATACCGCCTGGCCGAAGCTGGTCAAAAAGCGCGCGGAACTGAGCGCCCTGCTCGCGCGTGACGCGATGCCGCCGCTCGAACGGCTGATCGATCTGATGCGCGATCCGCGCCTCGCACGCGATGACGAATTGCCGTCCACCGGCATTCCGCTCGAACGGGAGCGGGCGTTGTCGGCGGCGTTTATCGAAGCGCCGGAATACGGCACGCGCGGTACGACCGCGGTGCGCGTGGTCGCGCATGGCGAGGTGATCAGCGTGGCGGCCGCCGAGCGCAGCGACGACAACGGCTCGCATCGGATCGTGCGGCCCGGCGACTTCGAGCGCAGCTTTGCGTTCAACGTCGAGCGCGAGATCGCCTGACGAACGTTTGGCACCTGCGATTGGCGACTGCGCGGCCGTTCATTAGCCGACGGTCAATCGCTGATCGCCCCCTCGTTCAATTTCCAGACGGCTTACAGGCTTATATAGGGGGCAAACTACCCAACGCCAAACGCCGCCCGAAGTGCCGCGGCGGCGTCCGCATGCGCCTCTGCGACGTCGGGCACGAAGCCGCCCATCTTGAAGAACTCGTGAATCATGCCCGGGTAGCGTTTCAACGTGACCCGGTTACCCGCTGCGCGTAGCTTTTCCGCATACGCATCGCCTTCGTCGCTTAAGGGATCGTATTCGGCGGTCGCGATCCATGCCGGCGCGAGACCGCTGAAACCGGGCGCATCGCGCGACCCGTCGAGCGGCGCGAAGCGCCAGTCGTCGCGGTCGTTCGTATCGCGCACGTAGTGCTCGAAGAACCATTGAATCGTGTCGCCCGACAGCAGGAAGCCGTCGGCGAGGCGCGAGTGCGAATCGGTTTGCTGATAGCCCGTCGCGCCCGGATAGATCAGCAACTGGAGCACGGGCTTGATGCCCGCGTCGCGTGCCAGCAGCGCGCACACCGTTGCCAGCGTGCCGCCCGCGCTATCGCCGCCCACGGCCAGCCGTTCTGCATCGATGCCATATTCCGCGGCATGCGCGTGCAGCCAGGTGAGCGCATCGAACGCGTCGTCGACGGCGGTGGGGAATTTGTACTCGGGCGCGAGCCGGTAGTCGACCGACAGCACCGTGCACCCGCCATCGCGCGCGAACATCCGGCACAACGCATCGTGCGTATCGACACTGCCGACCGTGAAGCCACCGCCGTGGTAATACACCAGCGCCGGCGCAGGTTCGGCCCAGCTCGGCTCGACAGGCTGATAAAGACGCGCGCGAATCGTCGCGCCGTCGCGCGTCGGCACCTGCAGATCGTCGACCGCGAACATGGGCGCGCTGGCGATCTCCAGAATCGGCGCGCTTTTTTCGTAAGACGCGCGTGCCTGCTGCGGGGTCAACTCGTGAAGTTGCGGGCGCTTCGCGCGCGCGATCATGTCGAGCACCTGCTCGATTTTCGGATTCAACGGCATTGGACGTCTGGTAGCGCGTGGGCGGTGAAGGTTAGCAGGTCAACAGTGAGGGCGCGGCGTCTAGCTGGCGCTCTTCACTTCGGGCTTCAGCGACATCGGATCAGTCGGGTTGCGCAACTGCTCGATATCTTCGTGACGCAGCTTCACCGTCGCCATGATGCCCGGATGGGTGACGATGTAAAAACGCCGGGCAGCGATGGCCTCGAACGTGATCTCGGCAACGTCGGCCGCGCTCAGTTTGCCCGATTGCACCGCGCGTTGCAGTTGCTTGCCAGCGGCGATCTGCGAGCGTGTCGGCCCGCTATCGTTGCGCAGGTCCGCGGGCCGCGCGCGTTCGGCGTCGGCGATGCCGGTCGGCACGAAGGCCGGGCACAGCAGCGAACAACCGACCGCGCCACCTTCCGCGCGCCCGGCTTGCGCCAGCTGCAGGTCGTGGTAAAGCGTCTCCGTCAACGACACGACGGCGTGCTTCGAGGCATTGTAAATGCCCATCGCGGGCGGCGACAGCAAGCCCGCCACCGACGCCGTGTTGACGATATGCGCGGCCTCGTTCTGCCGCAGCATGATCGGCGTGAAGGCGCGCACGCCGTGCGCGACCCCCATCACGTTGACGTTGAACACCCACGTCCAGTCCTTCGCCGAGCTTTCCCAGAGGAAGCCGCCCGAGCCCACGCCCGCGTTGTTGAACAGAAGATGCACCTTGCCGAAGGCGTCGAGCGACGCTTGCGCGAGCGCTTCGACCTGGGCCGCGTCGGACACGTCGGTCGGCACGCCGATCGCCTCGGCGCCGCCGGCGCGCAACGCGTCGACGGTTTGCGTAAGCGCCTCGGGATTCACATCGGCGAGCACGAGCTTCATGCCGAGCGACGCGCCCTTCTCCGCGAACGCACGGCCAAAACCGCTAGCGGCACCGGTGATCACCGCCACCTTGCCTTCGAATTCGAACATCGTTTCTCTCCTGGGTTTATCGGCTCGATGATGATCGGCTGGGAACCGTCAGCCGATACATTCATCGGCTAACCTCATCGACATCGACCGCATGCGCGGCTCGCCCGCCGCCGCGCTCAGATCAGCTTGACGAGCTGCTTACCGAAGTTCTTCCCCTTCAGCAGACCGATGAACGCCTCGGGCGCCGCATCGAGCCCTTGCGCGATGGTCTCGCGGTATTGCAGCTTCTTCTGCGCGACCAGCGTACCGAGCTGCTTGAGCGCTTCGGGCCACACCTCCATATGCTCGCTGACAATGAAGCCTTGCACCAGCAGCCGCTGCGTAAGCATCAGCGACGGATGCTTGAGCGGCATCGGCTGGCCGTCGTAGCCCGCGATAAACCCGCACAGCGCGATGCGGCCGAACGCGTTCATGCGCGCGAGCGTCACGTCGAGCACTTCGCCGCCGACGTTCTCGAAGTAGCCATCGACGCCGTCCGGCGTCACCGCTTTGAGCGCCTGATACAGATTGCCGGCCTTGTAGTCGACGCAGGCATCGAAGCCGAGCGTCTCGACCACATAGCGGCATTTATCCTCACCGCCCGCGATGCCGACCGCGCGCGCGCCGGCCAGCTTCGCCAGTTGCCCGACCGCACTGCCCACCGCGCCGCTCGCCGCGCTGACCACCACCGTCTCGCCCGCCTTCGGCACGATAATCCTGTTCAGACCATACCAGGCCGTCACGCCCGGCATGCCGACCGGGCCGAGATACGCCGACAACGGCACATGCGTATCGTCGACTTTCTGCACGCCCGCACCGTTCGAAGTGCCGTACTCCTGCCAGCCGAACATCGCCACGACCTTGTCGCCGACCGCGAATTTCGGATTCTTCGATTCCACCACTTCGCCCACCGTGCCGCCGATCATCACTTCGTTCAACGGCTGCGGCGCTGCGTACGACTTGCTGTCGTTCATCCGCCCGCGCATGTACGGATCGAGCGAGAGGAAGTGATTGCGCACGCGGAATTCGCCATCGGCCAGCGGCGCCAGCGGCGTTTCGACGAGCTTGAAGTTATCGGGCGTAACAGCGCCTTGCGGACGCGAAGCCAGCACGAGTTGACGGTTGATCTGGGGCATGACGATCGTCTCCATGAGTTGCCGATGTGATCGGCGAATAGTTCGAACCAACAGCGTGTGCGAAAGAGGAGTCAGCGTGCGCGGCTCTCAGCACGCACGCTGTTCATTGGGGAATTAACCGTCGCTTGGGCCGGGTTTCGCCGAAGGATCGCTGCGCAGACGCTGTTGCGTCACATCGCGACCCACGGCGAGGCGCCGCATGTATTTGAAGGTGCCGAGCGCTTTGGCGACGAAGTGGCCTTCGCTATCGCGGATCTCGCCTTCGCAATAAGCCATGGTGGTCGAGCGGTGCAGCACGCGGCCGGTGGCGCGCAATTCGCCGCGCCCTGGCTGCATGAAGTTGACCTTCATCTCGACGGTGACCACGCCGACGCCGTCGCCGGCCAGACTCCGTGCGGCCATCGCGAGCGCGACGTCGGCGAGCGTCATGATCACGCCGCCATGCGCGACGTCCCACGTGTTCATGTGGTCGGGCTGCAGCGGCAACACCACTTCGCTGGCGCCGTCCGCCGCCGACACCAACTGCGCGCCGAGCCGGTCGACAAAGGGGCTTTCAGGCAACGACGCGCTGCCTGTTCTGGATGAGGGTGAATCGGTCATTGCGGATCTCAGATTTCGTAGTCGACACATTCACGCGATTCACGCACCGCGCCAACGAAGCCCTTCAGCGCCGTGTGGGTCGGATGGACCTGATAAGCGTCGAGCGCGGCTTTGTCGGCGAAGTCCGAAACCATCACGACGTGACAGGTCGATTCCAGGCCCGGCGCCGCGATGCCGACTTCCAGCTTGAGGATGCCGGGGACGATGCCGCGGCAGCCCTCGAGCTTGTCTTTCAACTTCAGGGCGTTTTCGGCACGCGAGGCACCTTCGGCGTGTTCTTTGAGCTTCCACATCACAATATGACGGATCACGGGATCACCTCGTTCGATTCAATTCGTTGAGCGCAGCAGGAAATGATAACCGCTACAACGTTCGCGCATACGCCCCCCTCCGTCCCGCCAGACGCCCTAACCTGCGTACCGCATCGTCGGCCTGATCGAGATCCGTACTCGGGCAACTCAGGCGGATGAAATGATCGAAGCGCCCGGCGTTCGAAAACACCGTGCCCGGCATCACGCGAATACCGTCGTCCAGCGCTGCCTCGAAAAAAGCCGCCGACGACACGTCGCGCGGCAGCTCGATCCAGAAGAACATGCCCCCGCCCGGCGGCGTGAAGCGCGTGCCGTCAGGAAAGGATGCGGCGATCGCCTCGGCCATCCGTTCGCGCTGAATCCGCAGACGGTCGCGCAAACGCCGCAGATGCCGTTCATACGCATTCGTTTCCAGAAACTCAGCGAGCACGACTTGCGACAACTGCTCGTTATGGCGCGACTGCGCGAACTTCAGCATACCGATGCGTGGATGCCAGCGTCCGCCGTTGATCCAGCCGACCCGCATGCCGGGCGCCAGTGTCTTGTTGAACGACGTGCAATGGATCACCGTGCCGTCCGTATCCCAGGCCTTCAACGATCTGAGCGGCTGCGCCGTGTCGGCGAGTTCGCGGTAGGGATCGTCTTCGATCAGCGGAATGCCGGCTCGCGCGCACAGTTCGACGAGCCGCGCCTTGTGCGAGTCGGGCATCACGCTGCCGAGCGGGTTCTGCAGATTCGGCACGGCCACCACCGCCTTGATGTCGGGATGCGTTTGCAACGCGAACGCCAATGCTTCGACGGCGAGACCGGTGGTGGGACTGGCCGGGATTTCGAGCGCGCGCAGGCCTAGACTTTCGAGCGCCTGCAGCAGGCCGAAAAAGCACGGCGATTCCACCGCGACCGTGTCGCCCGGCTGCGCGACCGCGCGCAAGGCCAGGTTCACGGCCTCGATGCCGCCGTGGGTCATGATCACGTCGTCCGCGCCGATCTGGATGCCGGCGTCGAGCGCACGGCGCGCAATGATTGCGCGCAGCTCGGGATCGCCCTGATCGTGTCCGGCCGCGGTCAGCAAGGTCGGCCGACGGCGCAATGCGCGCAGCGCGGACTTCTGCAATGCGTCGGTCGGATAAAGATCGGGCGACGCGGTCGCGCCGCCGAGATTCAGCGCGTCGGGATAGCGCTGGAATGTCGACACGATCGTCGAAATCGCCGAATGGATGCCGACGAACTGCGCGGCGCCGGGCACGGCCGCGAGGTCGGGTTCGGTTGCCGCGGGCAGCGCCGCCGTTTGACGGACGCGCACGAAATAACCGGCGCGCGGCCTGGCCTCGATCAGCGCGGCGCGTTCCAGCGTTCGATAGCTTTCAGTCGCGGTTGCGAGGCTCACGCCGTGCCGCTGCATGAATGCGCGCATCGACGGCATGCGGTCGCCGGGACGCAGCACGCCGTTGTCGATCGCGCGGCGGTATTGGTCGGCCAGTTGGCGGTAGAGGGGCCGGCTGTCCGCGGGCTGTGCCGGGGGCGGCGCTTCCGTGCGCGTCGCCACTCGTGCGTCGGGAGTAAGGGTAGAAACGCTCATGAGCCAATGGTGCGGATAGTTAGCGCGTGGCGACAGATACACATCGGCCTGATTCCGACCGATACAACATGTTGAAACCCTGCGTTGTACCGGTTCACATTGTCCATTATTGCGCCTGTTTTCACCTGGGCGGACTCAATAAGCTGTGTGGCATGAAAACGGTTTAAAGGAATCGGTCATGCCCATCACTCAAGCTCCCGCCGATTTGCCTCCCGATGCCGCCACCTCGCGCGTCGCCGCCGGTCAGCTGGCCGTGCACGATCTGCGCGCCCGAACCTCGATCGTGGCCGTCGAAGGCAATCTGCAGCTCGACTTCCGCGATCATTCCCTGGCGTGGCTGGGCGACGCCGTCCCGGTCACGTCGGTCACGCTGCAGGAAGGCGACCGCTACGTCACGCCACAGCGCGGCGTCGTGTCGATCGGCGCGGCACATGCGCAATCCGCCGTGTTCGTCGTCGAGCCGCACCGCGCTGGGAACGAGCCGCACCGCTTCGTCAGGCAAGCCGTGCGCAAGCTGGCAGGTCTCGTCAAGGCACGCCTGCCGCGCGCTATCTGAAACGTCCCTGCCGGCGCGGAACGGCCCGCTACAATGCATGACCCAAGCCGCTTCTTCCGAGGTGCCGGTCATGTCCTTCCTTCGCGTACTGCTGTCCCGCCGTCATGTCCGTCATGTCCATCTGGCCGCGCTCCTCGCCGTCGTCACGCTGACGCTCAACGGTTGCGCCGGACTGTTCGGCGGCGACCCTTTGCGCGTGAGCGTGGCCGGCATCGAACCGGTCGACGGTCAGGGCCTGGAGATGCGCTTCAATGTCAAACTGCGCGTACAGAATCCCAATGATTCCGCTATCAACTTCGACGGTGTGTCGCTTGCTCTTGAACTGAACGGCAAGCCGTTCGCCAGCGGCGTCAGCGATCAGAGCGGCACCGTGCCGCGCTTCGGCGAAACGGTCATCAATGTACCGCTGACGGTGCCCGCGTTCGCCGCGGTTCGGCAGGTTTTCGCTCTTGCGGGTGCCGTGCAAGCGGACGCCACGCAGTCGGGACAGATGCCGTACATCCTGCGCGGCAAGCTCGCGGGCGGCCTGACGGGCACGACACGCTTCGTCGATCAGGGTACGCTGAGCCTGCCGGCGCTCGGTATGGCTTTGCCCTGATCAAACCACTTCGAACAGGCCCGCCGCCCCTTGGCCGCCGCCGATACACATCGTCACGACCACCAGCTTCGCGCCACGCCGCTTGCCTTCGATCAGCGCATGGCCCGTCAGACGCGCGCCCGACACGCCATACGGATGGCCCACCGCAATCGCGCCGCCGTTCACGTTCAGGCGGTCGTGCGGAATGCCGAGTTTGTCGGCGCAATACAGCACCTGCACCGCGAACGCTTCATTCAGCTCCCACAGGTCGATGTCCTCGACCTTCAGGCCTGCCTGCTTGAGCAGCTTGGGCACCGCGAACACCGGGCCGATGCCCATCTCGTCCGGCTCGCAACCGGCCACTGCAAAGCCGCGGAAAATGCCGAGCGGTTGCAGCCCTTCGCGCTCCGCGACTGTCGCGTTCATCACGACGCACGCCGACGCGCCGTCCGAGAACTGGCTCGCATTGCCGGCGGTGATCACGCCGCCCGGCATCGCGGTACGGATCTTCGACACGCCTTCGAGCGTCGTGTCGGCGCGAATGCCTTCGTCGGCGCTGACCGTGACTTCCTTCGTGAAGAGACGGCCACTCGTTTTGTCGGCGACACCGGCGAGCACCGTCAGCGGCACGATCTCGTCCTTGAACTTGCCGGCTTCGAGCGCGGCCGCGGCGCGTTGCTGCGAGCGCACACCGTATTCGTCCTGGCGTTCCTTGGAGATCGAGTAGCGCTTCGCGACGTTTTCGGCGGTCTGCAACATCGACCAGTAGATTTCCGGCTTGTTCTTGCTCAGCCAGCCATCGGCCACCATGTGGCGGTTCATCTCGTTCTGCACACACGAGATCGATTCCACGCCGCCCGCGACGAATACATCGCCCTCGCCGGCAATCACGCGTTGCGCAGCCAGTGCGATGGTTTGCAAACCGGACGAGCAGAAGCGATTCACGGTCATGCCCGGCACGCTAACCGGCAAACCCGCGCGCAGTGCGATCTGGCGCGCGATGTTCATGCCCGTCGCGCCTTCCGGATTCGCGCAGCCCATGATCACGTCTTCGATGCGCGCCGGGTCCAGCTTCGCGCGCTCGACAGCGGCCTGCGTCACGTGTCCGCCGAGCGTCGCGCCGTGCGTCATGTTGAACCCGCCGCGCCACGATTTGGCGAGGCCCGTACGGGCGGTCGATACGATTACAGCGTCAGTCATACCTCTCTCCTATGTCGATCGGAGTTAGCGCTTTAGCGCTTACTCCGATCCCATACAAAGTTGTCGACCAGAGTTAGCGCTTTAGCGCTTACTCCGATCCCATACAAAGTTGTCGATCGGAGTTAGCGCTTTTACTGTCGATCGGAGTTCACGCTTTAGCTGTCGATCGGAGTTCGCGCTTTAGCGCGTTACTCCGGTCCCATGCAAAGCTCGCTACTCCGATCCCATGCAAAGCACTTACTCCGATCCCACGCGATTTATCGCCTTCCAGATGATGACAGTGGGCGCGCCGGCGAATCGCTCAGACGCCCCACTTCGTTCATCTCACTCATTTCGCCCGAAGCGGCGGCGCTTCAGCCGTTGAACCCACGGCCCTTCGCCGCGAGCTCCGCAATACTCGGCGCCAATTGCCACGCGTCGCCATTCGGCCTCGACGCATAGCGGCGAATCGCGCGCTCGACGTTGTAGAGGCCGACAGTATCCGCATACAGCATCGGACCGCCGCGATACAGCGGGAAGCCGTAGCCGGTCAGATAGACCATGTCGATGTCCGACGCCTTCGACGCAATGCCTTCCTCGAGAATCTTCGCGCCTTCGTTGACAAGCGCGAACACAAGGCGCTCGACGATTTCCTCGTCGCTGATCTTGCGGCGCTCGGCGTTGGTTTCCTTCGAGAACGCGCTGATCATCTCGTCGACCACTTTCGACGGATACGCGGTGCGGTCGCCCGCCTTGTAGTCGTACCAACCGCCACCGGTCTTCTGCCCGAAGCGCCCCGTCTCGCAGAGACGGTCGGCGATCTTCGAGTAGTGCATATCGGGATGTTCCTGATAGCGGCGCTTGCGGATCGCCCAGCCGATGTCGTTGCCGGCCAGGTCGCTCATGCGGAACGGGCCCATCGCGAAGCCGAACTTCTCGATGGCCTTGTCCACTTGCGCGGGCAATGCGCCTTCTTCGAGCATGAAGAGCGCCTGACGAACGTATTGCTCGATCATCCGGTTGCCGATGAAGCCGTCGCACACGCCCGAGACCACAGCTGTCTTTTTGATCTTCTTCGCCAGCGCCATGACGGTGGCGAGCACGTCTTTCGCCGTTTCCTTGCCGCGCACCACTTCGAGCAGCTTCATCACGTTGGCCGGGCTGAAGAAGTGCATGCCGACCACGTCTTGCGGACGCCTGGTGAAAGCTGCGATCTTGTCGACGTCCAACGTCGAGGTGTTCGAGGCCAGGATTGCGCCGGGCTTCGCCACTTCGTCAAGACGCCTGAACACCTGCTCCTTGACGCCGAGTTCCTCGAACACCGCTTCGACGATCAGGTCGGCGTTTTTCAGGTCGTCGTAGGAGAGTGTCGGCGCAATCAACGCCATGCGCTGTTCCAGCGCCTCGGGCTTGAGCTTGCCCTTCTTGACGGTGGCTTCGTAATTCTTGCGGATCGTGGCGAGACCGCGGTCGAGTGCTTCCTGCTTCGTTTCCAGCAGCGTGACCGGAATGCCCGCATTGATGAAGTTCATCGCGATGCCGCCGCCCATCGTGCCGGCGCCGATCACGGCCACCTGTTTGATGTCGCGAACGGGCGTATCGGAAGGCACGTCGGGAATCTTGCTCGCCGCGCGTTCGCCGAAGAACGCATGACGCAGCGCGTGGCTTTCCGGCGTCTGCACGAGCGCGATAAAGCATTCGCGCTCGAACGCGAGACCCTTGTCGAAACCGTTCTGCACGCCCGCTTCCACGGCGTCGATGCACTTCAGCGGGGCCGGGAAATTCTTCGCCATCGCCGCGACGGTATTGCGCGCGAACTGGATGAAACCGGCCGCATTCGGATGCTCGATCTTGCGGTCGCGCAGCTTCGGATGCGGGCCCGTTTTCTCGCCGGCCTTGCGGGCGAACGCGAGCGCGGCTTCGGCCAGATCGCCTTCCACGACTTCGTCGAACAGGCCCGAGCCGGCCAGCTTCTCCGACATCACCGGCGCACCGGAGACGATCATGTTGAGCGCGGCTTCGAGGCCGATGGCGCGCGGCAGACGCTGCGTGCCGCCCGCGCCCGGCAGAAGGCCGAGCTTCACTTCCGGCAGCGCGATCTGCGCGCCGGGTGCGGCGATCCGGTAGTGCGCGCCGAGCGCCAGTTCCAGGCCGCCGCCCATCGCGACGCTGTGAATCGCGGCGATCACCGGCTTGGCGCTGCTCTCGACGATCTTGATGACCGTGGCGAGCGTCGGCTCCTGGGTCGCCTTCGGCGTGTTGAATTCGGTGATGTCGGCGCCGCCCGAGAAGGCTTTGCCCGCGCCCGTCAGCACGATCGCCTTGATGGCCGGATCGTTCTGGGCGCGCTCGATTCCTTCGGCGATACCCGCTCGCGTCGAGAGGCCGAGGCCGTTCACCGGGGGATTGTTCAGCGTGATGACGGCCACGCCGTCATGAGTTGTGTAGTCCACTGCCATCTGCCAGCCTCCATGCGATGAGGCGGCGCATGACGCGCCGCCTGTCCAGTTGGTCGAGCCGGTTCATTGTCCGACTTTGTCTTTCGACTTTCCCGGGGTCAGCAGGCAGAATACACAAAAAAGCACGCTCGTTCAATTCTCGTTTGTTTTATTTCTAAGCGGGGTTTCCCCTGGCAAGCGGGCTCAGGGGGCAATCCTTCTCGTCTTCGAGCGCGGACGGCAGGATGTGATCGCGGAAAATGTCGCGCAGCTTGAGTTTCTGCAGCTTGCCGGTGGCCGTATGCGGGAGTTCGTCGACGAACACCACGTCGTCGGGAATCCACCATTTGGCGACCTTGCCGTCGTAGAACGCGAGCAGTTCCTCGCGCGTCACGTCGAAACCCGCCCGCTTGACGATCACCAGCAGCGGCCGCTCGGTCCATTTCGGATGCGAGCAGGCAATGCACGCGGCTTCGGCCACCGCCGGATGCGCGATCGCGACGTTCTCGACGTCGATCGAACTGATCCACTCGCCGCCCGACTTGATCACGTCTTTCGAGCGATCCGTGATGTGCAGGAAGCTGTCGCGGTCAATCGTGGCGACGTCGCCGGTCGGAAACCAGCCGTCCACCAGCGGCGAATCGTCCTTGCGGAAATACCGGTCGATCACCCAGGGGCCGCGCACGTGCAGATCGCCGAACGCCACACCGTCCCACGGCAGATCGCGCCCGTCTTCGCCGACGATCTTCATGTCGACGCCGTACAGCACATGGCCCTGCTTCTCGAGCAGTTTGCGCTGCTCCGCCAGCGGACGCTGACTCTGTTCCCACGTCAGTTTCGACAAGGTGCCGAGCGGCGACATTTCCGTCATGCCCCATGCATGGATCACCTGCACGCCGTATTCGTCCTCGAAAGCTCGCAGCATGGCCGGCGGACAGGCTGAGCCGCCAATCACCGTGCGATTCAGCGAAGAGAAACGCACCTTCGCCTCGCGCAGGTAGTTGAGCAAGCCGAGCCATACGGTCGGCACGCCGGCCGAATACGTGACACGTTCGCTTTCCATCAATTCATAGAGCGACTTGCCGTCGAGATCCTTGCCGGGAAAGACCAGCTTCGCGCCGGTCAGCGGCGCGGCGTGCGGAATGCCCCACGCGTTCACATGGAACATCGGCACGACCGGCAGCACGGCGTCGCGCGCGGACAGGCTCATCGCGTCGGGCAGCGATGCGCCGAACGCGTGCAGGACTGTCGAGCGGTGCGAATACAGCGCGCCTTTCGGATTGCCGGTGGTGCCCGACGTATAGCAGAGGTAAGACGCCTGACGTTCGTCGAGCTGCGGCCATTCGTATTGGCCGTCCT
Organism: Paraburkholderia caffeinilytica; assembly: GCF_003368325.1. Lineage (NCBI taxonomy): Bacteria > Pseudomonadati > Pseudomonadota > Betaproteobacteria > Burkholderiales > Burkholderiaceae > Paraburkholderia > Paraburkholderia caffeinilytica. The sequence goes on along the minus strand of NZ_CP031467.1, from coordinate 4,316,921 downwards.
GCGCTTCGACCAAGGTTTCGTAGCTCAGCACCGGCGTTTGCATCGCCGGCAGATGCGCTTCGTCGGCCAGGGCGATCCAGCCACGCACTTTGGGACACTGCGGCGCGAGCGTGTCGACGAGCGCGGCGAACGTGGTGTCGAACAGCACGTAGGCGTCGTCGGCGTGATTGACGATGTAGGCGATCTGATCGGGAAAGAGGCGTGGATTGATCGTGTGGCACACGGCGCCGAAGCCTGTCGTGCCGTAATACGCTTCCAGATGCCGGTAGCCGTTCCAGGCCAGCGTGGCCACCCGCTCGCCTGGTTCGACGCCGAGCGCGATCAGCGCCTGCGCCAGCTGCTTCGCGCGCTTCTCGCAGTCGCGATAAGTGTAGCGATGCACGTCGCCTTCGATGCGCCGCGACACGATCTCGGTGTCGCCGAAATGCCGCGCGGCATGCGCGAGCAACGAGGACACGGTGAGCGGCACGTCCATCATCTGGCCAAGCAGCGGCGTCGTCATAAAGAGAGATCTCCTCACCTTGTTTGCGTCATTGTGGTTGCTTTCGGACGTCGGGCTGAGAGCCGGCCTGCAGCTCCGCGGGCGCGGATTTACAATATCGGTTAATCCAGAGGCGCTCAACATGTCGTTTTCCCCAAGCACTGCAGGGTTATCCGGGCCTCTATCGGCTCTTTCCGACTCACTGATCACCTCGCCCGAAAGTGCATTTGCGCGGCTCGGCAGCGTGTTTCTGACGCGCCTGCCCGCGGCGCCGCTGAGTGCGCCGTACGTGGTCGGGTTCTCCGAAGAAACCGCCGCGTTGCTGGGTTTAGAGCCGGGACTCCAGAACGATCCGGGCTTCGCCGAACTGTTCTCCGGCAACGCCACACGCGAATGGCCTTCCGAGGCGCTGCCCTATGCGTCGGTCTATTCGGGGCATCAGTTCGGCGTGTGGGCCGGCCAGCTCGGCGACGGCCGCGCGCTCGGTCTCGGCGAAGTCGAACACGACGGTGGGCGCTTCGAGCTGCAGCTCAAAGGCGCGGGCCGCACGCCGTATTCGCGCATGGGCGACGGCCGCGCGGTGCTGCGTTCGTCGATCCGCGAATATCTGTGTTCGGAAGCCATGCATCATCTCGGCATTCCGACCACGCGCGCGCTGTGCGTGATCGGCTCCGACCAGCCGGTGCGCCGCGAGGAAGTCGAGACCGCGGCAGTCGTTACGCGGGTGGCGCCGAGTTTCGTGCGCTTCGGGCACTTCGAGCATTTCTATTCGAACGATCGCGTCGACGCACTGCGCGCGCTCGCCGATCACGTGATCGAGCGCTTCTATCCGCATTGCCGCGAAGCCGAGGATCCGTATCTCGCGCTGTTGAACGAAGCCGTGAATTCGACCGCCGATCTGATGGTCGAATGGCAAGCGGTCGGCTTCTGCCACGGCGTGATGAATACCGACAACATGTCGATCCTCGGTCTCACGATCGACTACGGCCCGTTCGGCTTCATGGACGGCTTCGACGCGGGCTACATCTGCAATCACTCGGATTCGCAGGGCCGCTACGCGTACAGGATGCAACCGCAGATTGCGTACTGGAATCTCTTTTGTCTCGCGCAAGGCCTGCTGCCGCTATTGGGCGAACAGCATGACGAAAGCGTGCGCGGCGACAAGGCGATCGAAGACGCGCAGCGCGTGCTCGGCGGCTTCAAGGAGCGCTTCGCGCCGGCGCTGGAGAAACGCATGCGCGCCAAGCTCGGCCTCGAAACCGAGCGCGACGGCGACGACACGCTGGTCAACCGCCTGTTCGAAGTGATGCACGCCAACCGTGCGGATTTCACGCTGACCTTCCGCAATCTGGCGCGTATTTCGAAGCACGACGCGAGCGGCGACGCGCCGGTGCGCGACCTGTTCCTCGACCGCGCCGCGTTCGACGCGTGGGTGAACGACTACCGCGCGCGCCTGTCCGAAGAAACACGCAACGACGCTCTGCGCGCCATTGCAATGAACCGGGTGAACCCCAAATTCGTACTTCGCAATCATCTGGCGGAAACGGCAATCCGGCGAGCGAAAGAGAAGGATTTCTCCGAAGTGGCACGTCTGGCCGCGGTGCTGCGCCGTCCGTTCGACGAACAGCCGGAGAATGAAGCGTATGCGGGGTTGCCGCCGGATTGGGCCAGCTCGCTGGAAGTAAGTTGCTCGTCGTGACGAGCCGACGCCTTTGATAGCGCTGAAATCTGCCTGAACCGCCGGCATCTTTAGCAGCCGCAAAACAATCTCGAGACAGGAACCCCGATCATGAACAAGCCCGACGACCTCAACACCGGCGCACCCGCCGTACAGAAAGACGACGCCGAGTGGCGCAAACAGCTCTCCGACATCGAATACCAGGTGACGCGCCACGCGGCCACCGAGCGCCCCTTCACCGGCCGTTATCACGACCATTGGGACCGCGGCGTGTATGACTGCGTCTGCTGCGGCACGCCGCTGTTCGAATCGGACACCAAGTTCGACGCCGGTTGCGGCTGGCCGAGCTACTTCAAGCCGATCAACGGCGAGGTGATCGCCGAGAAAACCGACCGTACGCACGGCATGCTGCGCATCGAGGTGCAGTGCAAGAACTGCGGCGCGCATCTGGGCCACGTATTCGAAGACGGACCGGCGCCAACCGGTCTGCGTTACTGCATCAATTCGGCTGCGTTACAATTCGAGCCCAAGTAACGCGGTGCGGAGTCCGGCGCGTTGCCGGCCGGCGGGCCATCCGTGCATCCATGCACGCTTGCGGCATCATCCGCCCGTCGGCCGCGGCACCCTACATCCCGCTTGCGAACCGGACACCCCGCCGCCGGCAGGCAGGCAACGTCAGGCAACGAGCGGCCGCCAACACTGCCCGGCACCGCTCACCAGCGGCGGCGGGTTCATGCAGCCAACCACCACGGGCCTCCCGCGCCGCGTCCCTGTTTTCCGACCTACTCTCCGACCCACTCTCCGAATCCCCGACCAGATAATGAAATTCCTGTTCGATCTGTTCCCGATCATCCTGTTCTTCGTCGCCTTCAAGATCTGGGGCATTTTCACGGCGACGGCAGTAGCGATCGTCGCCACGCTGGTGCAGATCGCGTGGGTGGCATTCCGCCACCGCAAGGTCGATCCGATGCTGTGGGTGAGCCTCGGCGTCGTTACCGTATTTGGCGGCGCGACGCTCGTGCTGCACAACGACACCTTTATCAAATGGAAGCCGACCGTGCTCTACTGGGCGTTTTCGGTCGCGCTGATCGTCTCGCAACTGGCCTTCAACAAGAACCTGATCGAAGCGATGATGGGCAAGCAGATCACGCTGCCGCACGCGATCTGGGGCAAGCTGAACATCGTCTGGGCGATTTTCTTCGTGCTGCTGGGGCTGGTGAACCTGTTCGTGGCGTATCACTTCACGACCGACCAGTGGGTCAATTTCAAGCTGTTCGGCGCCACCGGGTGCCTGGTGGTGTTCATCGTCGGACAGAGTTTGTGGCTGTCGAAGTATATGAAGGAAGAATGACATGACGAGCGATGTGTTCATGCACGCCACCACCGCCGAGCGCGCCGCGCTGATCGAGGCGCGCCTCACCGCGGCGCTCGCGCCGGTTGCCTCGATCCGGATCACGGATGACAGCGCGCAGCACGCGGGCCACGCCGGCGCCTCCGCCGGCGGTCATTTCTCTGTCACGATCGTGGCGGCCGCATTCACCGGCAAGGCCCGCGTGGCGCGGCATCGCATGGTGTATGATGCGCTGGCCGATGCCATGCAGCGCGGCATTCACGCCCTTGCAATCACGGCGTATACGCCCGAAGAATTTGCTTTGTTGCCCCGCTAGGAAACCTTTCGATGACCTTGAAGAAAACCCGCCTTTGGGTATTGCTGGCCGCCTTTGCGGCCGCACCTGCATTCGCACAGAACATCGCCGTCGTGAACGGCACGCCGATTCCGAAAGCACGCGCCGATGCGCTGATCGATCAACTGGTTCATCAAGGCCAGCAAAACACGCCGCAACTGCAAATGGCCGTGCGCGAAGAACTGGTGAACCGCGAAATCCTGATGCAGGAAGCACTGCGCCGCGGCTTGCCGACTCGTCCGGACATCAAGGCGCAAATCGCCGTCGCGCAACAAACCGTCGTGCTGCGCGCGCTGATCGAAGATTTCGTGAAGAACAACGCGCCGAGCGACGCCGAAGTCACCGCGCGCTACAACGCGTTGATCAAGGACGCGGGCGGCAAGGAGTACCACCTGCACCACATCCTGCTCGACAACGAACAGCAAGCCAAGGATCTGATCGCCAAGATCAAGGCCGGCGCCAGCTTCGAAGACCTCGCCAAGCAGTTCTCGAAGGACCCGGGATCGGGCAAGAACGGCGGCGACCTGGACTGGTCGGACCCGAAGGCCTATGTGCCTGAATTCGCGGACGCGGCCACGCACCTGCAGAAAGGCCAGATGACCGACGCGCCGGTGCACACGCAATTCGGCTGGCACATCATCCGTGTCGACGACGTGCGCAACATCACGCCGCCGCCGCTGGAACAAGTGCGTCCGCAGATCGTGCAGCAGATCCAGCAGGAAAAGCTGCAGGCGTTCGAAGAAGGTCTGCGCAAGAACGCGAAGATTCAATAAGCGTTTTTTGGCTGCTGCTGTGGAATAAAAAACCGCCCTCGGGCGGTTTTTTTGTTTCTGCGTGCGCGTCGGGAATGACCGTTTCGTACCTGAGCGGATACGAAAAACACTAGATCTGGAGGCATCGCGCTGTTTCATACCTGAGCGGACACGGATCGAGCGTCGTCTGTTTGATTGCGACTGCGAGCCATGCCTCGCACATGGCCGCCGTCGTTGCCAGCTCACGCGCCCGCATCACATTGCGGCCATGGCACAGCCAAGCTGCCGCACATAGATGGCGCGGCAGCCTGCACTACACCATCAACCCAGCCAGCGGCGTGCGTTCTGGAACACGCGCAGCCACGGGCTTGCGTCCGTGCTGCCTTCGCCCCAGCCTTCCGGATGCCAGCTCATCTGCACCGCGCGATGCACACGCTCGGTGTGCGGCATCAGCACGCTGAAGCGGCCATCCGGCGTCGTGACCGACGTGATGCCGTTCGGCGACCCGTTCGGATTGAACGGATACTGTTCCGTCGCCTGCCCGCGGTGATCGACGTAACGCATCGCCACCGCCACCTTCGATGCATCGCCTTGCTGCGAGAAGTCCGCGTAACCTTCGCCGTGCGCAATCGCCACCGGAATGCGCGAGCCTTCCATGCCGGCGAAGAAGATCGACGGCGAAGCCTGCACCTCGACCAGCGAGAAGCGCGCTTCGAATTTTTCCGACTTGTTGCGCGTGAACTTCGGCCATGCCTCGGCGCCCGGAATCATCGACGCGAGACTGCTCATCATCTGGCAGCCGTTGCAGATGCCCAGCGCGAACGTGTCGTCGCGGCCGAAGAACGCGGCGAACATATCGGCCAGTTGCGAGTTGAAGCGGATCGCCTTTGCCCAGCCTTCCCCGGCACCCAGCGTGTCGCCGTACGAGAAGCCGCCGCACGCCACCGCACCGGCGAAATCCGCCAGGTTGGCGCGGCCGGCCAGCAGGTCGCTCATGTGCACGTCGTGCGCGTCGAAGCCGGCGCGGTCGAATGCATACGCCGTTTCGAGGTGCGAGTTCACGCCCTGCTCACGCAGGATCGCGACACGCGGGCGTGCGCCCTTGCCAATGAACGGCGCGGCGACGTCGTCAGCAGGATCGAACGTGAGGACCGGCGAGATGCCCGGATCGGCGGCGTCGGACAGCGCGTCGAATTCGGCATCGGCACAAGCCGGGTTGTCGCGCAAACGCGAAATGCGCCAGCTCACTTCGCTCCACGCGCGATGCAATTCGGTACGCGGTGCTTCGTAGATCTTCTTGGCGTCGCGATAGATTTCGATCGCGTCGCGCTCGTTGGTCTTGCCGATCACGTGCGAGCATGCCGACAGACCGTGTTCGCGCAACGCGCCCAGCACCGCGTCGCGGTCCGCCGCACGCACCTGAATGACAGCGCCGAGTTCTTCGGTGAAGAGCGCGCGGATCGTGCGGTCTTCACGGCGGCCGCTGGTCTGCTTCGCCCAGTCTTTCGCGTCGCCGAAATCGGACTCGTGGTTCGGATCGAGCACCAGCATGTCGACGTTCAGCGACACGCCGACATGACCCGCAAACGCCATTTCGCAAACCGTCGCCCACAGGCCACCGTCCGAACGGTCGTGGTATGCGAGCAGCTTGCCGTCGCTATTGAGCGACTGGATCGCGGTGAAGAAGCGCTTCAGGTCTTCCGGATCGTCGACGTCCGGCACCGTGTCGCCGACCTGCTGCGTGACTTGCGCGAGGATACTGCCGCCCAGGCGATGTTTCGCGCGGCCAAGGTCGATCGCGATCAGCACGGAATCGCCCACCTCGTTCGCGCGGCGCAGTTGCGGCGTGAGGTGCTTGCGCACGTCTTCGACCGGCGCGAACGCCGAGATGATCAGCGAGACCGGCGCGACGACTTCCTTCGCGACGCCGCGGTCTTCCCACTTGGTGCGCATGGACAGCGAATCCTTGCCCACCGGAATGCTGATGCCGAGCGCCGGGCACAGTTCCATGCCGATGGCCTTGACGGTGTCGTACAGCGCCGCGTCTTCGCCGGCTGCACCGCATGCGGCCATCCAGTTCGCCGACAGCTTGAGCTTGTCGAGCGACGCGATCGGCGCCGCCGCGATGTTGGTGACCGCCTCGCCGACCGCCATGCGGCCCGACGCCGGCGCGTCGATCACGGCGAGCGGCGTGCGCTCGGCCATGGTCATGGCTTCGCCGCGAAAGCCCGCGTAGTCCATCGTCGTGATGGCGACATCGGCCACCGGCACTTGCCACGGACCGACCATCTGGTCGCGCGCGGTCGTGCCACCCACCGAGCGGTCGCCGATCGTGATCAGGAACGACTTGCTGGCGACCGTGGGGTGGCGCAGCACGCTCACTGCCACGTCGGACAAGGCGATACCGGTGACGTCCACCGGTTCGAGTTTCGTTTCGACGCGTTTGACGTCGCGATGCATGCGCGGCGCCTTGCCGAGCAGCACTTCCATCGGCATGTCGACCGGCTCGTGCGCGGCGTCGCCATTCCGTTCGGAGTCGATCACCTTCAGCTGGCGCTCGGCCGTTGCCGTGCCGACCACCGCGAACGGGCAGCGCTCGCGCTCGCACATGGCCTGGAAGGCCGGCAGATCGGCCGGCGCGATGGCCAGCACGTAGCGCTCCTGCGCTTCGTTCGACCAGATTTCGCGCGGCGACAAGCCGCTCTCTTCCAGCTGGATCTTGCGCAGATCGAAAATCGCGCCCTTGCTGGCGCCATCCACCACTTCCGGGAACGCGTTCGACAGACCGCCCGCGCCCACGTCGTGAATGCTCAGAATCGGGTTCTTCTCGCCGAGCTGCCAGCATGCGTTGATCACTTCCTGCGCACGGCGCTCGATTTCCGGATTACCGCGCTGGACCGAGTCGAAGTCGAGTTCGGCCGTGTTGGTGCCGGTCGCCATCGAACTGGCGGCGCCGCCGCCCATGCCGATGCGCATACCCGGACCGCCGATCTGGATCAGCAGCGAGCCTTCCGGCAGATCGTGCTTGTGCGTGTGCTGATCGGAGATATTGCCGATGCCGCCGGCAATCATGATCGGCTTGTGATAACCGCGCACCAGACCCGCGACGTTCTGCTCATACGCACGGAAATAGCCGCCCAGATTCGGCCGGCCGAATTCGTTATTGAACGCGGCGCCGCCGAGCGGGCCGTCGATCATGATTTGCAGCGGCGACGCGATGCGGTCCGGGCGGCCATACGCTTCGTGCTTGTCGTCCGGATTCCGGTGAGCCAGCGGCTGCGCGGCGTCACGGGCGTTTTCCCATGCCTCGACACCGTCAGGCAGTTCCAGATTCGACACGGTGAAGCCCGCCAGACCCGCCTTCGGACGCGCGCCGCGGCCCGTCGCGCCTTCGTCGCGGATTTCGCCGCCCGCACCGGTCGAGGCGCCCGGGAACGGCGAGATCGCGGTTGGGTGGTTGTGCGTCTCCACCTTCATCAAGGTGTGGGTCAGTTCGACGTTGCGACGGTAATGTTCCGGCAGCGCGTTGTCGCCAGGTTCAGCCGGCGTACGCGGGAACCAGCGCTCGGCCACGCCGCCCGCCATGATCGCCGAGTTGTCCGAATACGCGACGATCGTGCCTTGGGGGTTCAGCTTCTCGGTGTTGCGGATCATGTTGAACAGCGAGATGTCCTGCTTCTCGCCGTCGATCGTCCAGTCCGCGTTGAAGATCTTGTGACGGCAGTGTTCGCTGTTGGCCTGCGCGAACATCATCAACTCGACGTCGGTCGGGTTGCGGCCGAGTTTCGTGAAGGCGTCGACGAGGTAGTCGATTTCGTCGTCGGCGAGCGCGAGGCCCAGTTCCGTGTTCGCCGCTTCCAGCGCGCCACGGCCGTGGCTCAATACGTCGACGGTTTGCAACGGCTTGGCCGGCAGTTCGTCGAACAGATGCAGCGCGTGGTCACGCGAGGGCGACACGCTCTCGGTCATGCGGTCGTGCAGCGCCGCGGCCACAGCCTCGCGTGCTTCGTCGGAGAGCGCTTTCTTGCCGCCCAGCAGACCGCTCTTCAGCGTAACCGTGTATTCGACGCCGCGCTCGATGCGGCGCACCTGGGTGAGACCGCACAGATGGGCGATATCGGTTGCCTTGCTGGCCCACGGCGACACCGTGCCGAAGCGCGGCACCACGAGGAAGGTTTCGGCCGTGCCGCGTTCCCTGGTTTCTTCGAACGGATCGCCGTAGTGCATCAGCGCTTCGATTTTCGCGTTGTCTTCCACTGAGAGCGGCGTGTGTGCGTTGACGAAGTGCAGATACTGGCCGCGCACACCCGTGATGTTGGGATCGATGCGCGTGAGCGTTTCGAGCAGGCGGGTTTGACGGAAATCGGAAAGGGCCGAAGCGCCGGGGAAACACGAGAAGTGGGCCATGGACTTGACGTTGCGTCGCTAATGATGCCGATGAGTGATGCCGATGAGCCGCGCGTGGAGGCGACGTGAGGCGGAAAGGAAGTCCGGGATTATACCCCGGGAACGAGCCTCCAATGGGCTTCGCACCAGGGTTTTGGCGGGATCTGCGTGGCCGGGCCGTCGCTTTGACTGCTATCATTCGCCCTTTCACCAGATCGGCGCGAGCGGCCTGAGCAATGCCGGGCAACGCGCCGCATGCCACGCTAAACGGGAACGCGGCGTTTCGGCGTCCCGCCGGCAAATCGAATCAGATCATGGATGTCATCGTCATTGGCGGCGGGATTGTGGGCGTCGCCACCGCTTATCAGCTGCGCGCCGCCGGTCATCGGGTATGCGTCGTCGAGCGCCACGCAACGGTCGCACAAGGCGCGACCTATGGGCACGGCGGCACCGTGCTGCCGACCCCGCTCGACGTCTGGTTCGGCCCGACTTTCATGGCGAGTCGCCAGGGCGCCAAAAACGGCGTGATCAGCAAGGCCGGCTTCAACGGGCCGGCGCGCCAGTTCGTCAGGCAACTGGCCGCTTTGCAGGAGCCGGAGGCGTTCAGCCGCCAGTATGCGCGGCTGCGTCCGCTGATCGAAACGTCGCGTGAGGCGATGGCCGACATCGAAGCGCGCTTCGGGCTCGAATTCGAACAGGCGAGCGGCCTGCTCTATCTGGTGCGTTCGGCGCAGGAATGGCAGCAGACCCAGACCGCGCTCGATCTGCTGCGCCAGTACGAAGTCCCGCACCATGTGCTCACGCCGGCTGAATGCGCTGCGTTCGAGCACTCCGTGCGGACCGAGCCGGAATTCGCCGGCGGTGTGCTGTTCGACCACGAGCGCACGGCCAACTGCCCGCTTTTCGCGAAACTGATCAAGCAGACTCTCGATACGCAAGGCGGCGTGCAATTCATGCTGGGCTGCGAAGTCTCGGCGATTCGCCTCGAGGGTCAGCGCGCCGCGGTGGAACTGGCGCCGCGACCGGGCACGGCATCGCGTTCGCGCGAAGTGGACGTGATCAACGCCGATGCAATCGTCGTCGCCGCGGGTCATGGCAGTCTGCCGCTGCTGGAACGCCTGGGACTGCGGCTGCCGTTGCACCCGCTGCGCCTGCACAACCTGGTGGCGCCGATCGCGCATGAGGAGTGCGCTCCACACGTCGCGATTGTCGACTCCGTCAAGCGGATTACGGTCAGCCGCATGAATCATCGGCTGCGGGTGGCGGGCGGTGCGGTCTTGCAGAGCGCCGGCCAGATCGACAAACCGCTGGGCGAGGCGTTGACGAAGGAAGCGCTGGCGCTGCTGGGCCAGGCGACGCACGACTGGATCCCGGGCGCGGCCCGGATCTCCGCGGCCTTGCCGTGGGAAGGCGTGAAACTGCTGTCGCCGGACGGTTTGCCGGTGGTCGGCAATGCGCTTCATCCGCGTCTGTTCGTGAACGCCGGCCACGGGCCTGCCGGCTGGGGCCTGGCCTGCGGGGCGGGCAGACTGATCGCCGACCTGATCTCGGGCAAGACGCCCGACGTCCCCGCGGACACCCTGGCTGCGCTGCGCGCGGACCGATTCCAGTCGTAAATGGCGTGCCCGCCCGAAGCATATCGGCACTACCATAGTGGCTCACAACGCGTCCTCGCCTTGCCCAAGGCGAACTCCAGGCCTCGCCATGACAGTGCCCGAATCCACGCTCCCGACGTTAATCAGCCCGCGCAACCGGGCGTTGCCGCTGCTTGCACTGGCCGACCTGCGCATCCTTGAAACCCAGGCCGCGGCGGCGCTGCCTCAGCACACCCTGATGTCGCGCGCCGGCAGAGCCGCCGCGAGCTACCTGCAAGAACAGATCACCCGCGACACCTCGACCGAAAAATCGAAGCACAAGGTGTGGCTCGTCGCGGGCCCGGGCAACAACGGCGGCGACGCGTTGATCATGGCTGCGGAGCTGCATCATGCCGGAATCGCCGTCGAGCTTTGCATGCCCCTCGAAGTCAAGCCGGACGACGCCCGCTGGGCGCTCGACACCGCCCGCGCGGCAGGCGTAGCCATTACATCGACACCGCCGGCTTCGCTGGACAGCTATACGTGGCTGGTGGACGGCATGTTCGGCATCGGCCTGACCCGCCCTCTGGAAGGCGTCTTTGCCATCATCGCCCGGCAGCTCTCGCAACGCACGAAAGCAAAGTCCAGACGCGGCGGCGTCCTGGCGCTCGACACGCCGAGCGGTCTCGACAGCGACACCGGCACGATCGTCGGCGACCAACCGGGCCAAGGTGGAAACCGGAGCGAAAGCCGGAGCGATGGCGCCGCGGTCCACGCCACCCACACGATCACCTTCATCGGCGCGAAACCCGGGCTCTTCACGGCACAGGGCCGCGATCTCGCCGGCACGGTGATGGTGGCGCCAATCGGTGTCGACAGCACCTCGCGCACGGCCGTGCAACTCAACGCGCCCGAGCTTTTCGCCGACTTCCTGCCGCCGCGCGACTTCGCCACCAACAAGGGCACCTTCGGCAGCCTCGCCGTGGTCGGCGGCGATACCGGCATGTGCGGCGCACCGATCCTCGCTTCGCGTGCGGCGCTCTACACCGGCGCGGGCAAGGTGCACGTCGCGCTGCTCGGCGACGGCGCCCCGCCCTACGATCCGCCACATCCCGAACTGATGCTGCATGCGCTCGACGATCTGCCGCTCGGCAAGATGGACGCGCTCGCCGTCGGTTGCGGCATGGGTCATCGCGACCGCGCCACGCAGGTCATGCACGGCGTGCTGGCGCTCGACGCACCCAAACTGTTCGACGCCGACGCACTCAATCTGATTTCGACGGACCCGTCGCTCGCGGCTGCAGTCGCCGCGCGCGGCTTGCAAGGCGATCCCTGCGTACTCACGCCGCATCCGCTGGAGGCCGCGCGCCTGCTCGGCACCGACGTGCAGGGCGTGCAACGCGACCGGCTCGCCGCGGCGCGCGCTCTCGCTGCACGCTTTGCCGGCGTGGTCGTGCTGAAAGGCACCGGCACCGTGATCGCGGCGCCTGACGGCCGCGTCGCGATCAATCCGACCGGCAATGCCGCACTCGCGACGGGCGGCACCGGCGACGTGCTCGGCGGCATCATCGGCGCGTTTCTCGCCCAGCATCTGCCGCGTTACGAAGCCGCGCTGGCAGGCGTCTACCTGCACGGCCTCGCCGCCGATACGCTGAGCGCGCAGGGCCACGGCCCAGCCGGTCTGACGGCGGGCGAACTCGCGCCGATGGTGCGGACTTTGCTCAATCGCATGTTCTATCCGCCGGCGGGGGGATGAGTCGGCGGCTGAATGAAGCACCCCATGAAACACGTCGATCAGGGTGTCCCGACCGCGGCGCCCGGTCCCACAGTTTGCATGGGACGCCCAAACCGCTGCCGCCCGTCACACAACGCCGCTATACTGATTGACTGCGCCGCGCGTCGGGTTCATCGCGGGTTACGGCGAAATTTCGGCGAGCCGTTCGACGATCCCCGGACGACCTCGCGAAATCTCCCCGCAATTCATCACGAACCGCAGCGCGCGGCATCGCTCTAACAGCATCGTTGCATCATCCTCGGCAGCGCTTCACGCGCGCGCCTTTCTTCGTGCCCCTTCGTTAGACGGACGCTATGACGCAGAACTCGCTCCCCTCCTGGTCCTCGCTGCAAACGCATTACGAGAAGATTCGCGATGCGCACATGCGCGACTGGTTCGCCCCCGAGAACGATCCCGCCCCTACCCGTGCTGAGCGCTTTGCGTTCGCGGGCGGCGGTCTCGCGGCCGATTTCTCGAAGAATCGCATCACCGACGAAACCCTGAAACTGCTGGTGCAACTCGCACGCGAAGCCGGCGTCGAGAAACGCCGCGACGCCATGTTCGCGGGCGACATCGTCAACCCGACCGAGGGCCGCGCCGCATTGCACACCGCCTTGCGCGCCAGCGATCCGAAGGCGCCGTTTCACGCGCAGATCCAGGCCGAGCGCGCGAAGATGGGCGCGTTCGCCGACAAGGTCCGCAGCGGCGAGTGGACCGGCTACACCGGCAAGCGGATTCGCTATGTCGTGAACATCGGCATCGGCGGCTCCGATCTCGGGCCGAAGATGGTCGTTCACGCGCTGCATCATCTGGCCGCGCCGGAGATCGCCACGCACTTCGTGTCGAACGTGGACGGCGCGGATCTGTACAACGTGATGCAGCAGATCGATCCCGAAGAGACGCTTGCGATCATCGTCTCCAAGACTTTCACCACGCTCGAAACAATGACCAACGCGCGCTCGCTGCGCGACTGGTTCATCGAGAAAGGCTGCCCGGAGAGCGCGCTGGCGAAGCACTTTGTCGGCGTGTCGGCCAATCCTTCCGAGGTGGTCAGGTTCGGCATCGCGAAAGAGAACGTGTTCGAGATGTGGGACTGGGTCGGCGGGCGTTATTCGCTGTGGTCGGCGGTCGGTCTGTCGATCATGATCGCGATCGGGCAGCAACAGTTCGGCGAACTGCTGGCCGGCGCCAACGAGATGGATCAGCATTTCCGCGACGCACCGCTCGAGAAGAATCTGCCGGTGCTGCTCGGCATGATCGGCATCTGGTATCGCAACTTCTTCGGCTCGCAAAGCTATCTGGTTGCGCCGTATTCGGAAGCGCTGCATTTCCTGTCGTCGTATCTGCAACAGCTCGAAATGGAAAGCAATGGCAAGTCCGCGCGCCTCGATAGCGTGATGGTCGACTATCCGACCGCCGCCGTGACCTGGGGCGAACCGGGCACGAACGGTCAGCATGCGTTTTTCCAGATGCTGCACCAGGGTCCGACCATCGTGCCGATCGACTTCATCGCTGTGTTGACGCCGGAGCATCCGCTCGTCAGCCATCATCCAAAGCTACTGGCGAACTGCTTCGCGCAAAGCGAAGCGCTGATGCTCGGCCGCACGCTCGAAGAGGCGAAGAAGGTTGCCGGTGCGGACAAGCCGGAACTGGCGCCGCACCTGGTGTTTCCGGGCAACCGCCCGACCACGACGCTGCTTGTCGACGCGCTTACCGCGCGTTCGCTTGGCGCATTGATCGCGCTGTATGAGCACAAGGTACTGGTGCAAGCATCGGTATGGAACATCAACCCGTTCGATCAATGGGGCGTCGAGTTGGGCAAGATCCTCGGCAAGGTGGTCGAGGCGGATCTGACGTCGGCAAGCGTCGATGAGAAGAAACACGACTCGTCGACATCGGCGTTGATCGCGCGGGCGCGCGCTGCGTTGAAGCGTTGAGCGTGAGTGGCGCGCCTGTTCGCGCCGTATGGGCTGAACGTTTAGTCGTGCGCTTAGCCGTGCCTGGTTGGTTGCGTTGAGCCTGGCTGCGTTGAGCCTGGCTGCATAGGTCGCGTTGGCCGAAATGAGAAGCGGGCCCTTGCGGCCCGCTTTGCTTTTGCAGCTTTCGCACGGATGATTGCGTGCGAACGGTTCGCTCAAGCCAACCGCCCCGCTTCGATCGTCACCGTCGTATCGCAGCGGCGCGCGAGCTCGACGTCGTGCGTGACGAGGATCAACGTGGCGCCGTTCGCGCGGTTCATCTCGAACATCAAATCGATCACCGCGTGGCCGGTGGCTGCGTCGAGACTGCCGGTCGGCTCGTCGGCGAACAGGATCGCCGGATGGGTGACGAAAGCTCGCGCGAGAGCGACCCGCTGCTGTTCGCCGCCCGACAGCAGCTTCGGATAATGCCCGGTGCGCTTCGCCAGTCCCACCTGCTCCAGCAGTCCGCGCGCGCGCGCCGCGGCCTCGCGCGTGCCGATGCCGCCTTGCAGCTCGAGCGGGAGCGTGACGTTTTCGAGCGCCGTCAAATGCGGCATCAACTGAAACGACTGGAACACGAAACCGACCGCGCCGCTGCGCAACGCGGCGCGCTCGTCTTCGTTCAGCTCGGTGAGTTCGCGCCCGAGCAGCCGAACCGAGCCCGAACTCGCGCTGTCCAAACCTGCGAGCAAGCCAAGCAGCGTAGACTTGCCCGACCCGGATGCGCCGACGATCGCTACGCTGCTGCCGGCATCGATAGCAAGATCGATGTCCTCGAGAATCGTCAGTTCGCCCGTTGCATCCTTAACCTTCTTGCACAAACCCCGCACTTCAATGACTGGATCAGTTTTGTTTAGCATGGTGAAGCGTAGGTTGAAAGTGCGCGCCGTAGCGACGGCGCTGACTACCGCATTCGGCCCGGCCGTGCTGGCCGCAACCCTGTTTTCGCTGCCCTTCCCGATCTATGCGGCCAACCCGCCCGAACAGGCCAAGCCGGTGATCGTCGTGCTCGGCGACAGCATCTCCGCCGAATACGGCTTGCCCCGCGACACTGGCTGGGTTGCCTTGATGCGCCAGCGCCTCACCGATGAGCGAATCGATTATAGCGTCGCCAATGCGAGCATCAGCGGCGACACCACGAGCGGTGGCCGGGCCCGCTTGCCGGCGCTCCTGCAGCGGCTCAAGCCGAGCATCGTGATCGTCGAGCTCGGCGCCAACGATGCGTTGCGCGGCGTGCCGCTCGCCACGACCGAAGACAACCTGCGGACGATCATCGAGCAGGCTCAGCAAGGCCACGCGAAGGTCGTGCTGGTCGGCATGTACGTGCCTCCCAATTACGGCCCCGACTACACGCAAAAGTTCCACGGCCTGTACGGTGAACTCTCGAAGCAATTGCGCGTGCCGCTGGTGCCGTTCCTGCTGGCCGGCATCGCCGACAAACCGGAAATGTTTCAGGCGGATCAGATCCATCCCACGCAGCAGGCACAGCCGGTGCTACTCAACAACGTGTGGCCGGCTGTCAAGCCACTCCTTCGCACAAGTTCGCCGCACTGAAAAGCTCGCTAGCAACTTGTTTCCGGTAATGGGGGAGCGCGGATCGGCAAGATCGCTCCGACTTTCGTAATCCCGCGCAACCCGGCTCGATTCCGAGCGTCTTCTGAGGAGTTAACGTGAAATATTTACCGTTAATCGCTTTGACCGTGGCAATTTCTGCATGCGCCGCTCAACCGCCGGCAGGCGTCCAATCCGTGGGCCAAAGCCAGCAGCCGCCGAAGGCCGTCGCGACGTGCATCGCGCAGAAGTGGGCCGACAGCTCGCAACAGCAAGTCGTGTCGCAAGACGTCATGGCGAACGATCAGGCAGTGGATGTCTATATGCCAGGTCAACAGCCGCCTGCTGGCGCAGCCGCCGTGGTACGGCCCGCGTACACCGGCCCGGGTTCATGGGTCGGCTTCCGCGCCAGTGGCGCCGCGGGCAGCGATGCCACCAGCTCGATCAGCGCTTGCCTCTAGGCGGCTGAAGGCGTAACAAGCCGCGCGCCCAGGCAGAAAACCGTCTGACGCGTTGGCATGTGTCAAATGAAAAAGCCCCGCAATTCTGCGGGGCTTTTTCGTGGCTGCGCGCTTTACTTGCCGGCGCGCTCGCGCCGGCGCTTATTCGCCGCTCGCCTGCGCATTGCTGCTGTCGAGCGAACCGTAGAACTTCACCTTTGAACGGGCACGCAACGCTTCGACATAACCCTGAGCCTCGGATTGCGCATCGACCTGTGCAATCTGCTGCTGCGCGGCAGCCAGACGCTGCGGATCGATCGGGGCGCTTGCAACGACCGCGTTCACGCGGTAGATCGCATAGCCGTCGTCGCCGAGATCCACGCCCACGTACGCGGGTAATTTTTGCGCGTCTGCCTTGTAGATTGCACTCAAGGCAGCCGGCGGCACGCCTTGCGCGTCGTTGCGCGAAACCTTCAGCGGCGATGAGAAGCCCGTCGTGGCCTTCGACTTGTCGAACTCCGCCAGCTTCGCGATACCTTCCTTGTGAGCTGCCTCGTTCGACTGAACCGCGATCACTTTCTGACGCACTGCGTCCTTGACGGCGTCCAGCGCCGGCACAGCCGCCGCCTTGTAGTCGGTCACGTGCGCGGCGATCAGCGTGTTACCGCCGACGTCGATTGCTTGCGTGTTGTTGCGCGCGGTGACCGCGTCGTTTGCGAACACGGCAACCAGGAACTTCGCGTTGCCCAGCGGGCTGCCAGGCGGCAGCTTCGGATCCGGCTGCGGCGTGACCGTGGCCGTTTGCAGTTGCAGCTTGTACTTGTCGGCAGCAGGCTGCAGGCTCTTCGCCTTCTCGTAGACCAGCGATGTGAAGCCTTCCGAGTCGTCGCTGAACGCCTTGCTCGCCAGCTGGGTTTTCAGGTCTTTTGCGATCTGATCTTTCACTTCGTCGAACGGCTTGGTGACTGTCGGCTTCACGTCCGTGACCTTGACGATGTGATAGCCGAAGTCGGTCTGCACAATGCCGCTGACTTCGTCTTTCTTGAGACCGAACACGGCGTCGTCGAACGCCTGGCCGCCAGCGATCATGCCGCGACCGAAGTAACCCAGATCACCGCCCTTCGACGCCGAACCCGGATCCTGCGAATTCTGCTGCGCAATCTGCGCGAACTGGTCCGGATGCGCCTTGACCTGAGCGAGCAGCTCTTCGGCCTTCTGCTTCGCCTTGGCCTTGTCAGCCGCGCTCGCATCTTTCGGCGCGGCAATCAGGATGTGACTCGCGCGCACCTGGCCGTCCGTGCGGTAATGCGCGATGTTGTCGTCGTAGTACTTTTTCAGATCGGCATCGCTCGGCTGCACGGCGGCGGACAGCGTTGCCGGCGACATCACAAGGTACTGGATCGTTGCCGTGGCCGGCGTGGCGAAGTCGTTGCGATGCGCGTCGTAATACCCCTGAAGTTGCGCATCCGTGGGCTGCAACTTCGCTGCATAGTCGCGCGAATGGAACGCGATACCCTGCACTTCGCGTTGCTGTTCGGCAAGCTCGGTGAGATGCTGCGCGAGGGTCTTCGACGTGAAGGCGCTGCCTTGAATGCTCGCAGGCAACTGCTGCGTGGCAATGCTGTAGCGCACACGTTCGTCGTATTGATCGGGCGTCATGCCCTGCATCGCGAGCAACTGCTTGTAGCGGTCCACGTCGATCGAGCCGTCCGGATTCTTCAGCGACGAGATCACCGGATCGTTCAGCAACACGCGGCGCACGGCGTCGTCAGATGCGGTCAGATGCAGGCGTTGTGTTTCGTCGGCCAGCACACGCTGCTCGATCAGACCGTCGAGCATTTCGCGACGGCGCTCCGGCGTGTCGAACGACTTCATGTCGAACTGCGCGCCGAGCATTTGCCGGGCACGGTCGAGTTGCTGACGCATCGCGTCGTCATACTCTGCGCGAGTAATCTTGTGACCGTTGACGCTGGCGACGTTTGCACTTTCGTCAAAGAAGCCGCGGAAGCCCTGGATACCCACAAAACCCAACCCCGGCACAATGACGAGGATGAGCATGAACATCATCAGGCGTTTGTGATTGCGGAAAAAATCGAGCATGCGTGAGGGAGTGCCAAAAACAGAACGCCCGATCTTACAACAGCGGGCAATAAAAAAGGCGAACCGGAGTTCGCCTTTCGTGGATACTGGCGGAGTGGACGGGACTCGAACCCGCGACCCCCGGCGTGACAGGCCGGTATTCTAACCGACTGAACTACCACTCCTTATACTGCAATTGCGCTGCGCCGAAGCACTTAGCCGACTCTGAAACTGGTGGTGCTGAGGGGTTCGAAAACACCCAGCGAAGCCTTATGGGGTAAGGCGCCCGCACAATTCGATCCAGCGGATACAACGAAAAATACAACGATCCGAGATTCTGCCGCAAATGTCGCGGCTTGGCAACGGAAATATGGTCGCGCCAGCTAACCCGAAGGCATCGCGCCTCTTATGTTACCCGCAACCCATCGAAGTGTTAGGTCCGGATTCCCGCCCCCGGCAACGGACATACCCTGGACACTATTTATATAGAGTGCCGGCTTTCGCCGACGTCCGCCTGCCAGTCCTTGGGAAGTGGTTTTTTGAGATCGTGCCACGTGGCTGGCTTCCAAAGGGTCTCCTGAGACAATCCGTCAGCTTGGCACCCGGTAGCCCGATAGCTGCAAGATGTTGGTTCTGATGAGCCAATACCGCGCGTTGGCCTCCATGCGCCGCGACTATTGAGTTTGGAGATATCCTGACCAACGATACCCACTCGATCGTCAATCGCGCGGGCGAAGCTCTTGTGGAGTGGCGTTTCCGCCAAGTCGGGCAGCGACGATACCGTCCGCGATACCGAGAAATCCAGTCGGCAGTTATTGGCTTTCGATAAAGTGCATTGGAGCATCAACACGCGCTTTCGTTGAAATGTCACGAACGCGGGGCGTCTCAAAACGATTCTTGTCGGCGTACCGTCGTCGGTACCGTCGGACACCATCCAATTTGATCTGGGTAGAGCCTTCAAAAGCCAGAGTTGCAACTCCGGCCGCCCCAACCAGAAGCGTGCAGCGATCGCCGGGCGCGTACAGCACTGGCTGCCAAGCCACATATGCAGGGTCCGCTCAGGCGATTTGCGGACTGCGCCCTGGACACGCACAGCAAGTCATTCATATGTTCCGCGCCTTGGCCGGCGAACCAGACGACGAGACGACGTACCGAACAGTGCTGGACGGCTGGGGAGCCGACGAAATAGCCTAGTGCAGGCACCTCGCCGGGCCACCCAGATTCGGCCTTAATCATTTCCACCAGCAAATCGACGCATTAGGATGTTGCGCTGGGCGCGCTCAGGCGATGACCATCAGTCCGATGGAACAGTCGTCCGTCGTTTTTCCAGCAAACGCCTGTTCCAGGTTCTGCGCCAGAATGCCTTCCGTTTTGGATCTCGGAAACGTTCGGGTCCAGTGAAACCGCTTACTGAGCGCCAACCTAGCTGGCTGACCAGTCGCGCGCAGGTAGAGGCTTTCTGCAGTGCCATCACTCATTACCGCGAAAGCCGACGCCGCGCATTCTCCCGCGTAGATTCGCAGCCTCTGAACCGCGTCGGGCTCTGTCACAAATGTCGTGTTTGCGTACTCGCCGTTATCCGGATGCGACAAAGTAATCACCTCTCCAACACCATCATCCATGGCAATCATGCCGTCGCCAAGATGGCCCGCGAGGTATCGTCCGGATTTGTGCGCGACGAACATAAGCGTGCACGCGAATGCATCAACATCGCACTTCATTCCACGGCTCTTGCGGCGCAATCTCGCTAGGCACTTATCGGCATAATGTGGCGCCGAGCACGGCGTGGCCGACGAAAGACCAACCGCCCGCCGACAGACCCGTTCGGGGTGCCCTGCATGAAAGCACAACACCACACCCCACTCTCGTCCCGCGGCATCAGTCACGGGTAGAACCCCCGCACTCGTCTTCACCTTGGAACTCGCTACGGGCAGTCCGAAGTCCAGCAATCCGTCTTTGACTTCGACGCGATCTCGCCGGATGGCGCCCAGATCAAAGATCTGAACTCGGACGATGACGTGTGCCGCGCAAAAAAACTCTTCGGAAGCCGGTTCGCGACTGTCGCGCCGCTCGACTTCCCTGCCCTCCCTCCGCATACGTTGGCGTCGATCGATGCGCAAAAAAGCGGCCGAATGGATGAAGAAACGAAGCGAGAATTCGTCATGAAAACCGTCAGGGCTGCCGAAAACCTGTTTCGAAAAATGTTTCTCTTGAAATATGCCGATTCGACCGCAACTCCATCCGGCGCGTGTCATGTGCGCTCGACTATTTGTTAGAGACCTTTCAAATTGGAGGCATTACCATGCTTGAAGTTGATATTGTTAGGGTCAAGGCTGTTAATGGTGAATACCATGCAGTAGAAGAAGATAAAACTTCAACTATTTTGCATACATGTGACAGGCAGGCTGACGCAATAGCTTGGGCAAAATCGAAGGGGCGGAAAATTAACATTCACCGCGAACGTAATATGAAAGCCAGCGACAGGCATGGTCAGTTTCGCCATCAGTGATTAATGCTGACAAGAACGCTCACTTTGTCGCGGGCGTTCTTGGATTGATGGTTGAGAGAGTGCGTACCGGCTGTAGCCTCCGCACTTCACATACCCGCTCAGCCGTGATGCTACTGGATGTATCGGCTGTCACTCCTGGCACTACGATTTCCTGATGTTCTGCTGACGCAGACTCCACCAAGGCCTGCGGTAGCGCCTTCGATGGCTTAGCCCTAGAGAGCTTTGTGGCAATCGGACAATTCGTCACGTCGCGACGTTCGGCGCCAAGACATAAAGGTCTAGCCGTCTTTTCGGTACCGAGAGTGAAGATTAGCTGTCCGTGCATCAAACGCCTCGGTCAGGCACGTCATGTCCGAACAGCTTTTGGTGACTTGGTCGAGCCAGTTCTGCTGTTCAATGCGCACTCCGATGTCTTTCCCACCAATACGGCCCTGCGCCGCCTCATACTCCTTCAGTTCACGGTCGTAGGCCGCCGCGAGAGTTGCACTTTTGCAGATGTTGGCACCAAAAAACGTCCCGTCCTCGGTGCAGCTGGCGCTTTCCTGGCCAGATTGCAGCGAAGCATCTTGTACTTGTGCAACCGGGACCAACTCCGAAGCGAGAGCCGGGGCGACACTTTCGGGCGCGACCACTCGCTCGTTCGAACCGAGTGCAACTCCGCTGTCAGACTTCTGCCCCGCTTGCTGAGGGTCAAGAGCGACAACCGGATTCGACACTTCTGCCTGTGAGGCAGCGACCACTTCGGGCTGCGAGGCAACGTTGTCCACCTGCGTGGTGGGCAATGTGCGTTCAGAAGGCGAGCTTAAGCTGATAATGGCCGACGCTACAATACAAACCCCTATACCGTACAGAATACGCTTGCCCGCACGCCCAAAATTCCTGTTATCTGGTTCATTATTTTTGTAACCCGTCTTGAAGCGCCGATCGACTTTTCGAGTATCGAAAAAACCTCCAACACCAATCAATCCGGTGAGCACGCCAACAAGAAACAGCCCGACCCCGAAGTTGCTCATTTTTTTGACTCAGAGAACTTTGACTAAATAATCAGAAGTTCAATAGGTTGTGAATGACAGACTCAAGCGCACCCTTCCTGCCTAACTGGCTGCCTTGAGACGCGCGACTCCCAAGAGTCTATAGGATCATGGTTCGTCTATCCCGCCATTCGATTGCCGACACCTGGCAATTCGTCGCAACGCCTTCATCCACCCCCGAAAAGGTCGATATCTGCGAATCGCGTGCAGCGCATATTCCGAACAAGTCGGCTCGAAAAAGCAAGCGTCTCGGAGTGCAACCGAGGCAAGCCTCCGATAGACACCGATTACCGCCTCGCTCGCGCTAATCAGCGCCGTCGGAAGGTAACGACATAGTATGTTGCAGACTGCGCCTTGCGACCAAACAATGCATCAAAGCATCCAGGCTGGACATTCACTCCAATGCTATCGACGCGATAAAATTCCCATCCATGTCGCGCGTACTCGTTGACACCCCTTCCCAGATAGGCGGCTGCCTCTTTACCTCTATGCTCGCGTGCACGGACCGCAATGTTTGGAGGAACCTGAACCATCCTGTATTCGAACGCCATACATCCTCACAGGACTTCATGCCTGCATGACGACAGTTGCGTCGAGAACTTTAGGTCTTCGACACAACATTTCTATCGGTGCGAGACAAGCACATCACAACATCGGTAGACGATTGGCGGCAAATCCCTCATAGCACTGGTATCGCTCTTGCGATATAACTGGGTACCTTTCACACTCGGCTGCCGTCGACTGCTCATACGCCTGCTCGGAAGACAGAAGTTCCGGCGCGCCGCCGCCTGCTGCTTTCAGGCGCTTCAGATACAGGTTGTGCTCGACGCCTTGCGCACTGCCACGCTTGTATTCAGCAGATGTGTTGAACTTCAGCAAGGAAGAAACAATCTTCTGAGTGCCAGCCAGCGCATCCTCGTCATTCGCAGCACAGTATAGAACCGTCGCTGGCCTGTTCGCTGCGAGCAAAAACGCGTAGACACACGATTGCGGTTTAGCAGCGGCGAATGCTGAAGGCGCTGCAGCGGAGCCACGGATAGCTACGGCTCCCGACAAGTCGCCGGGCGCGAGAAGCGCAGCGCTGGTAAACCCTGCCTTGGTCACTAGGTTGGCTTCGTTTCCCAGTTGGCGAGTCAAAACATCGACCGGCATCCCGCGCAGTGATTGGGTCACACTGTCGAACCAGGTCAACGGCACGAAGCGGTCGCGTTGGCTGACAATCCGAATTTGCCAGATGGACGTATCAGAGGTTCCCACAACTGGTTGGCACATGCTGACTTCGTCGTCAGCAGGGCTCGGCAACATGCAAGTCGCATTAATCCCGTAGGACGGCAGATTTGCCTTTACCCGCAAGGGGCCAATTTTTAACGTTTGCAACTTCCATACGGCAGCGGGAACGGACTCAGGTTCGGTCGGTTGCGACACCGCTGTCGCCGGCGCACTTGCGATATCGGGCGGCGCCGCGACGTCAGATGACGTGTGTTTGTTAGCCCCGGATACGAGCACGCCCATTGCTACAGCGAAGACCAAACCTAAATAAGCTGGAGCTTTACTTGCGGACATGATTCTTGGATTATTATCTCAGGCTTAAATACTAACGCGCGGTTCCGAGCTTAGCCAGCGCCGCATAGCGAGAAGACCATGACTGAGAACAATGACTTTGCTACGCAGGTAGCATTCGGCACGGACAATTTCGCCGAAAATCCTGAGCAACGCTGCCCCTGCGTGCTCGTCCTTGACCGTTCAGGCTCCATGAGCGGAGAGCCAATCGCTCAACTCAACGCTGGCCTGACGACTTTCAAAGACGAGCTGGCCGCAGACTCTCTCGCGATGAAGCGGGTTGACACAGCGATTGTGACATTCGGCCCCGCCACACTCGAAATGCCGTTCCACACGGCACCGAACTTCTTCCCACCCACTCTGACGGCCCATAACGATACGCCAATGGGCTCTGCTATCAACCTCGCGCTGGACACGCTCGAAGCGCGAAAAGCCGAATACAAAGCAAACGGCATCTCCTACTACCGCCCATGGGTGTTCCTTATCACAGACGGCGGTCCGACGGATGCCTGGCAATCAGCGGCGGCCCGAGTTCGAGAAGGCGAAGCTTCAAAGAAATTCGCTTTCTTCGCGGTCGGAGTACAGGGCGCGAATATGGATACACTCGCCCAGATTTCGACTCGTCAGCCATTGTCGCTGCAGGGATTGAAATTCCGCGAACTGTTCCAGTGGCTGTCTGCGTCGATGGCAGCCGTTTCCCGCTCAACGCCGGGCACCGAGGTTCCCCTCGCGGCGCCCACGGGCTGGGCCTCAGTGTGAGCTGGCGAGTCATTGGCGCTTCCGTTGTCGGCAGTTCGCATGTCCAAACGTCAGCGCCGTGCCAGGACAGCTGCTTCTACCACGTCGCGAATGACGCAAACGGCGCCGTTTTTCTGGTCGCTCTCGCGTCCGACGGGGCTGGAAGCGCGCAGTTCGGAGAGGTAGGAGCTGAGATTGCTTGCGAGACCAGCGGAAGATTTCTGATTAAAGCGGTCGAGGTCGCAGGTGAAGCGGGTCTGAAGACAGAGTTGGCTGCCGAGTTACTCGAGAATGTGCGAGCAGAAATCACAAAAGCTGCGACCGCTCGCAACGTAACCACGCGCGAGCTGGCGTGCACATTGCTCGGTGTAGTCATTGGGCCAACCCAAGCGCTCTATTTTCAGGTCGGTGACGGAGCAATCGTCGCGCGGCATGAAGGTACGCTCACGCCGGTTTTTTGGCCCGAGTCTGGCGAGTACGCAAACATGACCTATTTCGTCACGGATGCCGACGCGCATAACCATTTGCGTATCGAAGTACGGTGGACGACCGACGAGGCCGCTCTGTTCAGTGACGGCTTGCAGCGCCTTGCCCTGGTGTTCTCCAGCGAAACAGCGCATGCGCCGTTCTTTGAACCCATGTTCAAGGCTCTACGGACGTCCACTGACGAGCAAACCGACTCGCTGTGTGCGGCACTCGAGCGTTTTCTGGGTAGCGACGCGATAAACGAAAGAACCGACGACGATAAGACGCTGATTCTTGCTACACGTGCGTTGGGAGCAACTGATGTCCGTGGCATTTGACGAACAGGGAAACCAGCTCACGCTCGGTAAGAAGCTGGGGCAAGGCGGTGAAGGCGCTGTCTTCGATGCGACGCATAACGGGGAAAACGTGGCCGCCAAGATGTATTCCCACGCTCTGGATGCGGATCGGCAGGCAAAGCTACGCGCGATGGCGCAGGTGGGTGACACCTATCTGAAACAGATTGCAGCGTGGCCGATCAATGTTCTGCTGGCACGCAAGCCAGGGCCAGTAGCCGGGTTCACTATGCCAAAGTTTTCCGGCTACGAACCCGTGCACCAACTGTACGGCGTTGCGAGCAGACGGCAGACATTCCCAAAAGTCGATTTCTCGTTTCTAGTTGGGACAGCGAGGAACATCGCGGCAGCATTCGATGCAATACACGCGCATGGACACGCGATCGGGGACGTCAATGAAAACAATATCATTGTCAGCCACCAAGGGACCGTCAAGCTGCTTGACTGCGACTCGTTTCATGTCAACACAGCTTCGGCCAGCTTCCCATGCACAGTGGGGGTTCCTCACTATACTCCGCCGGAGTTACAGGGGCTGGGCTCATTTCATGGCGTAACCCGTACTGCGAATCACGACAACTTCGGGCTGGCCGTCCTGATTTTCCAGTTGCTGTTTATGGCGCGGCATCCCTTCTCCGGGATTCCCAAAATATCCGGCGACCTCCCGTTGGAACGGTCAATTAAGGAGTTCCGCTTCGCGTATGGCGCTGACAGGCTCGCTCGATTAAACGATATGCCGCCGAGAGCGCTAGGGTTGGAATATCTGCCCACAACCATGGGCGACCTCTTCTGGCGCGCCTTTACTGAAGTAGGCGCGAAATACGGCCGCCCCAAGGCGAAAGAGTGGGTTGCCGCTCTGGACGGGCTATTACACTCGTTGCGTTCATGCAGCGCAGAGCCCCGTCACAAGTATCCTGGGCATCTAAACACCTGCGTCTGGTGCGAGCGGGATAGACTCGGAACACCCTACTTCACACCGGCATCAGCCACCGGTGCACCCATAAACTTTCAGGTTGCGGGCGCCAACATTGCTGCTCTCTGGTCGCAAATTCAGGCCCTAAGTGCCTTACCGTCGCTACCGACGTATAACCCACCACCACTCAATCTGACGGGGCGACCACCGCCGACATCCGTAAGCAAAGGCGTTACGAAGACACGACTGACCTACGCCGCTATCTGCCTCCTCGCGTTTTTGATGTCTCTGGTTGTCCCTAAGCTATGGCCGCTCTGGTTCGTGATGGGTGCATTTGCCATCCATGGTGTAAAACCGGCCACACCAATCGAACTCATTACGCGAAAGAGCGTTGTCGAGAGCACAAAGCGAGCATACGAGCAGGCACTTTCCAACTACGAAAGCCTGCGGTCTGACCGACGACTTTCGGATAAAGCGCGGTCGGCAAGCCAAGTCAAAGCTCGAC
Organism: Paraburkholderia caffeinilytica; assembly: GCF_003368325.1. NCBI lineage: Bacteria > Pseudomonadati > Pseudomonadota > Betaproteobacteria > Burkholderiales > Burkholderiaceae > Paraburkholderia > Paraburkholderia caffeinilytica. Next base: position 4,290,489 of record NZ_CP031467.1, on the reverse strand, counting down.
TGGATGACCTGCCGCAAGTGCTCGCGCGCGAGATGAAACAACTGCAGGCATCGATAGTCGCCCGGCAGCTGCATGATTTCCTCGACCGTCATCTCATTCATTCCGCAAAGATTACTGGCGTGGGTGAGCAGCGCAAGCAAACCCTCGTCTCGTTCGGCATCGAATCGGCGGCAGATATTTCAGCAGCCGCTGTCGCTGGCATTCCTGGCTTTGGCACCGGACTTACGGCAAATCTGCTGGCATGGAAGCGCAGTATCGAACAACGATTTGTTCCCACTGCCGGTGCAGCTCCGACGCAGCAGGACATTAACGCGGTGAATACCAAAGTCGCGTCGATGCGCAACAACATCGAACAGCAACTCAGAGACGAGGCACGGCAACTGCAAGACCTTCGCAACGAAATAATTGGGCGACAGAACAATGCCAAGGGAGCACTGGAAGCAACTTGGCATGCACTCGCCCAAGCAGAGGCGGACCTTGCCGTCATGCAGGTGCGCTGATGAGAAGCTTACTTAGGTCGAAGTGCTACGCCTCTTTTAGCCTGTCATTGACCGGCCTGTTGCTTCTAGGTGCAACTTATGGTCAGGCGCAAGAGGCGCCCATTCAGGTTGACCAATTTCTAAATGCCTTTCGCGGGAAGCCGGTTGGACCTGTTGCACCGCCTCCTGTGAATGCATCACCGATGACGTCGCAGCCCCAATCTCCAAGCCAAGCACAATCGTTGCCTACCGCCGCGGGGCAAAACACATCTGCAAGTAGCCAGCCCTTATGCCCGCCAGGTGTCGACCGCATTGGATGTACGAATTCCGTCAATCAACGCGCGCGAGCTGACTGTCCTGCTGGAATGACTGCCGGTCCATCGGGGTGCGTCCCGATGGCAATGCCCCCCAACGCTCATCGAGTCTCGACAGATGGGCAATGGCAATGCGACGATGGATTTCTGCGATTCGGGGCAGTATGCATGTCGATGCAGAGCATGCCGTCCAACGCGCATTTGACTGGCGTTGGCTCGAACTGGGACTGCAATACAGGTTTCAGACGCATGGGTAACACGTGCTCTGCCATCAGCTTGCCACCTAGCGCCCACCTAGCCAACACATGGAACGGATGGGAATGTGACTCTGGCTTCAGAATGATTGGCAACTGGTGCGTCGCTCAATAAGAAGGTATCGGGGAGAATTCAATGGGACTGAGCTACAGGAAATCGCTATCCGCTGGACCATTCCGCTTTAATCTATCTGGTGCCGGCATCGGTGTGTCCGTCGGGGTCCCCGGTTTTCGCATCGGAACAGGTCCGCGGGGCAACTACGTGTCGGTCTCGAAGGGCGGTTTCACCTATCGGGCTACCCTACCCTCGTCGCCAGCTAATCGGCCGCACTCAAATGGCCCTCGCCCCAACGGAGCCTCGCCACCCACACTGAACCCGCCTCCCAACACTACAGTTGGTCCCATGGTCAGCGTGTCTTCGGTGACCGCTGACCAACTGGCACTATCTTCGCTCGACTCGCTCGTCCAGGAAATCAACACTAAAGCAGCGATGATGGCTATATGGCCATGGATATCCGTACTGGCGATTGTTTCCATCCTTGTCGCTGCAGCATTGGCAGACAATGGACTTTTGGCTTCGCTTGCAAGCGGCATCATTGCAATTGCGATGTGTTTCGCGGCCACGTGGGTCTATTATTGGGACACAGCTCGACGCGCAACAGTCCTGTTCTACGATTTAGACGCAAACTCCGAACAAGCATTCTCTTCGTTGGCAGATGGCGTGGAGCAACTCGCGGCATCCGGGGCCAAGTGGCGAATCGACGCCACGGGTCGCGTACTGGACAGAAAATATCATGCGGGAGCTTCTAGCCTTGTACAACGCAAAGCGCTGCAGTTAGGCATAGGTCCATTCTCGAAGGTAAAGTGCAATTTCGACATTCCCTATATTGTTGCAGGGCCGAACACACTCTACTTCTGTCCTGACCGGCTCTTCGTTGTCACAGGAAGTAGCGTCGCGGCGGTCGGATACGGCGAACTAGCAATCAGAGACGGCGCAACGCAGTTCATCGAAGGCGAAGCCGTCCCTACGGACGCCGCCGTAGTCGGGCGCACCTGGCAATACGTCAACAAGTCAGGCGGTCCCGACAGAAGATTCAAGAACAACAGGGAGCTGCCTGTCGTTCGCTACGACGAGCTCTCAATAAGTTCCGCTTCCGGCATAAACGAACTGTTTCAATTTTCGCGTCCAGGCGTCGCAGCCGCCTTCCGACAATCAGCACGGGACCTCATGTCTTTGCGCACCTCTGGTAACCCCTGAAGGTATTACGCCGTTGAAATCGCACCCTTTGCTTCCGGTGAAACCGTTGCCTTTGGGTATCGGGTAGTGCCTGCCATGCAGCCAGACAAAGTCGACTACGCAAGGAGGCAACGCTTTGTCGGTCTTGGAAACCACATACGGGGATGACGAATACATCCCGTCGTCCTCAAATTTGCGCCCAGTTGTTGAAGCGTTAGTGCTACCGGCACAGCTCCCCGATTTGTTTGAGCGCCTGCAGAGGCGCCCAAAGATATCACGGCGGACTAGTCGTTGACGAGGCTCACTTCCTCGACGAGACCGATCTCCTCGAGACGGATTGCCATCGCCGTGATGGACAAGCCGAAAACCGAGGCAAGGGAATCGAAGCGGCGCCCAGGACCGAACTGCGTGGCACCCGCTATCGCCCGAGCGAGTTGTCGCGAGCCCGTGCCTGACGTGCGCATCAGGTCATGCATGTCCTTCGCGCCTTTCAGGGCGAATGCAACATCATCCGTCAAATGCAGAGGCTTGCTGCCGAACCGCGCCGCATACGCTCTCTTGGCAATTTGCTCGGGGGCGAGGAACGTACCAGCGAAGTAGTTCGCTTCCCGCTCCCGTTTGTCGAGCCCCGTCAACGAACCGTCCAGCGGACGGTCGCGGTGGAGAGACATGCCGCGATGCAGGAAGTGGTGACCGAGTTCGTGCGCGCCGGTGAAGCGCTGGATCTCGTAGGAAAACTTGCCGGAAACCCTGATCAGATTTCGCTGCGGGTCAATGAGTCCCGCGACCTCGTAGGTTTCCTTGCCAACACCATGCACGCCAAGCGAGCCGGCCACTTCCTCATACTCGACGCCGTGCACTCGCGCGGCGTGTTCCGGCCGGAGCAGTTGGAGCACATGCGGCACCGTGCTGTGGCTGCGTTTGGCGCGCTGGTAGATTTCAAAGCGGACGAGCTTCGCGACGTCGTCGATCGCTTTCTTGTCGATCTTTTCCATGTGGGAACCCCCGAACCTATACAATCCAGATTACCACAATTGATGGTGTATTCAAGAAAAATTATCACCACATCTTGTATATTCTAAGACTTGACAACATGCACTTGGTTGACAAGCGATCAGCGGGGCGCAGAGCCAAAAGCCGAAACACGCCTGGAATTGAGCTCCAAGGTCCCGTCCTGATCCTTATAAGGCCTGATCTCCACCACTTCGGGTTCGAACGCGTCGAAATGGATGCGCGAGCCCCTGAACGCGCTCAGGCGCTCCCGCCGCTCGAGCGCGCTGGCAAGGGTCGGGCGGCGGGGTTTGTCCGTTACCACGACGTCGTCCATCAATTCGGTCTCAGGCTGCACAGGCATCGTTAGATCGTTGCTTGACAATGCCTCCATTGCAGCAAGCGCGCACTTTCGTTAATCCAGACACTTCGCCCGTCACGATGGAGGGCGTCCCCGCCGCTGACGCTTCGGGCGGGCTTTCGCGCTCCGCGTCAAGCCGCGTACCGCGTCTCGCCCCTTCGGGCATCAATCCCTGACGCAAAAACCCAACCCTTGAAAGCCCAGTCAGGTGAAGGCCGCAGGCGGCCTCCACATTCGCGCTCGCCGCGCGGCGGCTCATACCGCAAAAACCCGACGCTTCGCATCTACCAGTCTCCTGTGTCCCCGCCCGAAACCCGCGACCGTAGCCAATGGTGGGCAAACATCAAGGGGCGAGGGACCGTGTTGCCCGCCCCCGTTACTATCTTCACTCCTCGATAATTGAGGATTTGGCCAGCCAGGCCCGGCATGATTCCCGCCCCCAGTCGCAGTCATGATCCGGGGGGTGTTGTCACCGGGTCTGGTGGGTGGCTGGTGATCGCTAATAGGGGCTCGGCCGGGCACATCTTGAGGCCGTCCGTAACGTGGATGCCGAGACTTGCCACCGATGTTGCAGGCCAACCAGCTCAATCTGCACAAACACTTCGATGCAAGAAAACCAACAACATGACTCCGTCGATGTCTTCGTCGGCGTTGACGTAGGTAAAGGCCATCATCACGCCGTCGCTCTCGATCGGACCGGAAAGCGCCTGTACAACAAAGCGCTTCCAAACGATGAAACCAAACTGCGCGCCCTAATCACCGAACTCAAGGAGCACGGCCAACTTCTATTCGTCGTCGACCAGCCCGCCACCATCGGCGCGCTGCCGCTGGCAGTCGCTCGGGACGAAGGCGTTCTGGTCGCCTATCTGCCAGGTCTGGCCATGCGCCGCATCGCCGATCTGCATGCGGGCGAAGCCAAGACCGACGCCCGCGATGCCGCCATCATTGCAGAGGCCGCCCGCTCGATGCCGCACACGCTGCGCTCGCTTCGACTTGCTGACGAGCCGCTTGCCGAACTCACCATGTTGTGCGGTTTCGACGACGATCTCGCCGCGCAGATCACGCAGACCAGCAACCGCATTCGCGGCCTGCTTACCCAGATCCATCCCGCACTGGAACGGGTTCTGGGGCCGCGCCTCGACCATCCGGCCGTGCTCGATCTGCTTGAGCGGTACCCGTCGCCCGCCGAGCTTGCCGCGACCAGCGAAAAAGCACTCGCCAACCGCCTCACCAAACTTGCACCTCGCATGGGCAAAAGCCTTGCTGCCGAAATCGTTCAGGCGCTCAGCGAACAGGCTGTGGTCGTACCCGGTACGCAGGCAGCAACCATCGTCATGCCGCGTCTGGCCCAGCAGCTCGCGTCTTTGCGCAAACAACGCGACGAGGTTGCCAGCGAAGTTGAACGCCTGGTGCACGCACACCCTCTTTGGCCGGTCCTGACCAGCATGCCGGGAGTCGGCGTCAGGACCGCCGCCAGACTCCTCACGGAAGTCGCCCACAAAGCCTTCGCTTCAGCTGCGCATCTCGCAGCCTACGCCGGCCTCGCCCCGGTCACCCGACGCTCAGGCTCGTCTATCCGTGGCGAACACCCCTCCAGACGCGGCAACAAGGTGCTCAAGAGAGCGCTCTTCCTCTCCGCCTTTGCTGCCCTGCGAGACCCGACTTCGAGGGACTATTACGCCCGCAAGGTCCAGCAGGGCAAGCGCCACAATCAGGCGCTCATCGCTCTTGCCAGACGGCGCTGCGACGTGCTGTTCGCGATGCTGCGCGACGGAACCTTCTACCACCCGAAATCAGCCCCTAATGCTTGACGAAACACATAGGGGCACCCTCCCTCGCCTTTCTTCCTTGACGTTTGCCCACCATTGGCTCCTTGAGTCGCACGGGCGCGAACTCAGGAGACTGGCGGCAGGAAAGCCAACCCCGGGTTCCACCAGGACGAGCCCAACCTCCACGGCGGAGCGGAATCTTGGAGCCCGGTCAGCGCAACACCCTTCAACTTTTTGTTGTGGAGAACGCCATGCAACTCGCTTCCTCTTTCCATTACGGTTCCCCGATGCTCCGCTCGGACTCGCCCCTATCGGATGATCAGATCCGCCGCATTGCCCCGTCCATCTTCGCAGACGGCAAGCACGAAAGCCGCTCCGAGCGCTACGCCTACATTCCCACCATCGACGTGCTGCGCGGCCTGCGCAACGAAGGCTTCCAGCCCTTCATGGTCTGCCAGACCCGCGTACGCGACGAAAGCAAGCGTGAGTACACCAAGCACATGCTGCGGCTTCGCCACGCCGACCAGATCATCGGCGGCGAAGCCAATGAAATCGTGCTGCTGAACTCGCACGACGGCACGAGCAGTTACCAGATGCTCGCGGGCGTGCTGCGCTTCGTCTGCCAGAACGGCATGGTCGCGGGCGACAGCGTCCGGGATATCCGCGTGCCACACAGGGGCAACATCGTCCAGAACGTCATCAACGGCGCATTCGATATGCTCGACGGCTTCGACCTGATCCGCGAGCAGAAGGACGGTATGCGCGACGTGGCACTCGACCGCGACGAACAGCATGCGTTCGCACGCTCCGCTCTCGCGCTGCGCTACGACCCGACCGACACCGAGGCACCCGCGCCCGTCACCGAAAGCCAGTTACTCGCTCCGCGCCGTTTCGAGGATCGTAGTGACGACCTCTGGACGGTCTTTAACCGCGTGCAGGAAAACCTCACCAAGGGTGGACTGCACGGACGCTCGCGCACCGGGCGCTCCATGTCTACGCGGCCTATCACCGGCATCGACCAGAACGTGAAGCTCAACCGCGCTCTCTGGATGCTCGCGGATGCGATGCGCCAGATGAAGGGGTAAGCGCACAGGGGCGGCCCCCACGTCGCCCCACTCCGTCACCCTCTGTCAGGACTCCTATCCGGGCCAGGCCCTGACAGAATCCGGTAGCACCCCGACCCGGAACTCCCTTTCCAACTTTCTGGAGTCAATCATGCAAGCCCATGAAACCGGAACCACCACCACGGTGGACTCCGCCGAAGCCGCATCCGTACTCGAAACCAGTTTCGGCAACGAACAGCCAGTCGTCACGGTTCCCTATTCCAGCCTGCGGCGCTCGCCGCTCAACGCCCGCACGAAGCCCCTGTCCGGCATTCCAGCCCTTGCGGCGAATATCCGTGCAAAGGGACTGCTGCAAAACCTCGTCGTCCACGAGATGAAGGGATCGCGCGGCAGGCAGCGCAAGTACGGGGTCTGCGCAGGGCAGCGCCGCGAAGCCGCACTCGATCTGCTGTTCGAGCAGAAGCACATCACCGCCGACTATCCGGTCCCCGTGCGGATCGTCAGCGAAGGCGAAGCCCTCGCCCTTTCGCTGATCGAGAACAGCGAGCGCGAAGGACTCGACCCGTTCGACGTGCTGCGTTCGTACCGGATGCTGGCGGAGGAAGGCCGCAGCGTCGACTACATCGCCGCGCTCTTTTCCGCCTCGCCGCTCACAGTCAAACGACGCATGAAGCTTGCGAATGTGTCATCCAGGCTGCTCGCACTGCTGCGCGACGATGCCATCACGCTCGACCAGCTTGCCGCGCTCGCCCTCGCGGACGATCACGAGACGCAGGAGCATATCTGGTTCGATGCGAACGAGTGGCAGCGCCAGCCGAACTACCTGCGGCAGGCGATCACCCGCGCGGAAATCGACGCGAGCCGCAGCCGTCTCGTTCGCTTTGTCGGACTTGACGCCTATGAGGCTGCTGGCGGGTATGTGCGCCGCGACCTGTTCAGCGACGACCAGAACGCGGGGTACATCGCGGACGCGGAACTGTTACAACGCCTCGTTGCGCAGAAGCTCGACGCCGCCGCCGAGGAAGTCCGTGCCGAGGGTTGGGGCTGGACCGAAACGCGCGTCGAGCGCGATTTTCTGGAATTGAACCGCCACGGCAGGCTGCGCCCCATCCAGCGTCCGTATACAGAGGACGAGCAGAACAAAATGGATTCGCTCACCGCACAGCAGGACGAACTGGCCGAAAAGCTCGAGGCACTGTCGGAGGACGACGCAAATGCCTATGAGGAAGCCGACCGCCTCAAAGAGGAAATCGGGCGCGTCAATACGGCGATCATCGCCCTCGAAAGCCGCGCGGTCGTTTGGGGATCGCCGAGGCCGGTGCGTTCGTGATTGTCGGTCCGCAGGGCGACCTGCTTATTGAGCGCGGCCTCGTGAGGCGCGAGAACAGCGCCGCGCTCGACGCGGCAGGCGCGACCGTCACCGGCACGCCGGAAGCCCAAACGCCCGAAGCGGCAGATGCGCCGTCCCCGAAGGTCAAACCTGTCCACAGCGCGAAACTCTGCCAGCGGCTCACGGCACATCGCACCGTCGCCATTCATGCAGAACTGGTCACACAGCCCGCCATCGCGCTCGCCGCCATCCTGCAGCAACTGATCCCACAGGCACTGCCCGAACACTACGGGCATACGTCCGCGCACGGCTGCCTGGCGCTTTCCGGCGAGAACAATTACGACGGCCTGCTACGTGCAGCGGACGACCTGCCTGCCAGCCCCGCATGGAACGCCATCGGGACGCAGCGTGCACGCTGGATCGCGGAACTGCCCGCCAGACCGGCCGACCTGCTGCCGTGGCTGATGCAGCAGAACCCCGGCACGACCCTGCTCGACCTGCTCGCGTTCTGCACCGGCACCCTGCTCGATGGCATTGAGAGCGAAGAAAAGCCGCATGCGATCAATGCGCTGGTGGGCGCGCTGAACCTCGACATGACCCGGTACTGGACACCGACCCGCGCGACCTACTTCGATCACGTCAGCAAGGCGCGCATTGCGGAAGTCGTATCCGCCGCCGTATCCCCGAAGGTCGCGGCCGACCTCGGGAAGATGAAGAAGGCCGACGCCGCTGCCGCCGCCGAACTGCGGCTCGCAAACGCCGCATGGCTCCCGGAAGTTCTCACCGATCGGGATATCCCGGCCACACCCTGCTGGGATATCTACGACGATGAAGACGCGGACACCCGGAACGGCGCAGGCGAGACGCAGGACGGCGAAGACGCCGACGCCGAACCGGGTGGAGGCAACGGCGGCGAGAAAGTCAACAATGCGCCTCGCGACGCAGACACGTCCCCCGAAATGCGCAGTGAACAGCCGCCCTGGCCTTTCCCGACTGCTGCCAGCGTTGGGCATCAGGCAAGCTGACCGGCACGTCACTTCAGCCCGACCCGTTGCCCTGGTAACGGGGTAAGGCAGACGGCGACCCCTTCAAGGTCTGCCGTCTGCCTGTCGCAACTGCACCGCGCGACAATCCGCGCCCGCCACATGACATGCCCTCCACCAGTCCACGAGCCCGCCGGAAACCAGCAGCAGGCAGAGGGAAACACCGCCCACCAGCAACAGGCGACACATCGAGCGTGCAAAACGCCTTTCCATGCGTGAAGCCATCGCGTCCACGCGCACCATCGCTGCCTCAACTGCCTGCCCGAACGTGCTCATCGTGCTGTCCAGTCGCTCGCGTTGCTCACGAGCTGACACCGCTGCGACACCGATCAACCGGTTGCCCGCCGTGCGCGCGACCTGATTTGACATGCGCTCAGCCAGGGCCATCAAGGCGGTCTCATTGAGTTGCACGAGTGCTGCCCGATACCGCTCCTCATGCTCCTGTATCAGCGTTTCCGCCAACTGGATCGTCGCCTTGCATCGCTCCAGCGCATCCCGATGCTGCTGAATCAGCACATCGGTTGCGCCGCCGACCTCCCGGCGTGCAGCTTCGAGACTGCCCTCGCTCGCCCACCGGATACGCTCCGGCATCGCTTCGTACAGACGCGCGTAGTATTCGAGGGTAGCGACAATCGACCATAGCGCGTCATTGTCACGCAGGTTCAATGCGCCCGATATGCGGTGCATGCGGGCGAGACTGGCCCCGTCAGGGACATCCCCCGACACCTCGCGAAACAGGCGGACAAGCGGATCGACCGGCTCCGACCGCCTATCGCTCACGGATTGCCTCCTCGCTGCCAATCACCTTCGAGAACATGGTGTCGCACAACTCCCGCCAGCGGAGCAGTTCCGCACGCTGGCCAATCTGCATGACTTCAGCGGCCTGTCGGATCGAGATGCGTTGACTGCGTAATTCGTCCGCAACCCGATCCGCCAGATCAGGAAAATCGAGCGACCGCCCTCTTGTCTCAATGGCTTTGCGAAGCTGTGATTCCTGATACAGCGTGAATTTGTCCGGCATACCGAAGTACCCGTTGCGAACGACATGCGTCATGGTGTCGGGGAACGTCTGTCCGAAAATATGCAGCAACTCCAGGCTATCGCGCTGCCGGTTGATCACCCAGAGCACAACAAGTTGCCGCTCCAGTTCAGCCAGAGTCCGGGCCAGCGTCCCGCCGTACCGTGCAACCCCGGTCTGATTGCGTGCGGCAGTATTGACGATCACAGCCGCACCCCGGTGCGCATCGCAGAAATTGACAAACCCGATCCAGCCATCTGCATCGTCAAGGTCATAGGCCGCGCATTTGATTTCGTCCCTGAGCGCTTTCATGACATCGGGATTCGAGGTATCGGTTTCCAGCAGGACAGCGTGGGTACCCTGTCGCTGCAAATAGTCCGCCAGGGCAAGCGTCACCATGCTTTTTCCAACACCGCCCTTGCTGCCGCCGACCAGATAAATGGGGTGAATCGTGTCCACGACGAACCTCCTACAGGTTTTCGATATCAGGCCTGATCTCAAACGAGAACGCGTCCTGAATCTCCATTGATCCCGGTTGATCTAAACCCCTTCCCCTTTGTTGTCGTGTATCGCCATGTCCGTTGCCCACGCGTTTGCCTTTTCGCTTTACGACTTGCTTTGGCCTGGAGAACCTCTCGGCCTCACGCGTTCCCTGGGGATTCGCCGCTCTGGATGCTGCGTCAGAAGGCTCTGGGCGATACAGCGCATACTTGACTGCGCCAATGCTCACATCGATTCCCTTACGCCCAGCCTCCTGAACAATTTCTTCGAGCGTATAGCCTTTCGCCTGAGTGGCAGTGATATGCGCCCGAATCTCTTTCATCGCATCGCTGATAGTGACGCGCTGATCATTTCGGGGTTTCTCCGGCAATGCCTCAAGGGCATCGACAAACTCATCCCACTGCGCCCGTGTGTAGCTTTTTGCACCCGGCACGATTCGCTCCCATGCGTCGCCTTCGGGACCATCATGCGAATCGCGAAACGGCTCGTCAATACCCCTTCCGGCGATAGAATTGCGCGATCGGAATCAGTCGGAATACGCAGGAAATCGATGGAACAGAGAAATATTTTTAATGCCCTGCTCGAGTCAACAGCCTTCAGGAGGGCACATCGCAGACGCTAGTGAATGAGGTATCAAACTGGTGCGCAGCGGCGCGCGGCCATATACGCTTCACCCCCGAACGTGAATCGCGTGGTGAGCAATCCCGCAAACGCAGCGCCCGCAAGACTCAATCGACCATACCTGCAGAATTGATCAGGTAGCTCTGCGGACTGCTTACGCGCACATCACAAACCGGCAAACGTGAGCTAGCCGACATATGGCGGAAACCCGTCAGACTGACGCGACACACCGGCGCGACCCGCAGTATTGCACCGCGCAAGTTCGCCCGGACGACCTCGCGAACCAGGAGCTCAGAGCGATCAGACTGCCACTGCCAATCCGCCACCCTCGGTAGATGCAATGATCCGAATCGGCTGGACACGCTAACAGACTGTCGGCACACCACCAACGGAATCGCGCGGGTGACCTCTCAGACTCAGCGGATCAATCTCGCGGAAAATGCCAAACTCCACAGCCAAAATACAACATTTGAAAAGTGACGGCAGGATAGGCTACCGCCGGTTTTAGGCGCCATGTGCGACACACTTCTACTGGATAAATATGACAGCGGCCTCCGTAACCCTGCGCTTGTCAACACGCACTCTCGCGTCGACCGGCATCCTGTTACGTATTCCGGTAACGTGATCGATCAGATTAACGCGAACATCCAGAACTGAATTCGTGGCCACCGAAATTGCTCGCCGTCTGCAGTGGCGTTGACAGGTTGAATGCGCCGTACTCAACAGGTCGGCGGCGGTGTCGCGCCAAGAACTCCTTATAAGGAACAGCTCGCGTTAGAGGCGTCGTCGCGGCCAGCGAGTGTCGGACATTGCGATCATTGTTGGCTTCTCAGGAAGTGGCTGCTTTGCCCAAAGCGGCCCTGTTGCTGCGTCGGCCGGTGGCCTCAAAGAAATGCAAAGAACGATGCTACATGGAGTCGGGCAACCACCAGTCGATCCGTCCTGCCTGCCCTCGCCTTTGCGACACCGGGTTGACGCAATAACGTGTGCTATCGCCGCCTCGGCCGGCAGATCCACTTGCCACGTTCACCGCGACGGTGCTAAGAACTGGTCACTATCCTGCCGTTCGCGGATTTTGCATAAAGAAACTATCAACCTTTTGGTTGTAGTAGCTTTATGGAAATGTCGGGTTTGGGCCTCGGTATTCTTGCCGGTTCCTCGTGCGCCTTGCACTAGGAACCGGCGCAGGTGCTTGTCGCCGTGCTTGCTGATTCCACACAGGACACTTCGCTCGCCCGTGCTGTGCTGTCGTGGTACCAGTTCGATCGAGGCCGCGAAGTTCCGGCCGCTAGCAAACTGGGCAACGTTGCCGACTTCCGGTGCGAGAAGGCTTGCCGTAACGGTTCTGATACCGGGAATCGACAGTAACCGGGCAGCGCTCTCGTCTTCGTTAGTTGTGAAGTCAGATCCCGCTCGACATCGTTAATCTGCTGGTCGAGGTGAAGATAATGAGCATGGAGGCGGTGGATGAGCTCGATCAACCGCAGTGGCAGCTCCTGAACCGCAAGCACATCAGGCAACCGACGTAGCGTGGCTCTCGATAAAGGAACGACGATGCCGAACTCAAGCAGTACGCCACGAATCCGGTTGATGGTGGTCGTACGTTCGGTCACCAGACCTTCACGCGCCCGATGCAAGGCTGCCAGTAGCTGCTGCGCTTCCCTTCGCGGCTCGACGAAGCGCATAGCGGACCGGGATGCAGCTTCGCAGATCGCTTCGGCGTCGATGTAGTCATTCATGTTGCTCTTCACAAAAGGTCGCACATATTGGGCCGAAATCAGCTTTACCTGGTGACCCATTGCATCGAGCTTGCGTGCGCGCCGGGACACGCCTCCATGACCACGGTAGCCGCCTTCAGATTGCTAAAAAACGGAATCAGTTGTGTGCACGAAAGCTTTCGACGAGGAACAGCGGCCAACTATTCACGCTGCTAATACTAAGAATTAGAAATCAGACTTTTACTTATTGTTTTTGGCTCCCGATAAAGGCACCAGGCCATGCGCGCAATGGCTGCGTTCATCCACTGAAACCGCCATGCCTCAAGGAGAAACCCATGACGTCCTATCGCCCCGCGGACACGCTACCGCCGCCAAACGGCACCGAACGCAACATGAAAAAGATCGCAGTGGCGAGTGTGATCGGCACGACGGTCGAATGGTATGACCTGTTCGTTTTCGCCACCGCCTCGGCACTCGTCTTCAACAAAGTGTTCTTTCCCGGCTTCGTGCCACTAGTCGGCACCTTGCTGGCGTTCGGCACGTTCGCCTCCGCCTATCTCGCGCGCATTGTCGGCGCCGCCCTGTTCGGCCATTTCGGCGACCGCCTCGGACGCAAGTCGATGCTGCTGGTCTCGCTCGTCATTATGGGCGTGGCGACGTTTTCGATCGGCCTGCTGCCAAACTACGCGTCGATCGGAATCTGGGCGCCCATTCTGCTGCTAACCTTGCGCGTCACTCAGGGACTTGCGCTCGGCGGCGAATGGGGCGGCGCCGTGCTGATGGCGGTGGAACACGCCCCTGCCAACAAGCGTGGACTGTATGGCTCGTGGGTGCAGATCGGTGTGCCCGCCGGTACGCTGATCGCCAATCTGGCGTTTCTGGTCAGTAATGCCGTGCTTTCAAACGAGGCACTGCTCTCCTGGGGCTGGCGCATTCCGTTCCTTGCGAGCGCATTGCTCGTGGGGGTCGGCCTTTATATCCGTCTGAACACATCCGAAACGCCGTCGTTCCGCAAGATCAAGGAAGCCGACGCGCAGGTCAAGCTGCCGATCGCCGAGGTCCTCACCAGATATTGGAAGCAGGTGCTGCTCGGCGGCATCGCGACGATGTCGACGGGCACCTCCTTCAACCTGATCGTCGCTTTCGGGCTAACCTATGGGACGCAAACGCTGGGCTTCTCACGCAACGCGATGCTTTCCATCGCACTGATTGCCTGCGCGCTCTGCATCGTGTTGTTGCCGGCCTTCGGCAAGCTATCCGACGTCGTGGGCCGCAAGCCGGTGATCATCGGCGGCATTGTCGCCGAGGCCCTGCTCGCTTTTCCACTTTTCTGGCTGCTGGATACGCGCGAGTTTCCGTATGCGCTGCTCGGCTATCTGCTGATGATGACCGCCTTTGCCGCGAACTACGGACCGATCGCCACCTTCCTTGCGGAGCTGTTCGGCACCGAGGTTCGCTACTCCGGTCTGTCGGTAAGCTATATGCTGTCGGGGCTGCTCGGCAGTGCCGCTACGCCAATTGTCACCACCGCGTTGTTGTCTGCTACGGGTCGCGGTTCGTCGGTGGCGTGGTACATGATGGGCTCGGCTGCTGTTTCGGTACTCGCGCTCCTGCTGCTCGCGGAGACGCTTCGACGCGATATCTCGTCCGCGGCGCGCGCCAATGCCGCCACGGCGAGCCTTTCGTGAAGGTCTGGTATGAAAACGGACAAGACCGCTCTGATGCAAGCCACGCCAGACTCATCCTTACTGCAGAGTCTCGAATCCGTCAGCTTTCCGACACTCGGGCATTTTCTGGAAAATGGCTTCGCGGACCATCACCTCCGCGCGATGGTCCCCAACGTGAAGGTGATCGGGCGCGCGGTGACGCTCAAGCTGCTGTCACCCGATGCCATTCCCGTGAATCGCGCCCTGTCGCAACTCAAACCCGGCGACGTGCTGGTGATCGACATGAGCGGTAACCACTCGCATGCGCCGGTCGGAGCGGTCACGGCATGCGCCGCGCTCAACGCCGGCGCTAGGGGTGTCATCGTCGACGGCGTGGTGACCGATCTCATCGAACTACGCAGCACGGGGCTGCCTGTGTTCGCGCGCGGAACGTCATTGCTGACGACCAAAAAACGCGACACGATGTCGAGTCTGTTAAACGAGCCGGTGGTGTGCGGCGGCGTCGTGGTGCGCCCCGGCGACATTGTGCTGGCCGACGACAACGGCGTGCTGTTCGCCGAAGCGCCGGCTCTTGCCGCCGTGATCGGTCTGGCGCTGGCGTCCGACCACGCGGAGCCCGCGATACTGGCTCGGCTCAACGCCAAAGAACCCATTCACGCGGTTCTTCAATGCTTCATGTCGCCGAATATTTGTGTCGCTAATGATCAGCATTAGAACAATGAAATTGACGGACACTGACACGCTAACGAACACTACGCGAACTACAGCAAGTGAGAACCTGGGAGTCTTCTGAAATGCAATCCACGCCCACACCCGATCGCATGAGCGACAAACCGGCGCCGCCGGCTGCCGAACAGCAGGTACGAGAGGAACTGGCGGCACTCTACCGGCTGGCCGCTCACTTCCGCATGACCGACATGATCGACACGCACATCACGGCGCGCCTGCCCGGCTCGCCGGGCGAGCCGCCGGCATTTCTCATCAACCGCTATGGCGTGCTGTTTCACGAGATGCGCGCGTCGGACCTCGTGAAGATCGATCATCTCGGCAACGTCATCGACGAGCGGGCGCGCACCGATCCGGCGTTGTTTCGTGTGAACGCCGCCGGGTTCACGATTCATTCGGCCATCCACGCGGCGCGCGACGACCTGCACTTCGTGATCCATACGCACACTGCCGCAGGAACAGCGGTATCGGCGCAGGAGCAGGGGCTGCTGCCGATCAGTCAGCATGCGTTGAAGTTCTACGGCAAGCTCGCCTATCACGATTACGAGGGCATCGCGCTCGAACTGGGCGAGCGCGAGCGCCTGGTGCGCGATCTCGGTTCCTGCAAGGCGATGATCCTGCGCAATCACGGGCTGCTTGCGGCAGGCACCACGGCAGCCGAAGCGTTCCACGAGATCTATTTCCTCGAGCGGGCCTGTCAGGCGCAAATCCAGGCGCTGGCGGGCGGCAGCGCACTGCGCATCCCGCCGCGAGAAGTGTGCGAGTTGACCGCGAGCCAGTTCGCTCGCGACGATTCCGCGGGAATTTCGGAGTTGGCGTGGCGCGCGGCGTTACGGTTGATCGACGACCCGCAATCCGACTACCGCAGCTAGACCCGCTTTCTGATTCGATGCAATGACCAAACTAGTTCTGATGAGCCGTGACTACGACATGTCACATCTGGTGCAGCCGATTCTGCACGCCGCCCCTGAATTCGATGTCGTGATGCACGGCGAGCGGTCGGCCGCCGATGCTGACATCGCCGTGTGCTGGAATCCGCCGGCCGGCGCGTTGGCCGAACTGCCGAAACTGCGGCTCGTGCATAGCATCGCAGCGGGCGTCGACAACATCCTGTCCGACCCCGCCCTGCCCGCCGTGCCGCTGTGCCGGGTAGTCGATCCTCAGCACGCGCGCGGAATGAGCGAATTCGTCACATGGGGGGTGCTGCACTTTCATCGTCAACTCGACCGCGTGCTCGCTAATCAGCGTCTTGATCGCTGGTTTCGCCACGATCAGCGTGATGCGTCCGAATGCGCCGTCGGCATTATGGGACTGGGAGAAATCGGCAGCCGTGTCGCGACGGACCTGCAGCGCTTCGGCTTCGCGGTGCGCGGCTGGGCGCGCAAGCCCCGTGAACTGCCTGGCGTGACGACCTTCGCCGGTACCCAGGAATTCAAGCCATTCCTTCAGGGCACGGACATCCTCGTGTGTCTCTTGCCGCTCACGCACGAAACCCGCTGGATTCTCAACGCAAACACGTTCGAACACTTACGGCCTGGCGTGAAGGTGATTCACGTCGGTCGTGGTGAGCATCTGGTGCCCGCGGACCTGATCGCGGCGCTGACAACTGGACACATCGGCGGAGCGATCGTTGACGTGTTTCCGACCGAACCGTTACCACCCGAAGATCATTTATGGCGCGCACCGAATCTGATCGTGACGCCGCACATGGCGTCGGTGGCAAGCTCGGAGACGATCGGCACGCAAGTGGCGCACAACGTGCGCAGGCTGAACCGCGGCGAACCGCTGCAGAACGTGGTCGATGTCACGCGCGGTTATTGAGTGCTGTTATTGAACGCGGCTGTTGCGTGCGGCGCTAGCCGCCAACCCCTTCCTCCTGACCGTCGATGAACACATTTAGGGCATCGATAAACGCGGTTTCGGCAGCGCTCAACTTGCGGTCCAGCGACCACAGCATGTAGATATCGAGGTCGGCTACACCGTCATCCGGCGGCAGCCGCTGAAGGCGCCCCTGTGCGATGTCGTCGCGTACGACGTGTTCCGGCAGGCAGCCGATGCCGAAGCCCGCGAAGATAAAACGCCTCACCTCGGTCATGCTCGACGACGAGCCCACCACGCGCCCCGTGAAGCCCATCTCGTCACGAAAGAACGTGAGCGGCGACAGGTGATCGCCCACTTTGTCGCCGGTGAAGGAGACGAACTTTTCGCCCGCAAGGTCGGCGACCCGCAGGTCGTCACGCCCAAAGAGCGGATGATGACGTCCGCAGAACAGCGCATACCGTTGACGCAGAAACACGCGGCTGTCGACCCGTTTAGGTAACGCGCGCCGCGGCGTCAGTCCGAGTGTGGCGGACTTCTGCTGGAGACTATTCACCACATCGGCACTGCGCATCTCCTGGCTTTCGAGTTCAATGCGCGGATAGGTGCGATGGAACTCCGCGAGAAACGTGTCGTAGGCCGGAAAATCGATGCCGCTGACGGTGCTCACGCGCACCATGCCGGAGATATCGTGATCGCGATCCACCTCAGCAAGCGACAGCCGGGAAATCGTGCCGTACACGTCTTCAGCAATCTGCTTCACTTCGATGCCGGCCTGCGTGACCTCGATACGCGGACCGTGGCGGTCCACGAGGCGCAGTCCCAACTGCTCCTCCAGACGGCGTAGCGCCTGGCTGACCGCGGGCTGCGTCAGATGGAGTTTGGTCGCCGCGCGACTCACGCTGCCCTCTTTCGCGATGGCAAGAAAAGTGCGCAGCAGATTCCAGTCAAGACGGTCGTTCAGGTAGGTGTCCGGGCGATCTTTGCTCACGATGAGCCTCACTGGTTTCATCATCCGCCAAAATTATACTTAGAATAAGAATTAGAAATTAGACTTATCATTTTTGATTACCGATAAAGGCATCACGACGAACCCGACGCGGACAGTACGCCGCGGCTTCAGGAGTGTGTGATGCTAAAGATCAATGGTGAGCGGCTCTGGACGAGCCTGATGAACATGGCCGCCGTCGGCACCACGGCCGGCGGTGGTGTGCGGCGCCTCGCACTGACCGAGCAGGACGCGGCAGGCCGGGCGCTTTTCTCGCAATGGTGTGTCGACGCGGGGCTCACGTTATCCGTCGACCAGGTCGGCAATCTCTTCGCCCGGCGCGCAGGCAAGCGGAACGACGCCGCGCCCGTCGCGAGCGGCAGCCACCTCGACACCCAGCCCGAAGGCGGCCGCTTCGACGGAGTCTATGGCGTGCTGGCCGCGCTCGAAGTTGTCCGCACGCTCAACGATGCGAACATTCAAACCGACAAGCCTATCGAAATCGTCGTGTGGACCAACGAGGAAGGCGCCCGCTTCACGCCGGCGATGCTCGGTTCAGCGGCCTTCACGGGCGTCATGCCGCTCGCCCAGGCATTGAACACGCGCGACGCAGCAGGAACCTCGGTCGAGCAGGCATTGCAGGCAACAGGCTATGCCGGCACACGCTCTGTGCCCGGCATCGTCTTCGACGCCTATTTCGAGGCGCATATAGAACAAGGGCCGGTGCTCGAGGAAAGTGGCGTGCCGATTGGCGTCGTCACGGGCGGCCAGGCGATTCGCTGGCTCGATGTGCGCGTCCGCGGGCAGGCCGCGCACGCGGGCACGACGCCGATGCAGTACCGCCGCGATGCGCTATTCGCAAGCGCGGAAATGGCCGCGGAACTGGAAAGCATCGCGGCGGATTTCTTCCCACAGGGCCTCGCCACCATCGGCGAGCTGCACATACGCAATGCATCGCGCAATACGATCGCGGCGGACCTGTCGTTCACGGTTGATCTGCGCCACCCCGACGACGCGATGATCGAAAAGATGGAAGCCGCGCTGCGCGAGCGCTTCGAGGCCATCGCGCGGCGCCGCCGCCTCACCGTCGAGGTGGGGCAGCATTGGGTCAGTCCGGCTACGCCGTTCGACCCGCACTGCATTGCCGCTGTCAGCAACGCGGTGGGGGCGCTGGACTATCCGCATCAACGCATCGTCAGCGGAGCCGGTCATGACGCGATCCATCTCGCGAAGCACTGCCCGACCGCGATGATTTTTATCCCCTGTGTCGACGGTCTGAGTCATAACGAAGCCGAAGACGCTTTGCCGGAAGACGTCACGCGTGGTACGGACGTGCTGCTTCACGCGATGCTTGCACGCGCCGGGCAGGCCGTATGAACGTTGATCAAACGCCGCGCCCGCCAGGTATCCGACGCACATGGCTCTTCGTACCCGGCAACCATTCCGGGACCCACGCAGTCGCGCTGCAAAGCGGTGCAGATGCAATCGTCGCCGACCTCGAAGAGATGACTTCGCCGCAAGACCGGCCGCAGGCACGCGAACGCATTGTCACGCTATTGCGCGAGGCGGCTCGGGCCGGCACGTTCGGTTCGGTACGGATCAACAAACTGGAGCACGACGGCCATGCTGATCTCGAAGGCATCATGCCCGGCACCCCACGGGCGATTTTTCTGCCGCACGCGGAGAGCGCGGCTCAGCTGGCTTCACTCGACGATGCGCTGGCCGTCATCGAGCGCAAGCTGGGCATTCCGGAGGGTTCGACGGAGGTGGTTCCAGTTGTCGAATCCGCAAAGGGTCTGGTCAATCTGGGAGCGCTACTTCATGTGGGTGCGCGGATAAAGTGCTGCATGCTGGCGGTCGAGGACCTGGCGGCGAACCTCGGCGCACGCCGCACGCCGGGCGGTAACGAACTGCTTTACGCACGAAGCCGCTTTCTGATTGAGTGCGTCGCCGCCGGCCGCGTGCCGATTGATCTTCCTTGTACATATCGGTCGGCGCAGGTGCTTGGGCAGGACCTGGACATCTCCACACAACTCGGATTCGTATCAAAAAGCGTCGTGTTTCCGGAACACGTGCCGGCGATTCACCGCGCGCTAACGCCATCCGTGGAAGACGTGAAGGCGGCGCGTGCGCTCGTCGATACACACGCGGCGCAGCAGGCGCATCCGTCCCCTGCCGGTTCGACATGGATCGACTACCCGGAGCGCAATAACGCGCAACGGCTGATCGCGCGTGCCGCACTCCTCCGCGCCTTTGACGACAGCGGCAACGCATAAGTAGTGCGAGCATTAGCTGCCTTGATACTGAAGATTAAAAATCCGCATTTTGCGGGCGTATTTCGGCGACCGATAAAGTCGGCAGTCAAGCCAACGCTATTCGCCCATCAACAGGATTCCCCATGTCCCATTCTGACCAGACTCATCAGCCGGTGCGCGCCGCCACCGCGGCTTTTATCGGCACGGCTGTCGAGTTTTACGACTACTACACCTATGCCACGGCCGCCGCGCTCGTGCTCGGCGAGGTGTTCTTCCCGAGCAGCAATCACTTTCTGAGTACGATGGCTTCGTTCGGCACGTTCTTTGTCGGCTTCATTGCGCGTCCATTGAGCGGTGCAGTGTTCGGGCATCTAGGCGACAGGCTCGGCCGCAAGAGGATGCTGCTGCTGACCATGTTCCTGATGGGGATCGCCACCACCGGCATCGGCCTGCTGCCCGGCTACGCCAGCATCGGCATCTGGGCGCCGATCTCGCTCGTGCTGTTGCGGATTCTCCAAGGCATTGCCGTGGGCGGCGAATGGGGCGGCGCGGTACTGATGGCAAGCGAGCACGCGCCAACCGGCCGCAAAACGTTCTTCGCGTCCTTTCCACAGATGGGCAGCCCGGCTGGGTTGATTCTTTCGCTCGTGTCGTTCAGGCTCGTGACCTCGCTCGATCACGCAAGCTTCGTTGCCTGGGGCTGGCGCCTGCCGTTTCTCGCCAGCTTCGTGCTGCTCCTGATCGGCATGGCGATCCGTCTCGGCGTGAAAGAGTCGCCCGAGTTCGAGCAGCTTCGCAAGAATCGCGAGGTGCTGAAGTCGCCGGTCAGGGAAGTGCTGCGCACCGCGTGGTATCCAATCGTCGTGGCAGCGATGGCCACGACGATTGGCTCCGCCGGGTTCTTCTTCACGAACACGTTCATGATTTCGTATGTCACAGCGTATCTCGGCATGTCGAAATCGTTCATTCTTGATTGCCTGTTTGTCGTCACCCTCATCCAGTTGGCGTCCCAGCCGGTTTCGGCGCTGATGGCACAGCGTGTTGGGGAGACCCGCTTTCTGACCTGCGCCGCCCTGCTCTCGATGCTTACGCCCTACCCGATGTTCCTGCTCGTCACGACACAAAATCCGGTCGCGATCGTAGTGGGCATCTCGCTCGCAGTGGTGGTGCTGTCCGCTATCTACGCAGTCATCGCCGGTTTCATGACACCGGCCTTTCCGACCCAGATCCGGTACTCCGGCATTTCGATTGCCTATCAGTTGTGCGCGACGATCGCCGGTGGGACGACGCCTCTGATCGGTACGATGCTCGCGCAGAACTACAAGGGTGAATGGTTGCCATTGGCGGTGTTCTTCAGCGCACTTTCCGCTGTGTCGCTGCTTGGGATCGTGGGACTCGGGCGATATCGCAAGGAGATCCGGGCAGAGGGACCTGCGGCGATGCTCATGAATTAGTGCGTGCAGGAGGCGCAATCGCGCCCACTTCGATTGATGCCGATCTCAGTCGGACAGAACCAGAATCAAGGATATCGGCTTTGCTGATGCCTGACACAGAGTTTATGAATTTGACCGGTAAGTTTTGGTATCTGGGCCAACGCGTGCGGGATGTACATCACCGACTTCGGGGCCTCTTCCGAGCGGCAGACCGATGAGATACCCGTCGAGGCCATCGAGATCGCTTATCGGTCATTGTCTGTTCATTTCCCGTGTAGTAACTCTTGCCTGCGTGCTTGCGAGGTTCGTCCTCTTTGTATTGGCCGAACACGTGGAAATAATATCGTGACCGCTCCCGAGCGGGAGCGATCGCCTGACCGAACTCGGCATCGACATCCATATCGCTGCGTGAGACGAATATCCCCGAGCATAGCTCACCGGTCCGCCCGCCATCTCTCAACGACATCCGGGCGTCGCTCACGTCGGCGGTTGATTGACTTCATCGGGTCCAGGACGATGCGGCAGCTCTTGTGCGTCGAGAACCAGTCGTCAGCAAACATCGTGAACTTGCTCTATTGAGATTTCCGCGGTTTAGCAAGGAACCTATTGTCGCGCCCCCTCGAGCCAACAGAAAGATCACAGATTGTCCAAAGTCGCGGCCAGTTTGCGCAGAGTGCTTCCAGTAGGTGACGTTTCGCTAGTTACGCCAGCAGCCGGTCTGCCATCCGGTTAGTCGAGGTGCGACGGGGAGCTTCGGAAGCTATCTCCTTGCCGCTGGTCTGGCAATCACGCACTGCCTGCTTAGAGCTTGTGGGTGGAAAGCAAAATGCTTGTCTCCGTATTGGCGATTCCGTCGATCAACCGTATCGCACCGAGCACGCGATCGAAGTTCTCCAGCGTGTCGGCTCGCAGCTCCGCAATCATGTCCCAACGTCCATTGGTGCTATGGATGGTCGCCACGTTAGGGTGTCCGCGCAGCACCGTCATTACGTCTTTCGCTCGATTACCTTCAACGGCGATCGTCATCAACGCGCGAATTTGATGCGGCTCCGCCGCCGGTTTCAGGCGCACGGTATAGCCGACGATTACCCCGCTTTTCTCGAGCCGGGTTATACGGTTCTGCACCGTTGCGCGTGCGACGCGCAAGTGCTTTGCAAGCGTCACCACAGACATGCGAGCGTCCTGCCGCAACAGCGCAAGCAACTGCTTGTCGACATCATCGAGATTGACCACTTTCCCCACCGATCTGAATGCGCCGGCACAGACAGGTCGCCGTCAAATTTAGCAAATTGTCACGAATGACTAGCATTTTGCTACACAAGTCAAAAAAACTGCAACCTTTGCCATCTTTTTGTTGGCTGGAGGCCGGTGAATAATTTCGCCAGCGTTTTCGCCATAGCGGCCACCAATAACATAGGAGATTCGGCAATGACCTGCTTTCTAGACGTACCCGCAACCTATCGCCTCGTCGCGGACATCGGCGTCCCGCACTTCCTGAGGGAACTCGCCGACACGATTCGCGCCGATTACCTTCGATGGCAGGAATTTGATAAATCGCCACGCGTTGCGTGTCATTCGAACGTGGGCGTCATTGAGTTGATGCCCGTTGCGGATTCAAGCCTGTTCGCCTTCAAGTACGTGAACGGCCATCCCATCAATGCCGAGCGCGGCATCCACACCGTGATGGCTTTTGGTGCGTTGGCAGACGTCGACACGGGCTACCCGACTTTTTTGTCCGAGCTGACCTTGACGACCGCATTGCGCACCGCCGCAACGTCGGCGATGGTTGCGAAGGTGCTCGCACGGCCCGACTCTCGCACCATGGCATTGATCGGCAACGGGGCGCAGAGCGAATTCCAGGCGATCGCCTTTCACACCATCCTCGGCATCGAAGAGATCCGCGTGTTTGACGTCGATCCTCGCGCAACCGACAAGCTGATTGCCAATCTCGCGGGGTACCCGCAATTGCGAGTCGTACGCGCAAGCTCGACGGCTGACGCGGTGCGCGGGGCCGACATCGTCACCACCGTCACTGCGGACAAGGCGTACGCGACGATCATCACGCCCGAGATGATTGAGCCGGGCATGCACCTCAACGCAGTCGGAGGCGACTGCCCTGGAAAGACAGAACTGCACGCAGACGTGCTGCGCACGGCGACCGTATTTGTTGAGTTTGAGCCGCAGACCCGCATCGAAGGGGACATCCAACAACTGCCGGGCGACTTCCCGGTCATCGAATTCTGGCGTGTGCTTCGGGGCGAAGTGGCTGGCCGGGAACGCCCCGAGCAAGTCACGGTATTCGACTCGGTGGGCTTCGCGCTCGAAGATTATTCCGCGCTCCGCTATCTGCATAGTCTCGCACAGAGCCGGAAAGTCGGCACACAGGTCGCATTGATCCCGCCTTCTGTCGACCCCAAGAACCTGTTCGATACGCTGGCCACGTCGAGCGCGCCTGCGGACGACTTGATGGCGCTCAATAACGAGGCTATGGCACTGAGTCAATAAGAAGCGTCGTCGAAACTCGAAACGACATATACAACGTACTCGTTCTCCCCTCACTGACATGAGCACTATTTCGATTCAGGCGCCCAGCGCTGTCGTCATGATCCGGCCGCACTGTTTTCACCCCAATCCCGAAACGGCGGATGACAACACCTTTCAGCGGGCCGGGCGCGAGCAGGACCATGCGGCACTTGCCGCTGCTGCGCGAAACGAGGTCACGGCAGCGGCGGCAGCGTTGGAGCGAGCCGGAATCCGCACCCACGTTTTTGACGATCACGGGGAACACCAGACGCCCGACTCCGTGTTTCCGAACAACTGGCTCTCAACTCATGCTGGCGGTCATATCGCGCTCTATCCGATGCATTGCGCGAACCGCCGGCGCGAGCGACGTGCAGATGTCGTCGAGATGCTCAAAGCAGAATATCGTGTCCAGGACGTGATTGATTATTCAGGTCTTGAATACGACGGTGTTTTCCTCGAGGGCACTGGCGCCATGGTGCTCGACCACGTCGCACGCGTTGCCTACACTGCGCGTTCGCGTCGCGCCGACCCTGTTGCCCTGGAGCGCTTCTGTACGCATTTCAATTTCGAGCCCATGTGTTTCGACACGACTGATCGTTCAGGCCGTGCCGTCTACCACACCAACGTCATGATGAGCATCGCTACCGAATTTTCGCTGGTGGGGCTCGACTTGATTTCTGATTCGTCCCGCCGCGCGGAAGTTCAGCGGCGACTGCTCGAGAGTGGACGGACCGTGATTGCGCTCGATCACGAACAGATCGACAGCTTTGCCGGCAACGCAATCGAACTCACGGGAAGCAACGGTCGTGTGCTCGCGTTGTCCGAACGCGCAGCTGAAAGTCTGAGACCGCAACAACGCACACAGATTGAGCAATCCGCGCGCCTGCTGCCACTTCGGGTGCCCACCGTTGAAATGGCGGGCGGCTCCGTGCGCTGCATGCTTGCTGGCATCCATCTCGCGCGACGCTAACGCGTGTAATCGACCCTCCTTAACTACAGCATTTCACCTACAACATCCGATGACCGGAGAGAGACAAATGCGACATTCATTCAACAAACGTGCCCAATTCACGGTCGCCGCCGTGCTTTGCGTCACGTCACCATGCGTTGCACTGGCGGCCCCAGACAACATCGTCGTGAAGATCGGGCATGCCGCGCCGCTAACCGGCGGCAGCGCACACCTGGGAAAGGACGATGAAAACGGTGCTCGCCTGGCAATTGAAGAGATCAATGCCGCCGGGCTAACAATCGGCGGCAAGAACGTCACACTTCAACTCGAGTCGGAGGACGATGCAGGCGACCCGCGTCAAGCGACTCAAGTCGCGCAGAAGCTGGTCGACGACAAGGCCGTTGCTGTCATCGGTCATTTGAACTCCGGTACGTCGATTCCCGCCTCGCGAATCTACAACGACGCGGGCATTGTTGAGATATCACCGTCGGCAACGAATCCAACTTACACAAAGCAAGGCTTCAAAACCACCTACCGGTTGGTAGCAACCGATGCGCAGCAAGGTCCGGCGCTTGCCGATTATGCGTCGAAGGTGCTGAAAGCAAGGACCGTCGCGATCATCGACGATTCCACTGCGTATGGTCAAGGACTTGCAAACGAGTTCGAAAAGCGGGCGAAAGCGGCTGGTCTCACCGTTGTCTCGCACGATGCCACAACGGACAAGTCGATCGACTTCCGGGGCATCCTGACAAAAATCAAGGGTGAGCGCCCGGACGTCATCATGTACGGAGGCATGGACTCGACGGGCGGTCCACTTGCCAAACAGGCCACGCAGTTGGCAATACCTGCAAAGGTACTCGCGGGCGACGGGGTTTGCACGCCTAAAGTAGCGGAACTCGCCGGCGCCGCAAGCAAAAACATCATCTGCTCTATCGCCGGTCTTCCGCTCGAAAGGATGGAGCGAGGCAAGGATTTTGAGAAGCGATACGTTGCACGTTTCAACAAACCCATTGAAGTCTATGCGCCATTCACCTATGACGCGGTGTACATCATCGTGGACGCGATGAAACGATCGGGGTCGATTCAGGCCAAAGATATTCTCGAGGCGGTGGCATCTACTTCATACACAGGGGTTATTGGCACGACTCGGTTTGATGCCCAGGGCGACCTCAAACAAAGCGCGATATCACTCTATCAGTACGTTGACGGGAAACAGAGGTTGCTCGACGTTGTAAAAATGTGAACGCCCGGTAGCATGCTTCGGACGCGTGCATGAAGTAGCACGATGACACATCCGAGAGCACGTTTGCATCGACAGCGCAAGGTAGAGCGTCTGACACCCTGCACTTCGAGTACATCAGCACTTTCAAGTCGGGCCAACCGGTAGCCCCGGGGCAGCCCGCTGTTCACTCACGGATGACAGCCCTGTTCTTTTCACAGAGAACAGGTCCGGCCGGGATTCATTAAGATCTAAAGCTTAAGATATTTGCGATTATCTACATCGGAATAGATGTACTACGCTGTCTCGGGGTGGGTCAAATGATTCGTTGCGCCGCTCCAGCGCGGTGCCAATACGCGCTCAGCAGATCAGCGGGCGGCATGGCTTCGCCGAGGCCTGCAAGCGTTTTCACCTACACGACGGATCAAGCTACGGATGCCGACAAGCCTCGGGTCCGTCGGCATCCGGCACTCCCACCTTTAGGCCGCAGCCAATGTCGCAATCTGGTCGGCCGTGAGCGCGTTGTAATAGATACGGAACTCGTCGATCAAACCGTGGAAATATGGATCCGTGGAGTACTGCGAGTGGCCAATCCAGTTCTGGCTGGTACTGCCAAGGCGGAACGGCGCAAGCAACATTGCCGTATTCGTGCCGACCGCGCTGCCGTTCACATACAACGTCCCGAGACTGCCTGACAGTGTCACTGCGATATGAGTCCATTCTCCGGTGGGTAGTGCCGTCGTGCCGTTGATCCCCTTCTCGCCCGCGCTGCCATTGACCGTCATCGCAAAGCGAGGTACCCCGCTACTTGAGTGCGTCGTCAACATCATGTAGTGGTCGACATTTGAACCGAAGTCGAACACGCGCATCCAGTTGCGCGATGTGCTGCAGTTAACCCATGCTGCGATCGTGAAGTCAGCAAGACCGAGCACGATGTCGCTCGGCAGACTGACGTAGCCCGTGCTGCCGTCAAGGGAGACCGCGTTACCTGTCTTGCCGGCCACCCAGCTCGTCCCTCCGACCAGCGTGCCGGCATGGCCGTTGCCGCTCGAATCCGCGGCGGCGGTACCGCTGCTCGCGTCGAACGTGAGGTACGTTTGCAATTGCACGGCCGTGACCGCTGCCGCTTCGTTCGACACCGCAGTCTCGCCAGTCGGCGTCTCCGCCGAGACGACGTAGTAGTAGGTGCCGGCCGCGAGACCACTGTCCGTATAGGTCAACAGATCGGTTATGCCCGTTGCGATCGTCGTATAGGAACCACCCGAGGTTGTGCTGCGCTGGACGTTATAACTGGTCGCATACGCGGTACCCCACCACGACAGGGTGACGCTCCCCTCGCTCACGAACGCAGTGAGCCCGCTCGGCGCGACCCCGCTTGCAATCGGGTCACGCGTGCAGGTCAGCGTCCCGTAGCCGAGCTGGTCGTAGCCGCCAGTATTCGGACCATAGTTGCCGCCGCCTCCTTCGGTGCCCACAACCGTCATCATCTTTCCCGTATAGGGCGCAGCAATGCCTTGAAGGTTAACGTAGTGGTGATAGATCAAAGTCCAGCAAGGCCGTATCGTGCCCTGCGCGGACGTCGAAAATGCAGTGTCCGTGACGCTCGCGTTCGTGTATGTCGCAAACGGAATCGTGTAATACGTCGTGCCGGACTGGATCAGGTTGCCCTTGGCGACATATTCGGCGGCAGCGAGCAAGCTGTTGTTGTTGTAACTGAACAGATCGACGCTCTGATTCCACGCCATCTGGCAGATCGCACCCAGGTGCGCGATGCTGAGCGTGTCGTGCCCCTGGTCGCGGCCGGACTCCTGCGTCTGCCCAAGATAGCCCGGATGGAGGTAATAAAGCGTCTGCGCGATTGCGCCATTGCCGAGTCCCGTCTTGAAGTACGTGACGGCCTCGTCGAACACACTCTGATTATCGCAAAGCACCCCGATTGCCATGATCGACGCCACGCAGCAGAGGTCCCAATTCGAGTACACCACGAGCGCACCTGGAAGCGCCCCATGGTTCACCGGGTAGAAGATGTTGAGCATCATCGACTGGAAGCTGGCAAAGTCAGTTGCCGTCCAGCCCGAATACGTGCGCATGATCTCGCCTGCGTTGGCGAACTGATAACCCTGGATGCCGGCGAGCAGGATTCCGTCGTAGTCGCTGTTTGCGCCTGTCGTACCACCAATTTTTGTCAGCGTCGAAGACCACGCATTCATGATCTGGACCGCCTTGTCGGCATACGCGGTGGTACCCGTTATCTTCCAGCGCAGTGCGCATGCGTACGCGGCTGCGATGTCGTTATAAAGAGTGCCGGCATTGTTGGAGTCCGTACCGTCGTCGCCGCGTGAGACGACCGCCTGCGGATTTGGCGTCCACGACAGACTCGCGTGGCTGTTGGCAATCAGGATATTCCAGCTGTCGATCCACGGCGACGCTTGCGCCGCAACCTTCTGGCTCATCCGGTCAAAATCAGCCTGAGTATGCAACAGACCGGGATGTACGAACGCGCTGGACGACGAACTGCTTGTTGCTGCCGCCTGCGACGTGGACGACTGGGTCGACTGAGATGACGACGAACCCTCTCCTCCGCCGCAAGCCGAAAGGGCCAATGCACCCAGGCTGTAGAGGAAAGTCCGGCGCGATACGCCGTCCGCAATTCGCGTTGGCATCGGTAAGGCGCCCAAGGGTCCTGACAATGTGTCAGACGCGTCACAACTCACGTCTTGGTACGGCGTATCGGCGTGGCCTGATTTCGACTTCGTCATATTTGTCCTCTCGTCGTGTGTGGAACGCACCCGGTGTTTCACTCATGCAGTCCGCTTCGGGCGCCATCGTCGACTGCCAAACGTTTGCTCGCAGACCCGCAACTTCGCCTCCCCGGATATCCGCCAGGGGACATGATTTCGATCTATTCTTCGATGACCCGTGCTAAGCGCTGCAGCATTAGAACCATTCCAAATAGCGCCGTATTCTATTCCGTGGCTTTTTTTGGGTTCGAATACTTCGCGTTATCACGGGGCAGCAGGAACTCATTCGCACTTATGCCCACAAGTGCACCCATCCGCTCGACGGCATAAGTGCGAATGATCCTGCATTTTCAAGGGTAAACGGCCCCGTCTCTTCGTTCTTGAGGGCAAATCTCTAATTTTTTAATTGAATTTCAATCAATTCTGGCCTAGTACGATACTTTGGGAAATTCACCTATAGAGTAATAAGGAAATCCCTACATTTCGATAAAGAATAGAACCGTAATTGGTGATCTAAAAACGCCCCCTCGATGAACAGCTCATTAGGCGGCGCGATTGCGCCTTTCCATAGTCTGGTCGCCGACAGAGCGAGAATCCGTGTCGGCCTTCGGACGCTTCGTTCTTCGACGCAGGAAAGGCATTGATGGCCATGCCCGCCGCTAGCGTTGTGCACTCTGGCGGTCGCGACAACGCACCGAAGCCGGGCTAAGGTACATCTTGGCGTCGTGCGACCGGTGCGACCGCGGCAACGCAAAACCAACAGATCCCGTGTCGTTGTGCTGCCACATTGTCGGCACAACTTCCTGCATGAACGAATCCATTCATGACCAGCGTTGCAGTCAGCGGGTATTTTCGTCTGAATACCCCTGTGCACCACGATTGCATCCCGGACAATCCCTATGGTCGAAAACGATCGAACGGTGATTCTGGTCAATCGGCTTCGACCACAGCACAGACCCGGGACGAGCCCCCGTTGAGGGCCCGTCCTGCCACACAGCAACACCATTGACGAACCCCTGATCGATGCCGGCCGCGGGTCGCGGTGGATGCTCAAAGGTCGCTCGGTCAAACAGTGTTTCCCGATCGAAAGCGACAATGTCCGCGAAATGGCCGGGCATCAGACGTCCACGGTCGGCAAATCCGAACTCCCGTGCAGGAAGGTCGGTCATTCGAAACACAGCCTCTTCAAGGTTGAAGAGATTCACATCCCGCGCCATTTCGCTTCGCACTCCATTGCATTGACTTCAGATATCCTCCGCCGGAAAGCCTGTAGGTTGCCCCTTCAACGCCCCCCTGAATTTGGCTACTTCAGCGTGAAAGTCAACGTCCCGTACCCGAGTTGGTCGAATCCCCCGCTGTTGGGGCCGTAGTCGCCACCGCCACCTTCCACACGCGCCTTCTGCGCGAAGGCTTTCACATCCGGCGCACCTAACCCTTTGAGCACAACGTAGTGGTTAAACAGCATTTCCCAGATAGGCCGCATGTCGCCACGAGAATTACTGGAGATCACGGCCTGCGTGACGTCGCTGTTGGCGTAGGGAGCGTAGGGTACGTCATAACCCAGGTTGTATCTGGCTGCATACTCTGCACCGAGCAGAACTCTATTATGATCGTAGCCGAACAGATCGTCGCCCTGATTCCAAGCCATCTGGCAGAACGTTCCGAGCAGCGATACGTCGAGCATCGTATGCCCCTGATCACGTCCGCTCTCCTGAACCTGCCCGATTCCGCCACTGTAGATTTTCCACACGACATGCGCAATAGAACCGTTCCCGGCGCCGTGCTTGAAATATTCTGTGGCTTCGTCGTAGATGTCGCGACGATCCGTGAGCACCCCGATGGCAAGCATGGAGTCCATGTTCGCGAGATCCCAGTTCGCCCAATAATGGTCGATCTTCGCGCCGTTGTGGCGGACCAGGAAGTCGTGATTCATCGGATAGAAGACCTTCAGCATCATGGTCCGGAACCGGCGGAAATCGGCCGCACGCCACTTGGGATAGCTGCGTAGGATTTCAGCGGCGTTCGCAAACTGGTAGCCGTAGATTCCCGAGGCGAGGAATTTGTCCGACGTGCCGTCAATCTCCGTCAGGGTTGATGACCAGGCGTCCAGAATCTCGACCGCTTTTGCGGCATACGCGTCGTTACCTGAGATCTTCCAACGTAAAGCCAGGGCGTAAGCGGCAGCGGCATCATTGAAGAGGTCTGGATAGTTCTCTGCATGATGCCCGTCGGCGCCCCGATATACGACCCCTCGGGGATTGGGCCTCCAGTCGAGCGAAGAATGTCGATTGGCAACGAGTCTCTGCCAACCTGCAGTCCAGGGCTGATCTCCATGGGCGACCTTGATGCGCATTCGATCAAAGTCGTGCTGCGTGTGCAGCAAGCCAGGGTGTACAAAGACTTGATCATCCTTCGCTGGTGCTTCTGTGACAAATCCAACTCTCGCGCCAGTCGCCGTGTGGCTTTGCTGTTGCGTCACACAGCCGACGAGCAATGTGGTAGCCACCGCAAACCCGATGACCCACGTGCTATATGGTTCTTTCATTTATCTTCCTTTGTTTCGCGTGTGACAAAAACAACGATTGCGACTGGCATTTCCTGCCGACTCGCAAACAAAGGTGCTGCAAGCTCGGCAAGCTGCGACACATGCTCAAATTGACGGGTTTGCTTCCGTAAAATCAATTGAATGCGCACTAGAACGCAAGATATCTGACTCGGCGTTCGGCCATCCTTGCACAGCAAGTGAGCGCCGTTAGGAAAGGTCTGGATAGCACAGTTCTTAATGCGATTACCGCTTCGACTGTGCGAAGACGCGATACTGGGGGGAGAACACCTGCTGGATCACGACGCTATTCGCACCGGGCAACCGGTGGATATTCCGTACTGTGTTGCAGAGGGTGTGGACAAGCGGTGGCGACTCAGCCGATCCCCAATCACTTTATCGGCTCATTTTGCCAGCCTTTCCCAAGAGAGCGATGCACTCGCCTTAGTCGCCGTCCGAGTGGTAGCCGATGGATGGCGAACATGCGATTTTCTCTTTAGCGTTACTTTCGCCGTCACTGGCGACAGGCCAGCATTGAGTTGTCGCTGCAATACGCGTATCTTTCGCGCCGAATCCGCCAGTATTGCATGCTCGGACTCTTCATCCTTTCGTAACATCATGATCCGCTGTGCCGTGATGTCCTGTAATGCGTCGGACTCATCGCGCTGAGTCTGCGCAACCTCCAGGTCCGCCTGCAGTCGTTCGACTTGGGCTTGAGTCTCTGCGAGCCTTCGCCGCGCCGCCGCATTCTGCATTTCCAGATTCACACGCAACAGATGCGCCGCAGCCAACTGGACCATACGCCGAACAAATGCATGGTATTGGGATTGAGCACGCGCATAGTTGGGCGTCGTCATGACAAGCCAATATTCGTTCTGTTGGCTTAGTGCGACGTAGTAAGTCGCTCCATCGCCTTGCAAAAACAGTTGCACACGATATTCAGCGGCTGACGACGATTCTATCTCCGCAACCTTCCCAGCCGCCACTAACTTCGTCAGTGCCGCAACATTGCCACCCACCGGAGACCTCACGGCCGACTGCGAAGCGGCAACTGTCGAGCTTGCGCTGATCGGCTTCAGTTCATCTGGTATTGCGACGCCTGTTGGCGCGGGTTGGTCCGTTTGAGAAAAGGCCAATCCGGCAACGCCTAACGTCGCGAGAAGGATTGCGCAGCGGAGTGTAGGTCGCGCCAAAGTGTGTTTCATTTTCATACTGGATTTGTCGTGGGATCATTCAAAGCAATAGGATTGCAGGCTGTCGATTGCCATGCCCATACCGCGTACGACGCATGTCATTGGATCCGTCGCGACCAGCACTCGCAACCCTGTTTCCTGCGCAAGACGGCGGTCCATCGAATGCAAACGCGCGCTTCCGCCACTGAGAACGATCCCGCGGTCTGCGATGTCCGTCGCCAATTCCGGCGGTGTGCGCTCAAGCGCGCTTTTGAGCAGAGAGACAATCTGATTCAACGGATCGCAGAGGGCCTCAAAAACCTCGCTACTTGAGACCTGCAGTGTGCGCGGGATGCCCTCGGACAAGTTGTGCCCAGTCACCTCCACGCAGGTTTCATCGTCACCAGCGATTGCGCACCCGATTTCGTGCTTGATACGTTCTGCCGTCTGCTCACCGATTAACAGTCCACGCGCACGGCGAAGGTGGTTGATAATAGCTCGATCGAAGGTATCTCCCCCCACGCGCGCCGACGCCTTATGGGCAACGCTACCGAGCGCCACGACTCCGATCTCGGTCGATCCCGCGCCGATATCCACGACCAGCGAGCCAATCGCGTCGAACACGGCAACGCCGGCCCCAAGCGCTGCAGCAATGGGTTTCTCAAGCAACATGACGTGAGTCACGCCTGCGCCCTGAATGGCCTCCTTGATCGCTCGACGTTCGACTTGCGTCGCCCCGCTCGGCACACCGACGGTGGCATGGAGCGACGCCGATAGCATGCGCCTCGCACGCCCCATCTTGATAAACTCGCCGATCATCCGTTGAGTTTCGGAAAAATGCGCGATCACTCCACCGTGGATCGGCCGAATCGCTTCAATGTTTCTGGGCAAGCGGCCGAGCATACGCTTGGCCTCCCCGCCGACCACTTGCGTCTGCAGCACGCTCGCGTCGGTTTGCCCACCTGAACTCACGCAGATCACCGATGCCTCGTCGAGCACCATTCCTTTGTCGCGGCTATAGATGCGTGTGTTGGCCGTACCGACGTCGAGAGCGATATCAGTTTGGAGAAGTCCCCGGAATTGCGAAAACAAAGTCATGGATGGTCCGCTTGTTACAGCGCGATCTACTATAATTGGAGGCCCTCTGTCGTTCGCTTGCTGGCGCGGTCGTGCGAACAGATCACCTTGGGTTTGCAACAAGATGCCGGGACAGTCTCGTCTCGGCCTTTCAATGAGTCACGGTCAAAACTCGTGTCGCAAGCCCATCGCGAATAAAGCCTATGAATTCGCACCCGAGTTCACATTCGCAGATTCGATGGCCACCTCAACCGTACCCTTACCATTGCCGCCATTCTCATGCGCGTACGCTGCAATTGCGTAGTTATGGTTGTGCTCTGCGCTGCGGTGGCTCAAGGCATCTTGCCGAGCATCGAAACCGCTGCGGTATTAGACGGGACATCAAGCAATTCATGCGCCGTCCCGAGCCTCGGCTACTTTTTGTAAAGGTAAGATTCCACGCATTTTCTACTTGTCATCGAAGTAGCGATCCGTAACCGGACCAGCACACCAGAGCCGACGTCGCATCTACTTTTTGCCGGAACGGATCGTGTGATGAGCTGCTCAATGCCTACTCTTAACCAGACGATCCCTGTTCCGGGCGCTCGTGACATACGGCTGAACTTCGCTGCGAAGAAACCCATCAGAACCGATACGTCGCGCCGATCTTCAACACTGGATAGAAGCGCAACCTATCCACCGTGTTCTGCAGCGATCGCTTCTCTGCGTCGACGCTAGCCTGCCCCGCCTCGGCAAGGATGTCGGCCGGCACCTCGAGATCAACGTGAGGCTTGCCGTACGCTACACCCGCGTCGAAGAACATCGAGAAACCCTTTTGTGCAGTCAGCGTGTGGCCAAGACCAATGCCGAGGTACGGGCGCAAGACGGGGAAGATCGCCTTCGCGTGGATACTCTGACCCAACGTCGGATACGCGATGCCATTGATCGTGTATGTTCCCGACAAGCTGTTGGCGGTCGCGTCGATGTTATCGGTGCCGATCAGTACGCCGGCGGTCAACCGGAAGGACACCGGGTTCGACGCGAGGAAAAAGTCCCCATAGATACCCCCGTGTGCGAGGTTAACCTTGCCATCGTAGTGCAAGCCTCCCGAATTGAAGTCGTGCGAAATACTGCAACCGTTTAACTCGGCACGAACATTGTCCAGCGCACCCAGCACATAGCTATAACCGATGCCGATACCCTCTGTGCCTACCTGACCATAAACTTCATTCGATTGTGCGAGTGTCGTGTGGAGCGTGATAACGCCTACAAACAAAGGCGCAACCAGGCGTTTCATACTTCAGATTCCTTTGACCCTTGTGTCGGGCCTGATAGTGGCATCTGGTTGCATTCTGTTCGCGTTTTACACGCACCTGGACTTATGCTGCGAAAGCACGTTTCTGGTGAATCGAAACGCCTCATCACAGGCGTAAAGGCAGCGATGCGCAGCGGTCCCCCGCTTTCCCGAATCTGGTGGTGCGACCTCGTACATGCAACGCATCAACATCGTCGCCGGTACACTACACCTCAGATGCTCGATCGTATTCGAGCGTCCAATTTCGACGCAGTCAGGGAATGCGGATATTTCCTGGGAGCCTCGCTGATTTCTTTGTCAGGAAATACTGCCCCATAACTGTCTCGACTCCAAGGGACCCGGAGATTTTCTCAGCCAAACGTGGCACGATTTCAATCCCTGCCCCCCATGTTTCGCGGGGTGTCGTCATCGGGCCGGGCGGGCGGATGGCGATCTCTGACTGGCGCCCGCCCGAGACACCGACTCGCGCCGCCTTTGCAAGCGGCAAGCGAGCCTCCAATGGGTGAATGAGCTTACCTCCACAGGCGCTACGCGCTCGATCTTCAGTTGACAAACTAGTCCCACACTTTGATCTAATGCGAACCACTCAGATCGGTGAGGCGACCCAGCAGAATGTAATGATTGTCGGCGACGCGGAACACGTCGCGGCTGAACTGCGCGATCAGGCAACACGGCTCGCGCAGGTGGTCAGCTTGTTCAAGTTGCCACTACTTGAAGTGCCACGTACTGACATGCATCGCTAATCAACCGATCAACCGCGTCGACGAATTGCTGCCCTGGCGGATGGCCCGATACCTGCAGAACCCATCCGAACTTTCGGCCCCGACCGGCTGGGCCACAGCAGTGGATGGGTACGGCTACAAGCCGGATCACGACTTCTCGGCAGCCGGACTAGTGGGAACGCGTACCTTGATAGCGGTGCCTTTGCCCGGCGAACTAGCAATGCCGATCTCACCACCGAGCATGAGCGCGCGCTCTTTCATTCCCACTAGTCCGAAGGACTTTTTATGGACTGTCACTGGATCGAATCCCCTGCCATCATCGCGCACTTCCAGCAGGCAATCGCAACCCCGTTGCTCCAACGCAATGAATACGTGTCGCGCCACGGCATGTCGCCTGACATTGGTCAGTGCCTCCTGGACGATTCGGAACAGCGCTACGGCCTGATCCTCCGCAAGTGTCATATTTTCTTCCTGCACGAACAGGCGACAAGCGGTCTCCCCATTGTTCGAAAATTCGGCGGCCAGCCATTCAAGCGCTGCAGCGATGCCCGCGTCGAGGACGGCAGGACGCAGCGAAGCGACGACGTCGCGTACCACTTGCATCGTTTTGTCAGCGAGTTCAAGTATTTTTTGGACGTGCTCGCCGAGGGCTGGATTGTCATGACCGAACCGGATGCGCAGCGTCGACGCCCCCATGCGAAGCGCCGTCAGGTGCTGGCCCAGTTCGTCGTGCATCTCACGAGCGATGCGCTTACGTTCCTCCTCACGTGCCGTTTCACGTCGCGAGGTGAGTTCCTGGAGCAGTTCGTAAGACTCGCGCAGACGGCGCTCGGCTTGCTTGCGCTCGGTAATGTCTCGCCAGACAGTCAGGACGCTGTGAACTACACCGTCTGAATTGCACTCAGGGACTGCATGGACGTACCAGCATTGTGGCCTGCCACGGTCACTCCAAGCGAGCTCGAATTTAGCCGCCACTCCGCCCTTCAGGATCTTTCTCAATTGCGCCCGAAACCGCCGTGCCACCACGGCCGGTACGCCCGACATCCGGCCCGCGGTCTCGCCGAGCAATTTCGCTGCCTCGATCCCACTTACCCGCTCGAACTCCGGATTCACATACGTACGTCGGCAGTTCCGATCATAACGGATGATGGGATCTGGCGCGTTTTCCGCCAACGTGCGAAAAGCCCTCTCGCTGTCCCGCAATGCCAGTTCGATGTTTCTTAGTTTTGTGATATCGCGCGCAATACCCAGCACGCTGACAACCTTGCCCTCGGCATCCCTTTCCGGGATGTGCCGCACCTCGAATATGCGTACGCCCTGTGCTGTGCGCCAATGTGCCTCATCCTCGTTCGGTTGCCCTTCATTGAAGGCCCGCTGGATTCCCAGCCTAAGACGCTCGTTCTGACCCACTTCACTGGTAGGAGCCATATCGAGTGGCGGCTTGCCGACAAAGGCCTTCTGGGAAACGCCGAAGGCCCCCGCTATGACCGGATTGACATAGATGTGACGTCCATCCCTGTCGAACCGGGCAATGAAATCCGGAAAATTCTCGGTCAATGTGCGAAAGAGATGTTCGCTTTTTTTCAGTTCGTCAATGTCGCGGCTGATGGCCAGCAGGCTGACAACCTTACCGTCGGGTGCAAACTCGGGAACGATACGCGTATGTCCCCAGCGAATCCGGCCTGTGGCATCAAGCAGCCGCACCTCATCTGCCACCTCGTTGCCTGTCTCGGCCACGCGTTGCAGCTGGTCCATATACCGGGAAGCATCGACGAACTTTGACAGCTCTGCCGGCGTCGTGCCGAGCACTTCGCCAGCACGGGGCCCCATGAGTTTCAATAGCGCCGGGTTTGCGTATACGCGGCGATACCCCAGATCGTAACGAGCGATGTAGTCAGGTGAATGCTCTACAACGGCGCGGAAAGCCTGTTCGCTCGCATATAGCCGCTCCGCCGTCTCCTTGCGCTCGGTAATGTCGAACCCAAGAGTAAGCACACCTACGATCTCGTCCCGTATTCCCCGCTCCGGAATGATGCGAATATAATGGTAACGCTCGCGGCTGCCGCCATCGGGCACCATGATTTCAAAATTATGCTCTATCCCGGTATTGATGACCGTTTCAATCAACGTCTGATATTGCGCGTACCGGCGGCTAGGGCTATGTTCCGTAGGTGTCTTGCCCAACAGGTCAATCAACGGTCTACCCACCATCAAAGCAAGCCCCGAATTCGCGTAGACCAAGCGGCATTGCCGGTCATAGCGGCACATAAAGCCCGGCGTGTTTTCCGCCAATCTGTGCAACTGCGTTTCGAGTTCCAACTGCGTAATCAGTAGCGATTCTGCCTGTTTCTGCACCGTAATGTCGCGCCCGATACCGACGATCCGGTGAATGCGGCCCGACTCGTCGCGCAAGGGGATAAGTGTCGAGTGGTAATGGCGGCGGCCGCTGGGGAATTCGTGCGTCCGCTCATCGTAGAAAGCCACACCGGACTGAACACATTGTCGGTATCTGTCGCACAGACCTTCCGACATTTCCTTCGACACCACCTCGTCCACGCATTTTCCGATCAAACCCGCCCTCGGGATACCGAGCGATTGTTCGCCGGCCGGGTTGATCTCGAGAATACGAAAACGCCCTTCCGGGGTCACTTCGAGCAAAGAGAGTACATCCGAGACATTGTCGAAGATTTGCCTGTAACGGTGCTCGCTCTCCCGTAACGCGAGCTTGGTTCGCTCCCGCTCCGTGACGTCCCGTACCAGTGACAGGTTGTACTCTTTACCGCCGTACTCGAAATAACTCGCGCTCACTTCGACAGGCAATATGCTGCCATCCTTCCGACGGTGCGTAGTTTCCATAGAGGCCGCCCCCTCTTCGCGAAGCTCCCTCCAGGCCTGAGTCAATCGCTCGATCGTCCATCCCGGATCGATATCCATCACGGTCATCTGCAGCAGTTCGGCGAAACTGTATCCAAGCGATCGGCAGGACTCCTCGTTGACATAGACGAAACGACCGCCCTCATCGATCAGATAAGCTGCCTCATGCACCCGATTAAGGGCAAAGTTCGTCAGTTCCAGCAGTTCGTTACGATCGGCCACCGGTCGCTCCAGATTTTCGCGATCCCCTTGAAGATTCGTATATTGCCGTTCCACTTCGTCTTGAATCATACCTACCATGATTTCACTTGCGAACTCATTCAGACGCTTGTTGGGATACACCGCTGAATAGCACCGAATCGTGCCTTCAGTCGGCGTCAGTACGCGGAAGTATCCGGCGGCTTCCTGGCCCTCCGCCAACTGCACGCGTGCGGTAGCACGACCCCATTCCCAACAGGGACAGAAGCTCGCAGGCCCTGCAGCGGCTGGTCGAATGATCGATGGAGATACCGTCCTCGGAAAGCATTTCTTTAAGCGCACGCCAAGTGAGCAGATTTGAGACGTACCAGCGCAGATGGATCGGAATCGTCGACGATAGACAGCGCGAGTATTGCGGTACATTGGCCAATGCCGCGTTCAGCGCGTTCACCGATTCTCTTGGTAGAGATTTTCCATCACCAAACCTCTGCGGCCCGCCTCCTACTTCGCTACTGCTCATGTGCACATTTTCCGACGGACTTACGCGCTAACGGTAGTCACCTCGCAGCGGCGCCGCCTGACTGTTCGTAAGCACCACTTGCACTGCGTGGCCCCGAAAGCGCTACGAGCGCAGCACCTGCGGGACAGCAGCAAGTCCGATAGATACTCCGAGACGACCCACGCTACGATTGTCAAATCGTAGTCACGCGATGCGAGTCGAGCAATCAGGACGCGTAGAAAATTCATTAGGGGCATGCCGAATTAATTGTAAGGAACTCCTTAGTGGCACGACGCATGACGCACGACGGAATCGATCAATTCGCGAAGTCAATTGAGAATCGTGCTGCCGAGCCCTGTCACGCTGAGGATCGGCCGCCCAGATAGTGAGACCAGCGAATCACTCCTTGAAGACCTTCGTTTCCCAGTCAGCGTCGTCGGTTGCACGATGAACCGGCACTTCCGCTCCCGGCGCATCCCGCATGACGTCAAGGATTACTCACTTCTGAGTGCTTGCGGTTCACGACCGCATTAGCGATCGATCCCGCACCCAACCTTTCCGGCGAAATGTCGCGGGTAGCCATCGAACGTCGCGACTTACGTGAACGAACGCCGCCCTTCCATATCGACTTTTGGTGCGAACCCATCAACTCTATAGCAGAGTCTGTTGGGTCAAACACCGTTCCTCCGCACCATTTCAGAATCAGGTGACAGCTCAAGAAGTGGGAAAGTTCACAGGTAACAACCTTTCTTCTCCTCCAGGCTCGATCTCATGGATAAGCTTGCTGATCGCGTCGTCCAGTTCCAGCCACCGATCCACGAGAATGCCCAGCAAGCGCAGCATGACACCGGATAGGCTCGAGTTGATGTGGTGAATGGGATCCGGCAACCGGTGCTGCAACTTGGCTCTGCCTTGTGCGGGGCGACACCGTTTTGGAAGAGAGGGGTATGGATAATAAATTCGGAGTCTTGCCGACAATAAAATCAGAACATCCCTAACGCAGAATCAGGAGCGCGCAAACGCGTCGAGAAATATCTTGTGTTGTACATGAGCTCGGAGATTGACAGAGGGATACCGTACGCCGTACCGTCACCGGCTCATCACAGTTTTTTCCCTACGCGCGTTGCTGAAGTGGGGACAAGCGATTCACGCTCTGGGAGATAAGGCAATTATTTTCCCATGTAAAATCTGGAGATCCAGGGTGATCAACACATGAACACAAAAATCAAAATTCTCGTGGTGGACGACTTCCCAATCATGCGGCAGATAATTACCAGCCTCTTGCGAGAACTGGGGTTCGTGAACATCGCTCAGGCAGCTGACGGTGTGGAGGCATTGCAACATCTCAAAAGCGCGCAGTTTGGTTTTGTCCTGAGTGACTGGAACATGCCCAATATGGATGGGCTTACTCTGCTTAAAGCGATTCGTGCCGACATCCAGCTTAAGACGCTACCCGTCTTGATGGTGACAGCCGAGGCCAAGAAAGAAAATATCGTGGCGGCGGCCCAGGCCGGGGCAAATGGATACATCGTGAAGCCTTTCACCGCAGAGATACTGGGCGAGAAGATCACCCGTATTGTTGAGAAAATAGCACAGCCCGGAGCGACATCATGAATAGTGTCAGCGATCTAACCGTAGTGCGAAATGCGGTCACGCATCCGGATGAACTGACTTCGACGCCGCTTTCGGGGCGCGAGGACGAGATACTGGCGCGAGTGGCAGGCATCACCCGGAGCCTCTACGAGGCATTGCAGACACTTGGAATAGATGCGGATATCCGCACATCATTGTCCCTGGTTCCCGATGCTGTCAATCGCCTCAAATATATCGAGAAACTGACCGAAGATGCGGCGACCCGTACGCTCAACGCAATCGACGACATGCGCCCGATCCTGGAAAGACTTGGGTCTTCTGCCAGCACTCTTTCACAGAGATGGAACTCCATTGCGGTGCAAGGCGCAAACCGTGAAACCATCGCGCAGTTGTTTGCCGATACGCGTAGCTTCTTTAGATCACTCCACCAATCAACGGCAACGGTAAATACTCAATTGAGCGAAGTGCTGGTCGCGCAGAGCTTTCAGGATCTAACCGGTCAGGTGCTGCGCAAGGTGACGGAA
Source organism: Paraburkholderia caffeinilytica (assembly GCF_003368325.1). NCBI lineage: Bacteria > Pseudomonadati > Pseudomonadota > Betaproteobacteria > Burkholderiales > Burkholderiaceae > Paraburkholderia > Paraburkholderia caffeinilytica. The sequence continues at coordinate 4,248,976 of NZ_CP031467.1, read as the reverse complement.
ATCGTTCTGTCGCTGGAACGGCAACTGGCGGACTTGCTAATGGAGCGTATCTCTCCTGAGCGACGCACGATGTTTGCTGAACGGGTGATGAGAGAATTTTCGGAGAGCTCCCGAGCGCAACAGTCCGAGAGCCCCCCTGTCCCGGACTCGATTGCGATGCCGGACCAGGAGGCAGTGGACGACCTGCTATCGAGTTTAGGTTTTTAGACGAATAGTTGGCTGCTGCGTGCGCGCAAGTGAGTGGCTACCGTAGGCTCTACAGCAACTCGATCGTTGATAGTTGCGGGCGTGCAGGTGTGCGCTGTCAGCGCCTCGAATGACTGATGAGTTCGACCTGAGGCGATCGTCATCCGGTTTATGAGCGTCCAATTCCGCCGTTCGACATCGCCGCGAGGATCGTGGGCAATCGGTATGTCGGATAGCATTGCTTCGACGCTTTGGCGCATCCCGTCCAACATACATCGCCTGTGCTTACGGTCGCCGTTTGCGTCGCTGACTTTGGTCACTCTATCCATATTTGCGCCAGCGGGTGGGCGTCAAATAAAAATGGACGCCCATCTGAGCATCCATCCTGGCGAACTCGTTCGCGACCGCAGAACTAACCAGTATGGTTTTGGGCTGCCTGGTCGACGATTTGTTGCTGGACTTCTTTCCGCAGTAGCAGGTTGCCGGGACTCACCCGGGCCAACTCGACAATCAGTCTGCTGCACAGGGCACTGCGACCAACCGACTGAGCGCTCAACCAGGCGGCATGCTCCTTGAGCGGCGCGAACTCAATGCGCAATTGCCCGGCACGCTGCTTCCATTGCGTGCTCTCAAGATTGGCTTCGTCGAGCCTCGTCTGAAGCGTTTGTCGCTCCTGGGCGAACGTGGCCTCCATCTCGGCGATACGCTGCGCCGCTTCTTGCGCCGCCTGCACACCGGTGGAGTCATTGGCCGGCGAATTGGCGGATTGAGCGGCATTTGCCAATTGCGCTTCGAGATCCTGCACTCGAGCCTCGGCGGCCAAAGCACGCGTTTCAGCTAGAGCAAGCTCTTCGGCAAGTCCATCGACGCTGTCCAGCTCGGGGAGCAAAACTTGTGGTGCGAACTCATTAAATCGTTCGGCCGGCTCGACGGTAAGATCCGGCTCAGGTGCAGGCGTTTGCGCGGTTTCCTCAAGCGCTGGCCCGGTGCCCGTCTCGTCGAAGGGTCGGGGAGCGCCAAGAGACGAATCTGTCATCGGATGCTTGTCGATGGCGGCACTGTCAAGGTGGGGCTGGTATGCAAGCTCCTCGACGACCGGCGCCTGTTCGTCGAATGCTGCCGGATTGATTTCTGGTTCTGTTGGCGCTTCATTCGATGTGGCTGTCGAACGGTCGGCAATCGGGAGAACTGTGTCAGCGTCGCGCGCAGCGATCATGCGAGTCGCTCCCGTGGCGGAATGCTGAAGCTCCGCCACCTTAAGCTTGCAGCTCTCCAATTCATTTAGCGTACGCGTCAGGTCGATGTACAACATACCGGTTTCCCGCTCGGCCTGTTCGGCTCGCTCCTTCAACGCGCGTATTTCCGCATCGACCTGTCCACGCACACTTTTCTGCGCCACCGCCCAGCAACGCTCGATGGCGTCGCGCATCACATCGCCAAAATCTTCTGGTGTTGGCAAGGCCGCGAGCGCCGAATCCACGGGCGCGATCCTTTCTTCGCGCCATTGCTGAAGCGTTGCCGCGATTTCCGGCAATGACTGGCCATATGCTTCCAGACAAACAGTTACAGGAGAGATTGCACGACCTTCACTCTTTAGACGGTTCGCAATCTCAAGTACGTCATCCCTTTTCATATATCCTTTTGATCAGACGCCGATACGGCTGCCTAGCTGGCGCACCTGTCCGAAGAACACCGTGCTGCCTGGCCATGTGCTCGTATTGAGAAAAACAGAAGAAGTAATCAATAGAACCAAGCGTATCAAGGTAAACGGCTGGCTTGGCCGATACTTTAGTAGGTAACAAAAATCTTTGGGCACGCATGCCAATGTAGCGCCGACGCAAATGAAGCCACCCGTTTGCCGTGTGGATGGTCTAACTCGCAGTACAAAATATTCTGCCATTAGCGTTCGGGGCACTTCCCGGGTTGTGTGCCTGTCAGATCGAGGTCTAGCTCCGAGCGTCGCGCCAGGAAGTCGAATGGTCAACGACCACAGGCCACGCAGTTAGACCCGTCCTGTGATGGTATTCATTTTATCGACTAGATAGTGATAAGGATTTCCTGATTTTGTCGTAGGCATTCGGTCCAGAAACGTTTTTGTTTTTTTGTCCACGACTCTTCATTCTCGAATCGGATCATATACAAAATTTGAGAATGTGCTGGCGAGCCGAGTGTTTTGTGTGGAAGGATGACGTGGTATCGCGACTCATGCGACGCAGTGGTCGCCAGATTCATTCGCTATGCGTCGGAAAATCCAGCATCAAAGGGCAATGCGCTCGCGGTGCTCCTTCGGGTAACCCTGAGGAGCTCGTTCGTTGACGTTTCCCGCTGCGCCTTTGCAACCTGCAAATCCGCATTTATCCAGCTCTCAGGTTCTGGTCTTATGCTCCCTGCGGCCAGAATCTTTGCACGACCGTGCCACCTTCCGCGCATCACGAGGAAGCATCGAAGCCATATCGCACCACCTCAGTCCGGCTCAACACCTGCCCTGTCACTCCCACGGATTTCGACGCCCGATCACCGACTTTCGTCAGGTCGCGTGCGGTCGGCGCTTCAAGAGGTAGATGTCCGGCATCCGCACCCCGGGTATCAGCAGTATCGGGAAGCTGCCCTTCGGGCCGAACGCTTGAGATAGCCTTACTTCTCATCCCGACTAACCGCCGGATCCCGTTCCGGTTGTCACACCTGATTCAAAGCAATTCGAACGTAGCGACGGCGGACGCCAGATGACGCGTCTGTTCGTGCAATTCCTGTGCTGCAGCTGCCGCCTGCTCGACGAGGGCAGCGTTTTTCTGGGTCATGCGATCCATCTCCGTCACCGCACGATTGATCTGCGCGATTCCCGCACTCTGCTCGCCCGTTGCCCCGCTGATCTCGCCAATCATCGTTGTGACACGGGAAATCGATTTCGAGACTGCCCCTATCGCCACTCCAGCGCGTTCTACGAGATCTACACCCCCTCGAGCCTGTTCCACCGAACCTTCAATCAATTGTTTGATCTCCCTGGCCGCAACAGCCGTACGCTGGGCAAGCCCGCGAACCTCACTGGCGACCACAGCAAACCCCCGACCCTGGTCGCCCGCGCGAGCCGCCTCCACCGCCGCATTCAAGGCGAGGATATTCGTCTGAAACGCAATGCCGTCGATGACCGTGATGATCTCGACAATGCGGTGGGAGCTACCTGCGATTCCGTTCATTCGCTCTACCACTGCGCCGACTACATCGTTTCCCGCTTCCGCCTCCTGCAACGCGACAGCAGCGAGCCGGCTTACCTCGGCTGCATGTTCAGCGGTTTGCCGCACTGTCGATGTCAGCTCGTCCATACTTGCTGCGGTTTGCTGCAGTGACGCAGCCTGTTCCTCCGTTCGTGCTGACAGCTCCGTGTTTCCGGTCGCGATTTCATTGGTACCGAGATGAATCGAATCCGAAGCTTCGCGAACAGAAGCGACCATCTTCGCCACACTGGATTGCATAACGCCAAGATCGACCTGGAGACGGCTGATTTCCTTGAATCCGGACGTGGTGACCTGATTGTTCAAGCGACCGTTCGAAATCGCCTGAAACAGTCTCTCCGTCTCGCGAAGCGGTTTCGACATGGCGCGTCCAAGCACGACACTCACTAGAACCGAAAGAAGAAGCATGATCGCCAGCATCAAAAAACCGGTGACTCTGAACCTGCCATACCGCAAATCGAGCGACTTCAGGGATGCGTCGGCCTCGTGCGCAACAAAATCTGCATATCGGTGCTGCTCCGTTATGAACGCATCCTGATATTTTTGCGTCGGCTGATCGAGATAGGCCTGAAGGTTGTTGGCATCCAGAAACCCCACGAGTTCTCCAAGGGCCTGGCGCAGCGTTCGAAACTGTTGTTGCAACGCTACCGATCTGGACTGGCTTTCTCCATCACCCGAGGCTTCGGATACGAAGCTCGCAAAATCGCCGTCGGCCTGGGTGAGTTGCTCTTTTGCATGTTTCACGATCTCGACCGGCTCCGCGCTGCCATGTGCCACGCGCGTGGCAGCACGGGCCAGATTGATGCGAGCGTCCATCAGGTCGCGTGTAGTCGCGTTGAGCGCCCCGCCCTGCCTGATCGATAGGTTTGTCAGGCGCGCAATGTCGTCCCGGGTTCCCCCCATCGACGAGAAACCGAGCCCCTGCACGATGATCTGAAAAAGAACAAACGTGGCTAGCAGTGCCAGCATAAAGGAAGACAGTTTGATACTTGAAAACATAATCCCGAACTCCTTCAACGCGCTCACGATTATGATCTGCACGTTCATTCGTATTTGTTTGTCGCTTCGCTGGAGGACAGGCGGTTGGTCGCGCGCACCATCCCCCGTCCAGACTGCAGCGAGGTCGGTTGGTCTCACGTCATCATTGTGCAACTGTGGCTTCGGGAACCGCGTCTCCACGCGCTTACTCGATGCAGCGCTTTGCGAGAGTCCACGGTTGCTGCCAGCCCAACGCCACCCACCACGCCGACCTTGAAGACGCGACCGCGACAAGCGTAGCCAACCGCCACCACGTAATGCGCGTACACCAGGTTTGAGTCAACCAAGGGCACTTCCAGCGGCCCGATCCGGTCCATCACGAGACTGATTTCCGTCAGGCGTGACAAGATCACATCGGCGCCCTGCACGATCGGATCGGCACGGGTTTTGGGCAGTAGTTCGACCGGTGTTCCCCCGAGGTTGCCGCACCTGATACCGTCTTCGCCGTAGACGGCACAGACGACCGGATCGACTTCGCCTGGCGCGCACAGACGCGAATGAAGAACCTGGAATTCCGGCGCGGCGAAATAACGTTCGAAAAGTTTCTCACTGTGAATATAGTCAGCGATTAGGATGCCGAATGATCTCCGGGTCTGCACCATCGGCGCCGTCATTGCACTTCGCCCCTAAGTCCCTCGAAATGCATGCCGGCACGTGCGCCGCTGCGTCGCGCCTCCCATTTCGCGATAACTGCGGTCGCCACGCTGTTGCCGATCACATTCGTCATCGTACGGGCCATGTCGAGAATCTGGTCAATAGCGAGCACCAGGACTACTCCCTCGGCGGGCAAGTGGAAAAGCGGCGCCACTGCCGCCACCACCACGACCGAGCCGCGCGGCACACTGGCCATACCTTTGCTACTGAGCATCAGCACCAGCAGCATGAGGATTTGTTGCGACAACGGCATATCCACACCAAAAGCCTGCGCGATGAAAATCGCCGCGAACGACTGATACATCATGGAGCCGTCCAGATTGAACGCATAGCCAAGCGGTAATGTGAAACCCACCACTTTCTTGTCAACGCCGAATTTCTCCAGTTGTTCAGTCAGTCGTGGATAGGCGGCTTCGCTGCTGGCGGTCGAAAACGCAAGCATGGCCGGCTCGCGGACCGCCTTGAGCAGCGGACCGATCTCCCGGCCGAGGAAAAGATAACCGACGCCAATCAGGAGCGCCCATAGTAGCGCCAGCCCGAGGTAGAACGAGCCGATCAGCTTGCCATATGTGAACAACACGTCCAGGCCGCGCAGCGTCACGGCCGACGCGATCGCACCAAAGACACCCAACGGTGCGGCGCGCATAACGTAGGTGGTCAACCGGAGCATGACCGGGACCAGCCCGTCGATCGCCTGAATCAATGCGTTGACGCGCGGATCGTGTTTGAGCGCGCCCAGCCCCAGGCCGAAGAATATCGAAAACACCAATATCTGCAGGATGTCGTTGCGTGCCATCGCATCAAGCAGGTTGACAGGAATTGCATGTGTGACGATGTCCTTGAAGTTCAGACCGGCAGTGTTGAGGCCGGTGTTCACGTCGCCGGCACCCGCAACCATGTGCAGACCGGCACCTGGCTGTGTGACGTTGGCCAGCAGGAGGCCGAGCGCGAGAGAAACCAGCGAGGCGCAGACGAACCAACCCATGGTGCGCAGGCCGATGCGGCCGACGTCACGACCGCTGTCCATGCCAGCAAGTCCGGCAACCAGCGTCGCGAACACCAGCGGCGCAATGATCATCTTGATGAGCCGCAGAAAAATATCGGTGATGATCGAGAAATACCCTGCGATAACTTTCGCCGCAGCGACATCCGCTGCACCGGTGTGGCATGCGTATCCCACTGCGACGCCGAGCACCATGCCGGCGGCGATATAAAACGTGAGGCGGTTTTTCATGTTGATCCTTTTGTTCGTCGACTAGTACGGGCGTTCTTCCGACGCGTATTCGAGGCGTGTGGACGTGTGTACGCGTCACTTGTCCACGTAGCCGGACAACGGCACGCAGAAGACATGAACGAATACTAGAGGCCGAAAAAAATAACGGTGATGCGGGCTTGACATGAGGTTATGCGGCTTCCGCATAACTCCACGAGAGGCATAGCACGTCAGCGCTGTTTCAGGTTTGCGCACGGGACTCCAGATACGCCCAGATGTCCCTGAGCAGCGGCATTTGCCACCCGGGATCAGATCTGCTGACACTTGCGCAAAAGCACATTCCTACGAAAGTTTCAGGGTTTCCCTACCAAAGTCTCACTGTTGCTTTTTAGGCGTATTGCCGTAAATACTATGTGAGCATCTGCGATTTTTTGCTTCGTGGAGTCTACAAATTCCGAACACCACCTCTTGGACGGACGTTACATGGGCAATTTTGTACAAACGATCAAATTCAAAATCATTCTTGCGTTTGGCGCCTGCGTGATACTCACGACTGCAATCGGATTGTTTGGAGCATTCGGTCTCTCCAGACTCAATTCGAACATAGCCGATGGGTACTCTGGCAATACCGTTCCGATTGCCGATCTATCGGACCTGCGGGAGGCAAGCCTGGATATTCGTCTTCAGTTGAGGCGAATTCAGGTGCTTCACGATCAAAAAGAAACGACCACCGAAATTGAGACAATCCGCAGCGATCTGGAGCGTGTTGATAAAGCGTGGAATCACTACTATCGGGATGGCATATCCAGTGACAAGGAACGTGAGGTCGCAGAGAAGATAAAAACCGCTTTGACTCAGCTCAAGGCGACAACTGACGAAGCTCTCGTCGCGTTGCGCGCTGGCGACTACGGTGCGGCTGCACCGCTGGTTGAGAAAGTATCGGTGCCCGGCCTTGCCTTGAGGGACGCACTTAATGAAAACTCCACCCTCAATCTGGCTCAAGCCAAGCAATTCACCGACGACAGCGCGTCGACGTTCAAAACTATCCTCTGGGTTGCCATTGTTCTTCTCGGCATGGGTGTTGTGGTTGCCCTTGGTGCATCGGCCTACCTGCTGCGTGTGATCTCGAAACCGCTCAACAAGGCGGTTGATATAGCGAACCATATTGCAGGAGGCAAGCTGGAGAATCAGATCGTAGTTGACTCAGGAGGGGAGTTCGGTCAGCTTCTCGAAGCACTGAAGACAATGGATCAGCAACTCAGCGATACAGTTCGCGGGATCAAAGCGTCCACCGAGTCAGTTACCGTGGCATCGCGCGAAATTGCAAGCGGCAATACCGACCTCTCTGCTCGCACCGAGGAACAGGCCGCGTCGCTCGAAGAAACTGCGGCGAGCATGACGCAGTTGACCGAAACGGTAAAGCAGAACGCTGACAATGCCCGGCAGGCGAACGTACTGGCCACGAGCGCCACGGACATGGCTGATACGGGCAATGACTCGGTTCAGGCCATGGTCGGGACAATCCGCCAGATCAGCAGCAGTTCAAGCAAGATTTCAGAAATCACCGGCGTGATCGAAGCCATTGCCTTCCAGACCAACATTCTCGCGCTGAACGCTGCCGTGGAAGCGGCCCGCGCGGGTGAACAGGGGCGAGGCTTCGCCGTAGTTGCCAGCGAGGTTCGTAGCCTGGCGCAGCGTTCGGCCGCTGCCGCCAAGGAGATCAAGGAGCTGATCAGCTCATCCGTTGCAACGATTCAGGACGGCTCGACGCAGGCGGCAGAGGTCGGTTCAACCATGGGGCAGGTCAAGCAGGCTATCAAGCAGGTGTCCGATATCGTCAGCGAGATCGCTGCTGCGGCAGAAGAACAGAGCCGCGGCATTGAGCAGGTGAATCAGGCTGTCGGTCAAATGGACGAAGTAACGCAACAGAACGCGGCGCTGGTCGAGCAGGCGGCGGCGGCAGCTCAGTCTCTCGAAGAGCAGGCGACCAGGCTGAAAGACGCTGTTTCGGTATTCAAGCTCGCTGATGCGCGTTCGTCCTCGTACCAGGCAACCATTCCGCAAAGCAAGCCCCGGCCGGCTGCGTCGACGATGCCCACGACGCGTCGGGCAGAGCCGGCAAAGTCGCGGGTTGCCTCGGCCACCATGGCTGACAAGCCTGCCACCGTCGTTGACACCGCTGGAAGGGATTGGCAAACATTCTAATAGTGACCTGAATCAGGCATAGAGTCTTCAACATGCAGAGCGACAACGCACACCCTGAGACCCAAACGGCTTCGTCAGTCCCAACGACTCTCGTCTCGCCCACACAATCTGAAGAATTGAGCGACGACACGTTGATCGATTCGATCACGACCCTATCTAAAATAAACGGCATTGCCGTTGTTCAGCAAGGCGCACGTCTCGCGGTTATTGGTGAACTGCTAGCTTCCATACTGACGCACCTGCCTCTTTCAATGAGGGCAGATATTGCGAAATCATTCCGCGACAGGATTGAGAGTGTGATGTCACTGGGCGACGACAGGTGTTTACATGAAAAGTATCACTCGGCGCTGTTAACAGAGGTCAACCGTTACCTGAACGTACTTCGGTAATCTGTGACAGGATCCTTTTGTGCACGGTTCTAGCCATGTCAGCTAGAACCTTTGGTGTTGTGTTTACAGGAGATGTTTTTCAGTTTTATATTATAAGCAATCCTTTTATTCCCATAGTATGAAAAACATACCACATACCGACTCCGCATGATAAGAGGCGCCTATGTGGACGCATCCCGGATTGGAATCAGTTTGGCATGTAGATCGCCAGGTAAAGGTCGCACACTGGCTGTCGTGCAAATAGCGAAAGTGACTCGACTAACGCGTCAGGCAGACCAATTTGAGAGTCAACGGTGAGCAAGCTCAAGTGTATGGAGGATCTGTTCGGGTTGTGCGGCAATAAGAAGGGGTGGCGAAGCAAGGCTATCTTGCGATGGCTTTCTCGAAGTAGCGGCGCGCGGCCAGCGCGCGAAACGCGCCGCGCAAACCCCTGCGGTTACCCTGCAGAACACCGCTTTGCAGCGCGTATGATCGCTTGCCGGTCATGTTGCTGTTGTAGTTGATGCCCTGATCGACAATGCCGTAGAGGGTAACGCTACTTTGCGCGTGCGCAGCGCCTCCAACCGTGCTGCATACCGCTGCGGCTGCAAGGACAGTCTTCTTCACTATAAGAAGCTGTTGCGAAATTAGTTAAACCGTGACTTGAGACACGTCCAGCAAATCAAGGCGCAAGCCAGAGACAGGAAGGCCTCGTGAACATGAGCGTAGCGTTCGTAGCGAATCTTCAGGCGTCGAAGCGAGTGAAGCCAAGCAATCGAGCGCTCGACTGGCCAACGCGTTTTGCCGAGGCCACTTCCGTGGGGCGAACCGATTTTTGCGAGCATCGGCGTGATGCTGCGGTCTTTCAAACGTTGTCGATGGAGTTCAGAGCTGTAGCCCCGGTCGCCCTGAACGATCTGCGGTCGATGCAGGCGGCGTCCCCGCTTGCCAAGAATGTGCGGAATAGCCTCGACCAGCTGTCGACGAGCGCTCGCGACAAATCGATTTCGCCGCGGCGACGCAATTCGGCCAGCAGCGTTTCGTGGATACGTTGCCAGACGCCTGCTTGCTGCCATGCCACTAGCCGTCGCCAACAGGCAGTTCCTGAACCGCAACCCATCTCCTGCGGCAGCAGATTCCACACGATGCCCGAGCGCAGCACGAACACGATGCCCGTCAGTACGGCGCGGTCGGGTGCCGGCTTGCGGCCCGCATACTGTCGATTGCGGGGGGCTCGCGCAGGTAAAAGCGGTTCGATGAGTAACCACAATTCGTCGTCGATGAGTTCTTTAGGCATCGCTTCCTGTCGGGCAAAACAAGACAGGAAGTTAACGCCAAGTCGGAAAAGTTAACAGACCCGAAAACTTAATTTCGCAACAGCTTCTTACTCGCGGTGCCCGCTATTTCTGCCGCAGAAACTTGTCGGCCTTCTGTTCCAGCAGCGCGACGAGTTCGGGTTGCATGACCGCATAATCGTCGGGGATGTCGAGGCAAATCATTTTTTTGCCATTCAGATACGCGTGGAATTTTTCCGACAGCCTCGCTCGATACGTTTTCTCCATGACGAAGACGATGTCGGCCCAGCGAAGCTGCTCGGGCGAAAGCGGCACTTCGGCATCCGCACCCAGCCCGGCCGAATCGGTTTCGACATTAGGCCACGCGGCGAATACCTGTTCGGCCGTTGGGCTACGCAGGCGGTTCTTGCTGCAGACAAACAAGGCGCGTATCACAGATTAGCCGGCTACGTTTCTGTTCGGGGGCAAGCGTGCCTCACACATTGCCATCGGCAAACGCCGTGAGTGCATCGCCCGCCAGACGGTAGCGAACCCATTCGCTTTGCGCACTCGCACCGATCGATTCATAGAAACCGATTGCTGGCTCGTTCCAGTCGAGCACCCTCCATTCGAAGCGCCCACAGTCTGTTTCGCATGCGATTTGTGCGAGGTGGCGAAGCATCTGTTTGCCCGCGCCACTGCCGTGCGAAGTCGGCGATATGTACAGGTCTTCCAGATAAAGCCTTTGTTTGCCGAGCCACGTCGAATAAGAAAAGAAATAAACGCAGAAGCCAATCGGCTCGCCGTTCATTTCGCAGATCAAAGCCTTCGCGGTGGACGCAGTGGAGAACAGGCTCGCTTCGATATCGCTAACGGTCGCGACAACTTCACGCTCAGCCTTTTTTTGCGGCGAGTTCGCTGATGAAGCGGAGAATCAAGGCTGCGTCGGGCGCGTGGGCGGGGCGGATGTGGATGTGGATGGTCAAGATGATGTGCTCGGCGGGTTGGATAGTGGATCGAAGTTTAACGAAGATGCGTTGGCTGCGTCAGCATCTGTGGTGGATACACGATGGCAGGGGTTTCGCTAAGTGACGTCGGTGAACAACCTGCCCCAACTCGCCAGCGGCGCCGTATCCACGCCCATCATTTTATGAACGGCCACCCGTAATCCTCGCCGGGCTTCATTTCGTGGTCTTTGCGATGCTTATGCTCGCACGCGGTGCCAGTCCTTCAACGTTCCTAACACGCTCTACTGGGTGCGCCACCGACTCTGTTGCTCTCCAGGCCACCCGCATCGAATAAGGCAGGTGCGTCAGCATGTAAGTCAACAGTTCGCCAATAACCGCGAGGCGAGCGCCATGCTGAACAACAGCAGTGCCGTTTATTGTGGATAGGGTCGCGAGCGAATCGATCAACGTATCGGTGCTGATCTTCTGAACTTGAGCAAGGGCGGCGAGCACCGATTTCTCGGGCGAAGTCGGTTGGGCTTGCAATGCCGGCGCATTACCCTACATGTTGAAGGAATTGTGCATGTGTTGGGCCAAGGTCGGAATGTTTGCTAGTTCAGGCTAGTCGTATCGGCTGCGGCCCCGGTTGGCTTGTCAACGATAGCGTCTACATGACGCGTCGGGGGGGGCTTGGGGGCAGGCAGGCGAGGCTTGCTTTGTGGAATCACCCATGCGATCTCGTCGACGGCGTGTTCCGCCGCGGCAAGGAAAGAAGAAAGGACGACAGATCGTGTCGCGTGTCGCAGTTTGCCTTTTCGAGTACGGCTTTCACGTGATCACGTGCCGAGTTGATTGTGATCTGCAGCGCATCGGCAATTTCCCGATTCGTCTTGCCTTGCAACAGTAGCAGACTAGCGCGCTGCTGCGCCGCGGAAAACTGCGCGTCTTGCATCGCGGATGCAAGACGCAAAACTTTCGGCTCCTTACGATCCAGCCGGATTGCGATCAAGCCGTCGCCTGGGTTCATCGAATCCAGCCAATAAGCGTGGATGTCAAATTGACCCCAGCGATTGGTCAACTGGAGCCGAGGGGGAAGCGTGGTCGCTGGCCGTCCGACGTCTATCAGGCGTCTGAACACGAGTTCAATGAATCCCGGTACGCCAAACCTCCCAATCAAATCGACGTACCCGGTGTTCTCGATCATCGATGCAAGCGTTAAAGCCGATGCGCTTCTGTATTGAATCCTTCCTTCCCGATCCATCAGAAGCATGCCGCTGTCGATGCTATCGGCAAATTCGATCTCGGACGACGGGTCGACCGAGAGCGCATGAGAAATGTAGGGTATCAAGCCTTCCATGAACCCGATATCGGCCTTGGAAAAGTTACGTGCCGTGCGCTCGCGATGCAGCATCAGGTGTCCGAGACAGCGGCCGTCGGCGGCCGGGATCACAGTCGAGAGCCCGTAATGTATCCCGGTCTCCTTCCAGATGTAGTTGCACATCTCCGTCCGAGAGAAGCCGGCCCATTCCGGCGTAAGCCGCACGCTCGGCCCACGCTCGTAAAACGACGCTAAGCCGCCAGCGTGCGGCGATTCGGCCTCGAGGTGAGCGAAGTGAACGAGGAAATCGTTCGCGATACGGTCCGGCACGATGGTATTCGACCAGACGTGCTGGATTCTTGGCTCGGTGGGCGACAACCAGAGAAAGACGCAGACGTTGAAACCAACGGTATGCCGAAGCGCGTGTGTAAAGTCAGGAAGCAACATCTCCCAACCGAGGTTCAGCAAACAGATCTGCCGAAGGTTTGCCCTGGCTCTTGCATTTTTTTGATGCATCTAACGGCGGCCACTTTCGTATTTGGAGTTGCGAGGACGGTGCGTACATTGTCTTTCTCTTGTATACGGCTCTGAGTGTCGATATCTTGAGGGGGGCGCAGGATTCACGTTGCGGCTTTGACGTCTCTCCGCGTGTGCATGCATCACCGCAACAGCGTCGCGAAGCGGTCCGCGCTCAATGGCCGGCTGACGTGGCTCCTCTGGATCTGGCCGCAACCATGCACGCCCATGCTCCTGATCGCACGAAGTATGTCGATGGCCCTTGCTGGGCCGGACATCACCGCGCTTTCCATGATTTCAGATCCCAGCAGATCGGCTCTCATTTCCGTCTCATTGAGCAGATCCGATATGGGGGCCGCAGATGGCGCGATTTCGCAGGTCCAGCTTGAGTTGGTATTGCGAACGGAATTCGCAGCGCTCCAGCGCGCTTCGCAGATGAGCGTCCAGTTCAAACGCGTGCGCCAGCCGGGGGCATGCGGTTGCATTGGGACCTGAACGCGTTGCCCTCTTCCTGCTTCGCCACGCGCATCGCGACATCGGCATGCTTGATCAGCGATTGCCAGCTATCCGCATCGGACGGGCAAATCGATATGCCCATGCTCGCGTGGCGCGGCATTCGTGCCCACTGACGACGATAGACTGGCCGAGGGCCGTCAGTATTCAACCCGCGGTTGCGCAGGCGCCGTCAATTCCATCGGGTTCCCGCAGAATAATTGCAAATTCGTCGTCCTCCAGGCGGGCAACCAGCTTGTCGTCTGTTACGCATTCCACCAGCCGCCGGGACAGCGTCTTGAGCATCTGGTCGCCGACAACGGGGCCGAGCATCGTGTTTACCCGCCCGAACCGGTCCAGATCGACAAGCAGCACCGCGACCTTGCGCACCCTATGCTGCGCCGACTGCACGGCCTCGCAAAGCTGACAGGAAAAGGACTTGTCCGGTCAGGCCGTCAAGCATCCCCATATACCCGATGCGGCGCCCGGTGTCGTTCATGAATCGCCCCATGTTCTCATCACGCCAATGCCGCCAAAAGGGCATCGACCTCACTCAGCCAGGCCGTGGCGTAACCGGCGGGAAGCGCTGCACTGTCCATAGCGCGCATGGCTTCTTCGATTCTTTCAAAAGATGCTCGCCTGATCTCCGCTTTCGTCGGTGCAACCATATTGGACATCAGCACACGCAGAATCAGGTCGATCGCGGAGATCCGGGCGCTTTGCTGCACAATGCCGTCGGCGTGCGTTTCAAGGGTGGCTCCGATGCTCGTCATCAAGCTGACCAGATCGCTCTGCGTGAAGCCCGTCATAGGGGAGCTCCACCGCTTCGCTTTGCCGAGCCGCGCCTGCGCCAATCCGGTTCATGTCCATATCGCATATTAGTCTTCGTTGTCGTGGGAACGGCTGGAGCCGGAGTCATGCGACGTCTGGTCTACGGCCAGCAGCGCGCAAAAGTGCCCCCTCCTCCCCACTCGATCTCGGGTTCAGGACATGGTTGCACGCTTCATCCCGAACATTCCCACTGCATCCGGGGGAAGAACTGCACGCTCAGACCGTTCTAATATGCATTATCTGGATTGGGTCGCCGTTTTCGTTGCACGGGTAGAGCCGAGCGACGCCGGCCAGGGGCGCCAAAGGAAACGCCATCACCACAATGGAGGCTGCCGATGCTGACTGGCAGAAGTTCTGAACAGGGTGGGAAGTCGGACACCCCTGAAGCGTTACTGAATTCGCTGACCACGCTCGAGAGGACAAACGGCGCAGCAGTTTCTCATCCCGGCGCACGGCTCGTGGTTGTGAGCGAGTTTGTCGGTCCGGTGCTGTGGCACCTCACGGCGGCACCGTGCGCGGCCGTGACGAAATTGTTTCGATGCAGGGTTGGTGATGCGAAGTCGCTGATGGGCGACGTTTCTCTTCCACCCGCATTTCACTCGATGCTGCTCGAACAGACCAACACTCTCCCCGCTGCATCGAGCCAAAGACTCAGGGTTTGCAGACAACTCGCACGCACAGCGATTGATATGCGTCTAAATCCGATGGCATGACCGGACATACGCCCGTGCCATTCCGCTACAAGCGAATCGAATAGTTAAGGTAAGCCTATCCGCAATTGGTTGTCAGGCAATCCTTGCAACGATGTTCACCGCACTTACAAGCTTGCCCGCTCACGTCTTCCGAGGATTTCCAGTGATTCAACGCTTTCTAAATCTGAGTATTTCAGCAAAACTCATCGTTTCTTTTTTTATTGGCATATTTCTCACGATCGTATTGGGTGGAATTTCTATCGTCGAGCTAGAGACCGTCAACCAGCTCTCTACCGATATGGCAGTCAACTGGTTGCCTGGCGCTCGCTTTTCTTCCGCGATGAATACCAACGCCTCAGATTTCCGCATCGCTGAGTTGCAGCATATCCTGTCCACCGACGACAACGATATGAAGAAATACGAAAAGGATATGCAGGAAGTGGTGTCGGATTTTGAGAAAAATCGCACCGGGTATGAAAATCTGACCTCTTCACCAGAAGAACGGAAGCTCTATGAAAAATTCAAGGCCGAGTGGAATGAATACCTGATTCAACACCAGAAGGTGCTCGATCTATCCCGATCGAACAAGAACAACGAAGCGAGAGATCTGATACGTGGAATATCGCAGCAACGATACGACGAGGCCGGCGACGACCTCCAGAAGATCGTAGATATGAATGTGCAGGGCGGCAAGGACGCGAGTCAGCGTGGTAATGCCATCTACGAGAGCGGACGATACAAGGTTATCGCACTGCTTGCGGCTGTTGTCGCACTGAACCTTGGCATTGCGCTACTTCTCGCAAAAGCCATCTCGCGCCCTTTGAACAAGGCCATCCAGACAGCAAACACCGTAGCCGAGGGTGACCTGACAACGCTCATTGAAGCGACGACTCACGACGAAACCGGTCAGTTGATGGCAGCGCTTGGAAGGATGAATGGTAGCCTGGTCAATATAATCCGTGGCGTGCGCACGGGTACAGACGCTATCGCAGGAGCTTCAACCCAGATCGCAGCGGGAAATCAGGACCTCTCGGCGCGCACCGGGGAACAGGCGGCGTCCCTTGAGGAAACCGCAGCCAGCATGACGCAGTTGACGGAAACGGTAAAGCAGAACGCCGACAATGCCCGCCAGGCAAGCGCACTGGCAACAAGCGCGACAGAGATGGCCGATACAGGCAACGATGCTGTTCAATCCATGGTAGGCACGATTGAGAAGATCAGCGGCAGCTCAAGCAAGATTTCCGATATCACCGGCGTAATCGAAGGCATTGCTTTCCAGACGAACATTCTCGCGTTGAACGCAGCCGTCGAAGCCGCGCGTGCCGGCGAACAGGGGCGAGGCTTTGCTGTGGTTGCCAGCGAGGTCCGCAGTCTGGCCCAGCGTTCCGCCGCGGCAGCCAAGGAAATAAAGGAACTGATCAGTTCGTCCGTGACAACGATTCAGGACGGCGTGAAGCAGGCGGCAGAAGTCAGCGCCACCATGGGGCAGGTCAAGCAGTCAATCAAACAGGTCTCCGATATCGTCGGTGAAATTGCTGCTGCGTCTGAAGAGCAGAGCCGTGGCATTGAGCAGGTGAATCTGGCAGTCGGCCAGATGGACGAAGTGACGCAACAGAATGCGGCGCTCGTTGAACAGGCGGCAGCTGCCGCGCAGTCACTTGAAGAACAGGCCACACATCTTAAGAATGCCGTTGCAGTGTTCAAGGTCGCCGACACGGGGCAATCTACGTCACGCATGGCGATCCCGCAAAGCAAACGCCGCTTGCCTGTCTCCAGGATTTCCACCACACGCCGCACGGAGTCCGCACAGCCGGGGATCGTTCCGGCCGCTATCGCAGACAAGCCCGCCATCGCAGCCGATGCAGGGAAAGTGGACTGGAAAACTTTCTGATCGCGAAATCCATCATGTCCAGAATCTCCAAAATGCAGATACCCGACTCAGACATTGAGACCCTACCTGATTCGTCGGCAGTACCAGCCAACGAATCTGAAAAGACTAGCAACGTATTGTTGCTCGATGCGGTCGTGATCCTATCCAAGGCAAACGGTATCAACGTTGTTCAACTCGGTGCGCGTCTTGCAGTCGTTGGCGAATTGCTGGTTTCCGTGTTGGCGCACCTTCCAGTCTCGATGCGGGCAGATATTGTCAAATCGTTCCGTGACAGGATTGAAGAGCTGATGTCCCTGAGTGACGACTGGAGCCTACCGGAAAGTTATCACTCGGCTCTCCTGAGCGAGGTCAACCGTTACCTGAATGCACACGCTTCACTCCTGCCATAGCGGGACCCTTGGTGCGGGATAATCGTCCAACGTGATGATGTCGCGCTCTGGCCGACGCGAAAGAAAACCAGAGTGACTTATCCACGGTTTTCCAGCTCATGGCCTTCATAGGTAGCCGCTTCGAAATGCACACCCGGCATCTCCAGCGCGACCGTATCCGGTAGGCTCGCGACAATGAGCGCAGTCGCGAGCAGTCCGGGGCCGTAGAAGAAGCAGTGAGGCACGACGCGCACACCGTGCCGGTTCGCCAGCGTCATCACCTCCCGGACGGCGGTGACGCCGCCAAGCTTCGTGACGCGCGGTTGCAGCACGTCCACTGCGCCGCTTTCCAGATATTGCCGGATGCCCGCGATGCCCGCGGCGTTCTCGCCAGCCGCTATTGGCACGCCGCTGCGGCGCACCCGCGTCAGTCTGGCGTAGTCATCCGGCGGCCAGACCGGTTCCTCGAGCCAGGCGAGTCCCTGCGAATGCAGGCGAGCAGCTTGCGGCGCGGCTTCCTCAACCGACCAGGGACAATTCACGTCCACCATCAATTCAACCTCGGCAGGTAGCGCTTCGCGCGCCGCCCGAATTGCGTCGGCCGATGTTTCGTGCAGCTTGATTTGCGTGAATCCCTCGGCGTGCACGCGATGCACCGGTCGCGCCACTTCTGCGGGATCATTGTCGTAGCTGACGAGGCTCGCATAGCCGTCCACGCATGCGCGGCTCGCGCCCAGCATCCGGCATAGTGGAACGCCTGCTGCCTGGCCGGCGAGATTCCACAGCGCGATATCGACGGCGGACAGCGCGTACATCGTCGGCCCCGTGCTGCCGTACGAATGGAAGGCGCGCTGCGCTGCCACGTTCAACACTTCAGGTTGCGCCGCCGCATCGAACGACATGCCGATAAAAAACGTCCGGCCGCGCCCGCGAGCATCGCGAACGTCGCGGGATTGCAGGCATGACCGAATCCTTCACCCCAGCCGATGTGTCCATCGGAAAGTGCCACCTTAACGAGCAGGGATTCCATCCGCGCGAGTTGCTTGGACGCGGCGTCGAATGCGTCGCCTGCTCGTGCCCCTGAGTCTTCGGTTAAGCGTCGGCCGGCGTCGAAACCGATCGCTACGCGCATGACCTCGATTTGTACGATCGTCGTCATCACACTTCCAATGGCACCATGCCGCACCAGAACATCCAGTCGTTGCCCGTCTCGACATGGTATTTGCGGATGCGCGTGAGGCGGCCGTCAGCAGCGATGCGAAACACCGTCAGCGCAGCGGGAACATCGCGGACCGTGTCGCCCTCGCGCACTCGCAGCGGCTCGACCGCCGCCGACACCAGCATGCGCCCATCCGAACGAATCGAGAAGGTGCGCGGATGGAAGCTCTCCGTCGCCACGGTCTGGATCAGGACAGGCTCACCGGTAGAAGAATCGACGCGAAATACCGCAATGCTATTCTCGCCGCCGGAGAAAACTTTCTACCCGTCGAACCCGGTTGTCCCGTTCGCACGGTTCGCAAGATAGATGAATCGGCCATCACGCGATATAAATGGGTCCGACAATCTGTTGCGGATGCACCTCCGCGGGTTTCGAAAGCGTCGTCTTCACGAAGCTGGGCTGCGGGGCCAGCCGCCCCGCTTTCATGTCGAACATCTGCAACTGGTTCTCGCGCTCCATCGACACATACATCCACGGTTTCGACGGATGAAAATCGACGTGGCGTGGACCGAAACCATAGCCGTCGTGCGGCGCTACCGATTGCTCGTCCGTCAATTGCCCTTATCCGTCCTGCAACTGGCACCTTCAACGCACCCGGATCTTCGGGCCTGGTCGCGGTAGCGTCATTGCCGCGAGTCGGCAATACGACCGTGCGGTTGTCCGGCGCGACACGCACCTGATGCGCGTAGACACCTGCATCGACATGCTCACGCTGTGATACGGCGTCGCCAATCGATCCGTCTTCCGCGAGCGGATGCACGGTCAGACCGCTAGGCGCGTTGTATGCGACGACCAGATAAAGGCCGATAAACCGTGAGCGTCGCACCCACCGCGACATGAAACGCCGCGTGCGCGGCGCCCTTTCCATGCGCTTGCATCGCGTCGCTCGCCGCCCAGCTCACCGACGGTGTCAACGCCACGCCCGCTGCCAACTTGCAAAAGCGGCGGCGGCCGGACACCGTAGGTTTACCGTTGCCGTTTCTCTTCATCCATCGTCTCCGATTTTATTCTGCCCGAGCGTTGCCGGCATGCTCAAGCCGCCACACGCGGGCGCTGTGCGAGTGCGCGAGTTTTTTCCTTACCGATACCTTCCCACAAACCCTGCAGATACATGATGCCGAGCGCGCGATCGTACAGGCCGTAGCCCGGCACGCCGGTTTCGCCCCAGATCATGCGGCCGTGGTCGGGCCGCGCGTAGCCCTGGAAATCGGCGTCGTGCAGCGCCTTGACAATCTCGGCCATGTCGAGGGAACCGCATTGGGTCAGATGCGCCGATTCGTAGAAATCTCCGTTTTCGCCAACCTTGACGTTGCGCAGATGCACGAAGTGCACGCGTTTACGCGCCGCGAATTCGTTGATGAACGACGGCACGTCGTTGCGCAGATCGGAACCGAGCGTGCCGCTGCACAGCGTCAGGCCGTTCGCTGTCGAATCGACGATATCGAGCACGCGCCGGTGATCGTCGATGTTCTTGATGATGCGTGGCAGGCCGAACACCGGACGCGGAGGATCGTCTGCATGCAGCGCGAGCTTGAGACCGAGTTCTTCGGCGACCGGAACAAGTTGCGACAGGAAATATTCGAGGTTGCTCCACATCTGCT